>CALMZV010000028.1 GCA_937870755.1 uncultured Methylocystaceae bacterium
AACGCGACGCGGCGCTCGTGCGCCGAAACCACGCGGCGGCTTTCGCCGCGTGAAAAAAACCTGCTCGCGCCGCAGGCGCGGGCCAGGAGCGAACGCGACGCGGCGCTCGTGCGCCGAAACCACGCGGCGGCTTTCGCCGCGTGAAACAATGCGACGCCGCGCTCGTGCGCGGGAATCCTGTTCGACGGCCGTCGAACAGGAAGGAGACCAAAATGTTCGAGGGTCTGAGCGAAAAGCTCTCCGGCATATTCGACGCGCTCACGCGCCGCGGGGCGCTGAGCGAGGAAGACGTCGCGACCATTCTGCGCGAAGTGCGCCGCGCGCTGCTGGAAGCGGACGTGGCGCTCGATGTCGTGCGCTCGTTCACCGACAAGGTGCGCGCCGCCGCCGTGGGCGCCAACATCATCAAATCCGTCACGCCGGGCCAGATGGTCGTCAAGATCGTCAACGACGTGCTGGTGGAGACGCTCGGGTCCGACGCGCAGCCGATCGACCTCAACGCGGCCCCGCCCGTCGCCATCATGATGGTGGGCCTGCAGGGCGCGGGCAAGACGACGACGACCGCCAAGATCGCGCTGCGCCTGAAGGACCGGCAGAACAAGCGCGTGCTGATGGCCTCGCTCGACGTGAAGCGCCCGGCCGCACAGGAGCAGCTCGCCGTGCTCGGCCGCCAGATCGGCGTCGACACGCTGCCGATCGTGGCCGGGCAGACGCCCGTGCAGATCGCCCAGCGCGCCGAACAGGCCGCGCGCCTGCAGGGCTACGACGTGGTGATGCTCGACACCGCCGGCCGCACGCATATCGACGAGCCGTTGATGGCGGAGATGGCGGAGATCAAGTCCGCCGCGCGCCCGCACGAAATCCTGCTGGTGGCCGACGCCCTGACCGGTCAGGACGCGGTCAATCTGGCCAAGAGCTTCGACGAGCGCGTCGGCGTGACCGGCATCGTGCTGACGCGCGTGGACGGCGACGGGCGCGGCGGCGCGGCGCTCTCGATGCGGGCCGTGACCGGCAAGCCGATCAAGCTGATCGGCACGGGCGAGAAGATGGACGCGCTCGACGAGTTCGATCCGCGCCGCATCGCCAATCGCATCCTCGGCATGGGCGACATCGTCGCGCTGGTGGAGAAGGCCGCCGAAACGATCGACGCGGAGAAAGCCCAGCGCATCGCCGAGAAGATGCGCAAGGGCAAGTTCGACCTGGAGGATCTGGCCGACCAGCTCGCGCAGTTCGACAAGCTCGGCGGGCTCGGCGGCGTGATGGGCCTGTTGCCCGGCATGGGCAAGATCAAGGAGCAGATGGCCGGCGCGAAGATCGACGACAAGGTCATCAGGCGCCAGCGCGCGATCATCCTGTCGATGACGCCGCAGGAGCGCCGCAACCCCGACATTCTCAAGGCCTCCCGCAAGAAGCGCATCGCGGCTGGCGCCGGCATGAAGGTCGAGGACGTGAACAAACTGCTCAAGCAGCATCGCCAGATGGCCGACATGATGAAACAGCTCGGCGGCGCCAAACGCGGCGCGCTCGGCAAGATGGCGCAGGCGTTCGGATTGGGCGGGAACATGCCGCAGCCGACGCCCGAACAGATCGAGCAGCTGCAGAAACAAATGGGCGGCGGCATGAAGCTGCCCGACATGCCGGCGGGCCTCGGCAAGCCGGGCATGCCCGGCGCCATGCCGAAGCTGCCGGGCCTCGGCAGCGGTTTCAACCCGTTCCAGTTCGGAAAGAAGAAATGAGCCAATTCCCCTTCTCCCCGTAAACGGGGAGAAGGTGGCGCAAAGCGCCGGATGAGGGGCCCGGGGACGATCTCGGGTCTATCGCCCGGCCCCTCACCCGGCCCTCTCCCCGCAAGCGGGGCGAGGGAGTCCAGCACAGTAAGGAAGCAAAATGTCCCTGAAGATTCGTCTCTCCCGCGGCGGCGCCAAGAAGCGCCCGTTCTATCGCATCGTCGTCGCCGACTCGCGCTATCCGCGCGATGGCCGCTTCATCGAGCGGCTCGGCACGTTCGATCCGCTGAAGGCCAAGGACGCCGCCGACCGCCTGGTGCTCGACGGCGAGAAGGCCAGGGCGTGGATCGCCAAGGGCGCCCAGCCGACCGACCGCGTCGCGCGCCTGCTGGAGGCCGTCGGCGTCGGCAAGCGCGAGGCGCGCAACAATCCGACCAAGGCGCAGCCGAAGAAGAAGGCGCAGGAACGCGCCGCGGCCGCGGCCGCGGCCGCCGAGAAGGCCGCCGCTGCTGGCGAAGCCGCTGCCGAGTAGCCCGCGATGGCCGCGCCGAAGGGCCGCATCCTGGTCGGCCGTTTCGGCGCGCCGCAGGGCGTGCGGGGCGAAATCCGCATCAAGAGCTTCACCGCCGATCCCATGTCGATCGCCGGTTACGGGCCGTTGACGGACGAAACTGGGACGCGCGCGTTCGAAATCGAGCGCGCGCGGCCGCTCAAGGACGACATGATCGTGGCGCGCGTGAAGGGCCTTGGCGACCGCGACGCCGCACGGGCGCTGACCGGCCTTGCGCTGTATGTCGCGCGCGAAGAACTGCCGCCGCCCGACGAGGACGAATTCTACATCGCCGACCTTCTCGGGCTGACCGCCGTGACGCCAGAGGGCGAAACGCTCGGAACCGTGAAGAACGTCCTCAATTTCGGCGCGGGCGACATTCTCGAGATTTCCGGCGCGAGCGAAACCTTGCTCGCGCCCTTCACCCGGGCGCACGCGCCCACGCTCGATTTCGCCGCAAGGCGCATCGTGGTCGTGCGGCCGGTCGAAACCGAATGACGTTCCGCGCGACCGTCCTCACCCTCTTCCCCGAGATGTTTCCGGGCCCGCTCGGCCTGTCGCTGTCGGGCGACGCGCGCGCGCGGGGCCTGTGGGCGCTGGAGACGAAGGACATCCGCGATCACGGCCTCGGCAAGCATCGCGCGGTGGACGACACGCCGGCCGGCGGCGGCGCCGGCATGGTGTTGCGCGCGGATGTGCTGGCCGCCGCCATCGACGCCGTTTCCCCGCACGGCGATCCCCGCCCGCGCCTGCTGATGAGCCCGCGCGGGCGCCCGCTCACGCAGGCGCGCGTGCGCGACCTCGCCGCCGGGCCGGGCGCGCTCATCGTCTGCAGCCGGTTCGAAGGCGTGGACGAACGCATCGTCGAGGCCCGCGATCTGGAGGAGGTCTCCATCGGCGACTATGTGCTCTCGGGCGGCGAGATCGCGGCGATGGCGCTTCTCGACGCCTGCGTGCGGCTCATTCCCGGCGTCATGGGCAAGCAGGCGTCCGGCGCCGAGGAAAGCTTCGAGAACGGCCTGCTCGAATATCCGCACTACACGCGGCCCCGCGACTGGGAGGGCCGGGGCATTCCGGACGTGCTGCTGTCCGGCGACCACGCCAGGATCGCCCGCTGGCGGCGCGAACAGGCGCAAACGCTCACGCGCGCCCGTCGGCCCGACCTTGCGCGCGACAAGGAGGCCTGAATCTCTCGACTCGCCCTCCGCAATCCTGTATAGGCGCGGCTCAACTCAGAACAGCGTTCCCGAAACGCTCGCCCGCAACAGGGCGAAACGGAGAAAGACCATGGACCTCATCGCCCAGCTCGAAGCCGAGCAGGCCGCCAAACTCGCTCGTGAAATTCCCGCCTTCCAGCCCGGCGACACCGTCGTCGTGAGCGTGAAGGTGAAGGAAGGCGACCGCACCCGCGTCCAGGCCTACGAAGGCGTCTGCATCGCGCGTCAGGGCGGCGGCCTCAACGAGAGCTTCACCGTCCGCAAGATTTCCTATGGCGAAGGCGTGGAGCGCGTGTTCCCGGTCTATTCGCCGATGATCGAACAGATCAAGGTGGTGCGGCGCGGCAAGGTGCGGCGCGCCAAGCTCTACTATCTGCGCGACCGTCGCGGCAAGTCGGCCCGCATCGCCGAGCGCACGGACCGCCAGGCCGGCGACAAGGCCGCCAAGACCGCCAAGTAATCGTCTCCATGCCGCGGGGCGCGCGCGGCGCTCCGTGGCGTTCGTTCCGGCGCGCGATCGCCCGCGCGTCCGACCGCGCCCGCCAGAGAGACTCCGATGGCCAAGGATTTGTGCCGCGTCGCGCGCGCGCTGATTTCCGTTTCCGACAAGACCGGGCTGATCGACTTGGCTCGCGCGCTCGCCGGCCACGGCGTCGAGATCGTCTCGACCGGCGGCACGCGCAAGGCGATCGCCGACGCCGGCGTCGCGGTGAAGGACATTTCCGACATCACCGGCTTTCCGGAAATGATGGACGGCCGCGTGAAGACGCTGCACCCGAAAGTGCACGGCGGCCTGCTCGCCATCCGCGAGAATCCCGAGCACGAGGCGGCGCTGCTCGCCCACTCGATTCCGCAGATCGATCTGCTTGTGGTCAATCTTTATCCGTTCGAGGCGACCGTCGCGCGCGGCGCGTCCTACGAGGATTGCGTCGAGAACATCGACATCGGCGGCCCGGCGATGATTCGCGCGGCCGCCAAGAACCACGACCATGTCGCCGTCGTGGTCGATCCGGCCGATTACGCGCTCGTGCTCGGCGAACTCGTCGCCAACGCCGGGCAGACGCAGCGGCGGACGCGCCGGCGCCTCGCCCACAAGGCCTACGCGCGCACCGCCGCCTATGATGCGGCGATCTCCAACTGGTTCGCGAGCGCGCTGCATGTCGATACGCCCGAATGGCGCGCCGTCGGCGGCCATCTGACCGAGCCGATGCGCTACGGCGAAAATCCGCACCAGAGCGCGGGTTTCTATGCGACCGGCGAGAAACGGTTCGGCGTCGCCACCGCGCGCCAGACGCAGGGCAAGCAGCTCTCCTACAACAACGTCAACGACACCGACGCGGCCTTCGAATGCGTGGCCGAATTCGATCCCGCGCGCACGGCCGCCGTGGCCATCATCAAACACGCCAATCCGTGCGGCGTGGCCGAGGGCGCGACGCTGACGGACGCCTATCTGAAGGCGCTGCGCTGCGATCCCGTGTCCGCCTTCGGCGGCATCGTCGCGCTCAACCGCACGCTCGACGCGCAGGCGGCGAGCGAGATCGTGAAAATCTTCACGGAGGTCATCATCGCGCCCGATGCGACCGGGGAAGCCATCGCGCTCGTCGCGGCGAAGAAGAACCTGCGCCTGCTGCTGACCGGCGGCCTGCCGGACCCGCGCGCGAGGGGTCTTTCGGTGCGCACCGTCGCCGGCGGCCTGCTCGTGCAGGCGCGCGACAATGCGGTCGTCGACGACATGGAGCTGAAGGTCGTCACCCGGCGCGCGCCGACGGCGGCCGAACTCGCCGACATGAAGTTCGCATTCCGCGTGGCCAAACACGTGAAGTCGAACGCCATCGTCTATGTGAAGGACGGCGCGACGGTGGGCGTGGGCGCGGGCCAGATGTCGCGCGTGGATTCCTCGCGCATCGCCGCCTGGAAGGCGGCCGAGGCGGCGAAAGCGGCCGGCCTGCCGCAAAGCCTCGCCATCGGCTCCGTCGTCGCCTCCGACGCTTTCTTTCCCTTCGCCGACGGACTGCTGGCCGCGGCCGAAGCCGGCGCCACCGCCGTCATCCAGCCCGGCGGCTCGATGCGCGATCAGGACGTGATCGACGCGGCGAACGAAGCGAATCTTGCGATGGTCTTCACCGGCCATCGTCATTTCCGGCACTGATCACGCCCCGGCGGCGGGCGCGATGCCGAAGCCGATCGGCTGGCGGTCGGCCCGCAAATGCGGCGGCGCGGACAGTTCCCGCCGCATCGCCGCGTAGAGATGGGCGCACAGCGCATCCGCGCTCGCCGCATGCTCCGTGCGCACGGGAAAATCTTCGCCGCTGTTTTCGTCGCGCACGGAAAAGGCCGCGTCCGCGCGGGTCGCGCTGAGAACGATCCAGAACGGATCCTTCGGCCAGTCGACGCCCGCCCCCGCCAGCAGCACGCGCAGCCCAAAGTAGAAGCGCGCGTCGTCGTAGGGCGTCCATTGGGGCGGATGTTCGTAGGGCGTGAGCGCAAGGCGCCCGGCCGGCGCGGGGCCGTCCCATCTCGCGGCGCAGGGGGCGACCAGAACATGCGATACGCCGTCGGGATCGACCGCACGGGCGGGACAGCCCAGATGCGCCCGCAGACTTTCCGCCAGAAAAGACGGCAGAACCTGCGCGTCGCGACAAAGTGCGGCGGTCGCCCCGCGCCAGCGGTCGACCAACGGCCTCAGATCATCGTAGCGCGACATGGCGGGCCTCGCGGAACCTCGGCCGAACATGCGCGCGCGCACGCCCTCTTGCAACGGGCGCGCGCGCCGGCACAATGGCGGCGACAACGGGAGACGAACATGGCCAAGGCCAAACCGAAAGCCGGCGCGCCCAAAGCGGTTGCGCCGAACAAGACCGCAAAGAGCGACATGGATGGCGTGATGGCGCTCGATCTGCCGGCGGCCGAACTGACGCCGCAGGTCGCGGCCTATTTCGCCAAATGCGAGGAGAAGATCGGCTTCGTGCCGAACGTGTTGCGCGCCTACACGCACGACATGGCGAAGTTCGATGCGTTCTCCCTCTTCTACAACGACCTCATGCTCGCGCCCTCGGGCCTGAGCAAGCTCGAACGCGAGATGATTTCGGTCGTCGTCTCCTCGGAAAACAAGTGTTTCTATTGCCTGACCGCGCACGGCGAGGCGGTGCGCCGGCTGTCGGGCGATCCCAAACTCGGCGAGATGCTGGTGATGAACTATCGCGCCGCCGACCTGCCCGACCGCCAGCGCGCCATGCTCGACTTCGCCGTGAAACTGACGAAGGAGCCGTGGGCGATCGAAGAGCGCGACCGCGCCGGACTGCGCAAGGCGGGTTTTTCGGACCGCGACATCTGGGACATCGGCGCGACCGCGAGCTTCTTCAACATGACGAACCGCATGGCCTCGGCCGTCGACATGCGCCCGAACGACGAGTATCACGCCGCCGCGCGCTGACCGCGCCGCAATGAAAAACCCGTATTATTCCGGGCCGCCGAGCGACCATTTCGACGGGCTGCGATTCGTTGCGCCCGGCGGTTCGCGCGACAAGAGCCGGCGCGAACTCCTGAAATGGCAATGGGGGTCGCGCAATCGGCCTCCCTGGCCGAAAACCTTTCCCTCGCCCTTCGCGGACCGGCCGCCGCCGCGCGTGGACGGCGCGCGCCTGCGCGTGACCTTCGTCGGCCATGCGAGCTTTCTGGTGCAGACGCACGGCGTCAATCTGCTGATCGACCCCGTGTGGTCGGACCGCGCGAGCCCCTTCCGCTTCGCCGGCCCCAAACGGGTGAACGCGCCGGGGGTCGCGCTCGACGACCTGCCCTCGCTCGACGCGATTCTGGTCAGCCACAACCATTACGACCACATGGACGCCGATACGCTCAAGCGCCTCGCGGTCGCCCGCCCCTGTCCGGTGCTGACGCCGCTGGGCAACGACACGATCCTGCAGGCGATCGATCCGCGCATCGCCGCGCAGGCCCACGACTGGGGCGCGCGCGTCGATGTCGGGGCGCTGCGCGTGCATTTCGAATCCGCGCTGCACTGGTCGGCGCGCGGTCTGAACGACCGGCGCATGGCGCTGTGGTGCGCCTTCGTGATTGAGACGCCGAGCGCGAAAATCTATCACATCGCCGACACCGCCTTCGGCGACGGCTCGGTCTTCGAGGCGCTGCGCGAGAAACACGGCGCCGTCGACCTCGCGCATCTGCCGATCGGCGCCTACGCGCCGCGCTGGTTCATGCGCGCCCAGCATGTCGATCCGGACGAATCGGTCGCCATTTTCCGCCTCGTCGGCGCGCGCCGGGCGATCGGCCACCACTGGGGCACGTTCCGCCTGACCGACGAGCCGATCATGGAGCCGGCGGAGAAGCTCGGCCGCGCGCTCGCACGCGAAAGCGTCGCGCCAGAGCGCTTTCGCGCCGCCCGCCCGGGCGAGGCCTTCGAGGCGGCGTGATTCGCCCGGTCCGCCCCGGCGCTTTTGACCGGCCATGCGGCTTCGAGCACGGTGGAAACGGGCGTCGCGCGAGCAGGAATGATATTCACCTCAGTACAAAAATGAGGACCAGATAATTATGCAGAACGATACGGAAATTGTCCGCAAACGCGGCCGGCCGCGCCAGTTCGACGAGGCGGCGGCGCTCGACAGGGTGCGTGACGTGTTCATCGAAAAGGGCTTCGCGGAGGCGTCGCTCGACGACCTGTCGGCGGCGACCGGCCTGAACCGCCCGAGCATCTACGGCGCGTTCGGCGACAAGGAGCGGCTGTACCTGACCGCCTTGGCGCGTGAAGGCGCCCGGGCCCTCGCCGCCTTGCGCGCCGCGCTCGCCGCGCCCGGCCCCATCGAGGAGCGGCTGTCGGAGAGTTTCGCGCGCGCCATCGCTGACTATTGCGCGCCGCCCAACCACCCCGGCTGCATGATCGTGGGCACGGCCGCGGCCGCCGCCCTGACCCATCCCGCGATCGCCGAGGCCGCGCGCCGGCTCCGGCGCGAGACGGAGGATGCGCTGGAAACGGCCTTTGCCCGCTGCGTGGCCAACCGCGAACTGCCCGCCGACCCCGCGCCCGCGGTGCGCGCGCGGCTTGCGGTCGCGATGCTCGATACGCTGGCGGTGCGGGCGCGGTTGGGCGATGCGCCGGGCGAACTCGGCGATCTGGCGCAGGATTCGCTGGCGCTCATCTGCCGGATTTGAGCCCCGCCGACCGCAGCGCCGCGTCGACATCGGCCGGCGTGGCCGCGAAGGCGTCGAACCCCGCGCCCGCCACTTCCGCCGGCGCGCCGTAGCCCCAGCGCGCGCACACCGACCGCAACCCGTTGGCCCGCGCCGCGCGCGCGTCGAACACGCGATCGCCGACCATGATCGCGCCCGCAGCCTCCGCGCCCTCGCGCGCCAGAATATGCGCGAGGAGATCGTCCTTGTTGGACAGGCCGCCGTCCGCCTGCGCCCCGTAGACGCGCCGGAAGAACCGCGCGATACCGAAATGGTCGACGATCCGCTGCGCGAACGCCTCGACCTTGGATGTCGCGACATACAGGCTCACGCCGTCCTGTCGCAGGCGCGCGAGCATGTCCGGCACGCCTTCGTAGAGAACGTTCTCGAACAGGCCGATCGTTCCGTAGCGCTCGCGATAGAAGCGCACCGCCGCCTGCGCCCGCGCGGGGCCGACGAGCGTCGCCATCGAATCCTGCATCGGCGGCCCGATGGCCCAGGTGAGGGCCTCGACCGGCGGCGGCTCGACGCCGAGCCGCTCGAGCGCATGGCGCATCGACAGGCAGATGCCGGTCTTGGGATCGCTCAGCGTGCCGTCGAGGTCGAACAGAACCGCGCGCGGCGTCACTTGATGAAGACGTAGATGTCGAGCGCGAGCGCCGTATCGTCGGCGCCCTTCGGTTCGTTGAGATATTCCTCGACGAACACGTTGCGCGCCTCCAGCCCCTTCTCGTCGAGATAGGCGGTGATCGCTTCGTAGGTCGAATCGATGTCGTCGTAGGCGCCGCGATGTTGGAATTTCAGCGCCTTGCCGCCGGGATTGGTTCCAATTTTCGCATCCGGCGGCAGGTCGACCGCGCCCGTCGGCGCGGCCTCGATGGGAATCATCGCCTCGAACTTGAACCCGTTGTCGTCCGTCTCGACGAAAGCGGCGAGCGGCCGACCGACTTCCTTCAGCCCCGCCTTGAGCGCGGCGGCGCGGGCGCGCGCGATCGCCTCGGCGATCTTCTTGAAACCGTCGTCCCAGTTGGAGGCGCCGCGAACGATCAGCGCCGGTCGCGCCGGCACCTCGATCGGCTGGGAGCCGGACGCCTCGCCGGACGGGGCCTCGGCCGGCCTGGCGGCGCCGGGCGCGGGCGCCGCCGAAGGCGCGGGCATGGCGGGCGTCGACGGCTGGGCGACGGTCGGAGCGCCCGGCGTCGTCGAAGGGGCGGCTGTCGAGGGCGTCGCGGGCGTCGGCGCGGCCGATTGCGCGTATGCCGGGCCCGCGCCCAGCGCCAGACCCGCCGCCAGCAGAACCAGCCACCTCACCGGCGTGTCCGTCATCCGATTCGCTCCGTCTTCGCGCGTGGTTTATAGATTCGACGCCATCCGCGGCGGGCGCGACGCCTGCCGACACTATAGCGTGTCCGACTGAATATGAACGCCGACCCCAACGCGCAAACAATCCATCCGCTCGCCGGCGCGCGCGCGCTGAAGATGAACGGCGCCGGCAACGAGATTGTGGTGCTGGATTTGCGCGGAAAAAAGGCGCGGCCGACTGCGGCGGATGCGCGCGCCATCGGCGCCGCGCCAGGATTGTTTTTCGATCAGTTGATGGTGCTGAGCGATTCCGCCCGTCCTGGCGTCGCGGCGCGGATGAAGATTTTCAACATCGACGGTTCGCTGTCGGCGGCCTGCGGCAATGGGACGCGCTGCGTCGGCTGGGCGCTGATGCGGAACGCCGCCGCGCGCACGCTGCAACTGGAGTCGGACGCCGGGCTGCTCACGGTCGCGCGGGAAAGCGAATGGCGCTTTACGGTGGACATGGGCGCGCCGCGGCTGGAATGGGCCGCCATTCCGCTGGCGGGCGCGGGCGACGACACGACGCAGGTCGCGCTCGCGCCGCCCGTGGCGGGCGCCCCGGCGCGCTTCTGCGCCGTCAACATGGGCAACCCCCATGCGGTCTTTTTCGTGGACGACGCGCGCGCGATCGATCTTGCGACGGTTGGCCCGCTGGTCGAAGGCCATCCGATGTTTCCCGAACGCGTGAACGTCTCGTTCGCCGAAATGCGTGCGCGCGACGACATACGCCTGCGCGTGTGGGAGCGCGGGGCCGGAGCGACCCGGGCCTGCGGCACCGCCGCCTGCGCGACGCTGGTCGCCGCCGTGCGCACCGGCCGCGGCGAACGGCGCGCGCGGGTGTCGCTGCCCGGCGGCGATCTCGACATCCTCTGGCGCGAGGCCGACGGCCGCGTGCTGATGACCGGGCCGGTCGAGTTCGAGGCGGAAACCGCGCTCGATCCCGCCATTTTCGCACGAGCGCCCGCGTGAACGCGCCGGCGCGCAAAATCGAGGTCGTGTCGTTCGGCTGTCGCCTGAACCTCGTCGAATCGGAAGCGATGCGCGTGGCGGCGGAGCGCGCGGGAACGGGCGACGCCATTCTCGTCAACACCTGCGCGGTGACCGCCGATTCGGTGCGCCAGGCGCGCCAGACGATCCGTCGCCTGAGACGCGAAAACCCGCACGCGCGCATCGTCGTCTCCGGCTGCGCGGTCGAAACGGAACGCGCGCGTTTCGCGGCGATGACGGAGATCGACGCGCTTCTCGGCAATGCGCAGAAGACCGATCCCGCCGCCTGGCGCGCGCTCGACGCCGGCGCGCTCGCATTCGAACCGGTCGCCGGCGCGCGCCGCGCCCAGGCGCTGGAGGCGCGCGCGGTCGAAGGCCATACGCGCGCCTTTCTCGCCGTCCAGAACGGCTGCGATCATCGCTGCACATTCTGCATCATCCCGTACGGTCGCGGCCCGTCGCGCTCGTTGCCGGCCGGCGCGGTGGTCGACGCCGCGCGCAGGCTGGTCGACGCGGGCCACAAGGACGTCGTGCTGACGGGCGTCGATCTGACCTCGTGGGGCGCCGATCTGCCGGGCCGTCCGACGCTCGGGCGACTGGTGCGCCAGATATTGCGCCATGCGCCGCGATTGCAGCGGCTGCGCCTCTCCTCGCTCGATTGCATCGAAGCGGATGACGAACTCATGCGCGCGCTGGCGGAGGAGGAGCGGCTCGCGCCGCATCTGCACCTGTCGCTGCAGGCCGGCGACGATCTGGTGCTCAAGCGCATGAAGCGCCGCCACCTGCGCGCGGATGCGGTCCGATTCTGCGCCGAGGCGCGCCGGCTGCGGCCCGACATTGTGTTCGGCGCCGATCTCATCGCCGGCTTTCCGACCGAGACGGACGCGATGTTCGAGAATACGCTGCGCCTGGTGGAGGACTGCGGCGTGACGCATATTCACGCCTTTCCGTTTTCGCCCCGGCCCGGCACGCCGGCCGCGCGCATGCCGCAGGTTGAGCGCGCTGTCGTGAAGGCGCGCGCGCTGCGCCTGCGCGAACAGGGGGAGCGCCGGCTGGCCGCCCATCTTTCCGCGCAGGTCGGCAGAACGATCGACGTGCTCGCCGAACGCGGCGGATGCGGACGCGCGCACGACTTCACGCTGGTTGCGACGCCGGGGGTCGAGCCCGGCGCCCTGTTCAGGGCGACCGTCGCCGGCCACGACGGGGCGAAACTGATTCTGGGGAATTCCGCCGCGCAGTAAGGCGCGGCGGCGGTCGATCTGGAATGGAGGACGCCATGACGCGCGTCGTTCTTCGCACGCTGGGTCCGCTCATCGGCGCGGCCGCGGCGGTCGCCGCGTTCGGCGCGCTCGGCGGATTGTGGGGAATGATCGCGGGCGCAGGCGTGTTTCTCGCCTTCTCGACCCTGTCGGAATTCTACTGGCGCCGCGGCGCGACGCGCGAGGACATCCGGCGCGATCTCGAGGATCGCGTCCGAAATCCGCCGTCGTGACTAGATGCCGAGCGCGGCCTTCAGTTCGCGCAACTGGTCGAGCTTCTCGCTCGCGAGGCGCCTGGCCTCTTCGAGCGTGGCGTCGGCGACGTCTTCTTCCGCGTTCTTGATTTCCTGCGCGAGCTTTGCGGAATCGAGTTCGTCGAGCGGGATCGCCTGCTCGGCAAGAATGGTCAAACCGCTGACCGCGATATCGGCGAAACCGCCGCGCACGAACAGCCGTTGCGCCTTCGCGCCGCTTTCCGACACTTCCACCACGCCGGGCTTCAGCGTCGTCATGGTCGGCGCGTGATCCTTCAGCACCGTGAACTGCCCTTCGACGCCCGGCACGACGACCGCCTCGACTTCCCCGGAGTAGAGAAGCCGTTCGGGCGAGACGAGTTCGAAATGAAAGGCCGCCATCGTCCGCTCCTGAAATCCGTGCGTTCAACAAGCCGCGGGCGTGTTGCCCGCAGCGCCGTCAGGCGTCAGGCCGCTTCAGCCGCCAGCTTCTGCGCCTTCTCGACCGCTTCCTCGATCGTGCCGACCATGTAGAAGGCCGCCTCCGGCAGGTGATCGTACTTGCCTTCGACCAGGCCCTTGAAGCCCTTGATCGTGTCGGCGAGCGACACGAGCTTGCCGGGCGAACCGGTGAAGACCTCGGCCACGTGGAACGGCTGCGACAGGAAGCGCTCGATCTTGCGCGCGCGCGTCACCACCAGCTTGTCCTCTTCCGACAGTTCGTCCATGCCGAGAATGGCGATGATGTCCTGCAGCGACTTGTAGCGCTGGAGCGTCGACTGCACGCGGCGCGCGACGTCGTAGTGCTCCTCGCCGACGATCATCGGGGAGAGCATGCGCGAGGTGGAGTCGAGCGGATCGACCGCCGGATAGATGCCCTTTTCGGCGATCGAGCGCGACAGCACGGTCGTGGCGTCGAGATGGGCGAAGGACGTCGCCGGCGCCGGGTCGGTCAGGTCGTCGGCGGGCACGTAAATGGCCTGCACCGAAGTGATCGAACCCTTGTTCGTGGTCGTGATGCGCTCCTGCAGCGCGCCCATGTCGGTGGCGAGCGTCGGCTGATAGCCGACCGCCGAGGGAATGCGGCCGAGCAGCGCCGACACTTCCGAACCCGCCTGCGTGAAGCGGAAGATATTGTCGACGAAGAACAGCACGTCCTGACCCTTGTCGCGGAAGTGCTCGGCGACGGTGAGGCCCGTGAGCGCGACGCGGGCGCGCGCGCCCGGCGGTTCGTTCATCTGACCATAGACAAGCGCGCATTTCGAGCCGGCGGTCGAACCTTCCTTCGGGTCCTTGTTGACGCCGCCCTCGATCATCTCGTGATAGAGGTCGTTGCCCTCGCGGGTGCGCTCGCCGACGCCGGCGAACACCGAATAGCCGCCGTGCGCCTTCGCGACGTTGTTGATCAACTCCATGATGAGCACGGTCTTGCCGACGCCCGCGCCGCCGAACAGGCCGATCTTGCCGCCCTTGGCGTAAGGCGCGAGCAGGTCGACGACCTTGATGCCGGTTTCGAGAATCTGCGCTTCCGTCGACTGCTCGGCGTAGCTCGGCGCCGGCTGGTGGATGGCGCGCAGCGCCTCGTGCGGCACCGGGCCGGCTTCGTCGACCGGCTCGCCGATGACGTTGATGATGCGGCCGAGCGTGCCGTCGCCGACGGGCACCGCAATCGGCGCGCCGGTGTCGGTGACTTCCTGACCGCGCGTCAGACCCTCGGACGTGTCCATCGCGATGCATCGCACCGAGGATTCGCCCAGATGCTGCGCCACTTCGAGCACCAGGCGATTGCCCTGGTTCGTCGTCTCGAGCGCGTTGAGAATTTCAGGCAGATGGTCGTCGAACTTCACGTCGACGACGGCGCCGATGACCTGGGTGATGCGCCCCGTGGCTTTGTTGGCCATGATCAAGTCCTCTTTTGATGTCGGGTCAGAGCGCTTCGGCGCCCGAGATGATTTCGATCAGTTCCTTGGTGATCATCGCCTGCCGCGACCGGTTGTAGAGGGTCGTCTGCTTGCGGATCATGTCGCCGGCGTTGCGCGTCGCGTTGTCCATCGCGCTCATCTGGGAGCCGTAGAACGACGCCTGGTTTTCGAGCAGCGCCTTGAACACCTGCACCGAGATGTTGCGCGGCAGCAGCGTCGCCAGAATTTCCTCCTGGCTCGGCTCGGCCTCGTAGGCCGCCTGGACGCCGGGCGCCGCGTTGTCGTTGACCGGAATCTGCGCCGGGATGAGCTGCTGGGCGGTCGGGATCTGCGCGATCACCGAGCGGAAGCGGGAATAGAACAACGTGCAGACATCGAACTGGCCGGCCTCGAACATTCCGATGATCTTCTTGCCGATCGCGTCCGCGTTCTCGAACCCGAGCGTGCGCACGCTGCGCAGGTCGACGGCGCCCTCGACCATCAGGTGGTCGTACTGCCGGCGCAGCTGCTCGTAGCCCTTGCGGCCGACGCAGAGGATTTTCACCTTCTTCTGCGCGTTCAGCAGTTGCTGGATGTGTTCGCGCGCGAGGCGAACGATCGAGGTGTTGAACGCGCCGGCAAGGCCGCGCTCGCCGGTGCAGACCAACAGCAGATGCGTTTCGTCCCGGCCGTTGCCGACCAGCAGTTCCGGACCCGATCCCGGCGCGACGCCGCCCGCGACATTCGCCAGCACCGTCTCCATGCGCTGCGCGTAGGGGCGCGCGGCTTCGGCCGCAGCCTGCGCGCGGCGCAGCTTCGCGGCCGCCACCATCTGCATGGCCTTGGTGATTTTTTGCGTCGCTTTCACAGAAGCGATGCGATTGCGAAGGTCCTTCAACGAGGGCATGCGCTTACCCGATCATTCTGGTCCGCCGGTCCGTCATCGCGCGCGAGGCTGCGCGACGGTCGCTGCAACGTCCGTGTTAGGCGAACGACTTGGTGAAACCTTCCACCACGTCCTTCAGCTTGGCCTCGTCGCCCGACGACAGGTCGCGGGAGTCGCGGATCGAGGCGAGAAGTTCGGCGTGCTTGGTGCGCATCAGCGCCAGCAGCCCGTCCTCGTAGGCGCGCACGCGGTTGACCGGCAGCGCATCGAGATAGCCGTTGACGCCGGCGTAGATCACCGCCACCTGCTCTTCCATCTTCAGCGGCGCGAACTGCGGCTGCTTGAGCAGCTCGGTCAGGCGCGCGCCGCGGTTGAGCAGGCGCTGCGTCACCGCGTCGAGGTCCGAGCCGAACTGCGCGAAGGCGGCCATTTCGCGATACTGCGCCAGTTCGCCCTTGATCTTGCCGGCGACCTTCTTCGTCGCCTTGGTCTGCGCGGACGAGCCCACGCGCGATACCGACAGACCGACGTTCACCGCCGGGCGGATGCCCTGATAGAACAGATCGGTCTCGAGGAAGATCTGGCCGTCGGTGATCGAGATCACGTTCGTCGGAATATAGGCCGACACGTCGTTGGCCTGCGTCTCGATGACCGGCAGCGCCGTCAGCGAACCCGCGCCGTTGTCGTCGTTCAGCTTGGCCGCGCGCTCCAGCAGGCGGGAGTGGAGATAGAACACGTCGCCCGGATAGGCTTCGCGGCCCGGCGGACGGCGCAGCAGCAGCGACATCTGGCGATAGGCGACGGCCTGCTTGGACAGGTCGTCGTAGATGATGACGGCGTGCATGCCGTTGTCGCGGAAGTACTCGCCCATGGCGCAGCCGGCGAAGGGCGCGATGAACTGCATCGGCGCGGCGTCGGAGGCGGTGGCGGCGACGACGATCGAGTACTCGAGAGCACCCTGCTCCTCGAGGACCTTCACGAACTGGGCGACGGTGGAGCGCTTCTGGCCGACGGCGACGTAGACGCAGTAGAGCTTCTGGCTCTCGTCGCCGGTCGCGTTGATCGGCTTCTGGTTCAGGATGGTGTCGAGCGCGATCGCGGTCTTGCCGGTCTGGCGGTCGCCGATGATCAGCTCGCGCTGGCCGCGACCGATCGGGATCAGCGCGTCGACGGCCTTCAGGCCGGTCGCCATCGGCTCGTGCACCGATTTGCGCGGAATGATGCCGGGCGCCTTCACGTCCACGCGGGCGCGCTTGGCGGCCTTGATCGGGCCCTTGCCGTCGATCGGGTTGCCGAGCGCGTCGACGACGCGGCCGAGCAGGCCCTTGCCGACCGGCACGTCGACGATGGCGCCGGTGCGCTTGACCGTCTGGCCTTCCTTGATGTCGCGGTCGGCGCCGAAGATGACGACGCCGACATTGTCGCTTTCGAGGTTGAGCGCCATGCCGCGCACGCCGTTCTCGAACTCGACCATCTCGCCCGCCTGGACGTTGTCGAGACCGTAGACGCGGGCGATGCCGTCGCCGACGGAGAGAACCTGACCGACTTCGGTCACCTGGGCTTCGTTTCCGAAATTCGCGATCTCGTTCTTCAGGATCGCGGAAATCTCAGCGGCGCGGATATCCATCAGCCGACCTCTTTCATGCGTGTGCGAATGGCGTTGAGTTTGGTTTTGAGCGACGAATCGATCATCCGCGACCCGAGCTTGACGACGACGCCGCCGATGATCGAGGGATCGACCTTGATGTCCACTTCGACGGTCTTGCCGCCGGAGGCCGCGGCCAGCTCGCGGCGCAGCGCCTGCGTCTGCGTCTCGCTCAGCGGTTCGGCGACGATCGCCTGCGCGCGCGCGACGCCGTTGGCGGCGTCTTCGAGCTTGCGGTAGTCCGCGATCATGTCGGACACGGCGAACAGCCGGCGCTTGGAGGCGACGAGCTTCAGGAATTTGGCGGCCACGCCGCCGATCCCGGCCTTGTCCAGCACGGCGCCGAGCGCGCGCGTCTGGTCTTCGGCGGAGAAGGCGGGACTCTTGACGAGCCGCTGGAGATCGGCGCTTTCGTCGATCAGCGCCTGGAATTTCGCGAGCGCCGCGCCGGTCTCGCGGGTGGCCCCCGATTCGGCTGCGAGCGCATGGAGCGCGGAGGCGTAGCGCCCCGCCATGCCGGATACGATCGTTTCCTCTTTCGCCACGCGCGTGAGCCCTCGGGCTGGGGGTGGGGCCGGCGTCCGCGATCGAATGGCGCTGCGCGCCGTCAAACCTTGGAAAACCGGGCTGTTTGCTGAAACGGAACGAGCGCGTGCGACGCCCGCCCCGAAAGGCGCGGGTCACGTAACATATGGCTTTTTTGCGCGCAACCCTGCGCGGCGCGCCGAAAGCGTCATCGATCCGGGAAAAAGACGGCGCGCGCGTCGACTCGGCCCTACATGAAGCTCATCGGCTCGACATCCACCTGCACCCGCACCGAGCCGCGCGGCCTGGGCGCGGTCGCGAGCAGCGCGCGCAGGAAGGCCTGAAGATTTTCCTCGCGCGGGGCGCGCACCAGCAGCCGGAACCGATGGCGCCCGCGCACCACCGCGATCGGCGCCTCGGCCGGTCCCAGCACGGCGATCTGCGCATCGCCCGGCAGGTCGCCGGCGCGCGCGACCGGAAACGAATCCGCCAGCGCGTCTGCCGCCCGCGCGATCAGCCGCGCATGCGTCTCGGCGTCGATCCGGCTCGTCGCCGACACGATCAGCGCGGCGAGCCGCGCGAACGGCGGCATGCGGCCGAGGCGGCGCGCCGCGATCTCCTCCGCGTAGAACCGCTCCGTGTCGCCCGCCAGGATCGCCGCGATCACCGGGTGTTCCGGCTGATATGTCTGCACCAGCCCGCGCCCCGGCCTGTCGCCGCGCCCGGCCCGACCCGTCACCTGTTGCAACAGCTGGAACGTGCGTTCGGCGGCGCGCGGATCGCCGGACGAAAGGCCGACATCGGCGTCGATCACGCCCACCAGCGTCAGATGCGGAAAATTGTGGCCTTTCGCGACGAGCTGCGTGCCGATCACGATGTCGACGGCGCCTTCGGCGATGTCGTGCAATTCGCGCCGCAAACGCTCCACCCCGCCCGGAAAATCTGATGAGAGCGCCAGCGCGCGCGCCTGCGGAAACAACTGTTTGGCCTCGTCCGCCAGCCGCTCAACGCCCGGCCCGCAGGGGGTGAGCGAATCCTGCGTCGCGCATTCCGGGCAGACGTCCGGGCGGCGCTCCACATGGCCGCACTGGTGGCATACGAGCGCGCGGCGGAACCGGTGTTCGACCAGCCAGCTCGTGCAGTGCGGGCACTGGAAGCGATGCCCGCAGGCGCGGCACAGCGTGAGCGGCGCGTAGCCGCGACGATTGAGGAACAACAGCGCTTGTTCGCCGCGCGCCAGCGTTTCGGCGACCGCCCGTTCGAGCGGCAGCGAGATCCAGCGCCCGCGCGGCGCGGGCGTGCGCCGAAGGTCGATCGGCGCCAGATCGGGCGCCGAACGCCCGGCCGCGCGCTGTGGCAGGCGCAGCCATCGATAGCGGCCGGTCTCAGCGTTCACGCGCGTTTCGATGGAGGGCGTGGCGGACGCGAGCGCGACGGTCGCCTCCTCGATGCGCGCGCGCAACACCGCCATGTCGCGCGCGTGATACGAACCGCCTTCTTCCTGCTTGTAGGCGCTCTCGTGCTCCTCGTCGACGACGATCAGTTTGAGCGCCTGAAACGGCAGGAACAGCGCGGAACGCGCGCCCACGACGACGCGCGTTCGCCCGTGCGCGACGGCCTCCCACGTGAGCGCGCGTTTGCGCTGGGCGACGCCCGAATGCCATTCGGCCGGCCGCGCGCCGAAGCGCGCCTCGAACCGGTCGAGGAACTGCGCGGTGAGCGCGATCTCCGGCATCAGCACCAGCGCCTGCCCGTCCGCGCGCAGCGCCGCCGCGATCGCCTCGAAATAGACCTCCGTCTTGCCCGATCCGGTCACGCCGTCGATCAGGCTCGCCGAATAGCCGCCGGCGGCGATCGCTTCCACCAGCGCGGCGGCCGCCTGCGCCTGCGCGGGTTCGAGCGCGGGCGAATGGAAATCGGGGTCGGGCGCGGCGGCGCGCGCGGCCGGCAGCGCGACGATTTCGAGCGCGCCCGCGTCGACCAGAGAATCGATCACGCCCGCCGAGCAGCCGGCCGCCTGCGCGAGCGCGGCCCTGGGCAGCGCGAACCCCTCCGCAAGCGCCGCCAGCACCCGCGCGCGCGCCGGCGTTGCGCGTGCCGGGGCCGCCCCCGTCGCGCGATAGGCCAGGCGCGGCGCGGGCGGTTCGGGCGCGTCGGCCGCCCGCATCGCCATGCGCAGAACCATGCCGCGCGGCATGAGCGTCCACCGCGCGAGCCTGTCGAGGAACCGCATGAGGGGCGCACGCAGCGGCGCGATGTCGCGGCGCGCCAGAACCGGTTTGAGATTGGAGGCCGACGCGCTGCGGCGCATCGCCCAAACGACGCCGGTCGTCTCGCGCGACCCCAGCGCCACGTCCACGAAGTCGCCTGGCCCGAGCGCCAGGTGAGCCGGCGCGCGATACGAATAGGCCGTGTCGACGGCGACCGGAACCAGCACGTCGGCGACCAGATCGCCGGCGCCCGTCGATTCGCCGGATGGCTGCGCGCGCGTCATGCGCGAGATGTACTTGGGTCGGCGCGGGAAGGAAAATCGGCGCCTCGAACGCGAAAAGCCTCCGCCCGGAGGCGGAGGCTTCTCGACACACATCGCCGGGCGGAGAGCGGCCGCGGCGGCGATGCCGAAGACGAATTCTCAGCAGGCGACCCGCACCCGGCGCGTGCCGACATAGCGGCCCCAGTCGTCGTACATGCGCTGACGCACAAGGCAGGTTCCGTAGACCGGACGCGGCTGCGCGGCGGAGGCCGCGATCGCGCCGAGCGCCAGACCGCCGACCACCCCGGCCGCGATCGCGCCGCCGGCGTTGTAGCCGCCGCCCCAGCATCCCCAGGCGTTGCAGCCCCACGCCGCAGCCGGCGTGGCGGAGGCGGCGAGCGTCGCCCCGAGCGTGACGGTGGCGAGCGAGGCGGTGAGGATCTTGCGGAAGCGGGTCATTGGGTCTCTCTCCTGTTGTCGCGGCGGCGGTCCGTTGCGCGATGGAGAAACCCTAGCCGGCGCCCGTCCGGGACGATGTGCGGGCCGGCACACGACCGACGGGCGGAGATTTCAGGGTTCGAGTTCGCTGTCCCAGTAGAGATAGTCCATCCAGCTGTGATGCAGATAGTTGGGGGGAAACAGCCGGCCGTTGCGATGCAGATCGCCGATGGCGGGCTGGAACGGCGTCTTGGCGGGCCACATCTTCGCCTCCGCCGGCAGCCGGTCGCCCTTCCGCAGATTGCAGGCCGAACAGGCCGCCACCACGTTGTCCCAGGTGGTCAGCCCGCCTTTCGAGCGCGGAGTGACATGGTCGAACGTCAGCTCCTCGCGCGCGCCGCAATACTGGCAGGTGAAGCGGTCGCGCAGGAACACGTTGAACCGCGTGAAAGCCGGCTGACGGGCGGGCTGCACATAGCTCTTGAGCGAGACGACGGAGGGCAGCTGCATCTCGAAACTGGGCGAGCGCACGACGCGGTCGTAATGCGAGACGATGTTCACGCGGTCGAGAAAAACCGCCTTGATGGCGTCCTGCCAGCTCCACAGCGACAGCGGGTAGTAGGACAGCGGCCGAAAATCGGCGTTGAGAACCAGCGCCGGACAACTGTCGGGCGAAGCGATCGAGACAAAATGGACCGTCAAACCGGAAGGCCCCCGCTCGCTGGCGCGCGGACGCCGAATGTATCGGAAGCCCGCCTCGACGGGACGCGCGACCCGCCGGCCGCGAATCCCCCGACGCACAGTCTACAGGCGGTTTGACGATATTGTGAAGGCGGCGGCCCGTCGCCGCCAGATGCGCCGGACGCGGCGGGTCAGCGCGTGGGCGTCGGCACGCCGCTGCGGTAGTCGTAGAATCCGCGCTGCGTCTTGCGGCCGAGCCAGCCGGCCTCGACATATTTCACCAGCAGCGGGCAGGGCCGGTACTTGGTGTCGGCCAGCCCCTCGTGCAGCACCTGCATCACCGAAAGACAGGTGTCCAACCCGATGAAATCGGCGAGCTGGAGCGGGCCCATCGGATGGTTGGCGCCGAGTTTCATCGCCGTGTCGATCGCCTCGACCGATCCCACGCCCTCATAGAGCGTGTAGATCGCCTCGTTGATCATCGGCAGCAGGATGCGGTTGACGATGAAGGCCGGGAAATCCTCCGCCACCGTCACCGTCTTGCCCAGGCGGGCGATGAAGTCGCGCGCGGCGTCGAACGTGGCGTCGTCGGTGACGATGCCGCGGATCAGCTCCACGAGCTTCATGCGCGGCACGGGATTCATGAAGTGGATGCCGATGAATTTTTCCGGCCGGTCGGTCGACGCGCCGAGCCGCGTGATCGAGATCGAGGACGTATTGGTGGCGATCAACCCGTCCTTTTTCATCACCGGACAAAGCTGTTCGAAAATCTTGCGCTTGGTCGCCTCGTTCTCAGACGCGCATTCGATGACGAGATCGCAGTCGGAAAACGCCTGGTATCTTGTGTCGGTCGTCAGCCGCGCCATCTGTTCGGCGCGCGCGGGGGCGGCGAGCGCGCCGCGCTCCACCTGGCGGGCGAGCGCCGAATCGATGTCCTCGACGGCGGCTTTCAGCGCGTCTTCGGAAATGTCGCTCAAGACGACCCCGAACCCCGAAGCCGCGCACACTTGCGCGATGCCTTTGCCCATCTGGCCCGCGCCGATGACGCCGACCTTGCCAATGTCAAAGCTCATGTGTCCGTCCGAAAAACAACCCGGCGCCGATCATAGGGAAACGGCGCCCAAACGCCAGCGCGCAATCGCCGCGGCGGGCGCCGCGCAAACAAAAACCCGGGCTTGGCGAGCCCGGGTTCGAGAACGTCAGCCGCGAACCTTCGCCAGCTCCTGATCGAGTTCCGGCAGCGCCGAGAACAGATCGGCGACCAGCCCGTAGTCGGCCACCTGGAAGATCGGCGCCTCCTCGTCCTTGTTGATCGCGACGATCACCTTGGAGTCCTTCATGCCGGCCAGATGCTGGATGGCGCCGGAGATGCCGACGGCGATGTAGAGGTCGGGCGCGACCACCTTGCCGGTCTGGCCGACCTGCCAGTCGTTCGGCGCGTAGCCCGCGTCCACCGCCGCGCGCGAGGCGCCCATCGCCGCACCGAGCTTGTCGGCCACCGGTTCGATGTATTTGGAGAAATTCTCCGCGTTCTGCATCGCCCGGCCGCCGGAGATGATGATCTTGGCGGAGGTGAGCTCGGGCCGGTCGGACTTGGCGAGCGCCTCGGACTTGAAGCTCGACAGGCCCGGATTGGCGCCGGCCGCGACCTTCTCGACCGCAGCCGAACCCCCTTCGGCCGCCGCCTTGAACGAGGCGGTGCGCACGGTGATCACCTTCTTGGCGTCCGCCGATTTCACGGTCTGGATCGCGTTGCCGGCGTAGATCGGCCGCTCGAACGTATCGGGCGCGACGACGGCGGTGATTTCCGACACCTGCATCACGTCCAGCAGCGCGGCGACGCGCGGCATGATGTTCTTGGCCGACGCCGTCGCCGGAGCGACGACCGCGTCGTAGCCGGCCGCCAGCTGCACGACGAGCGCGGCGGTCGGCTCGGCGAGCTGGTGGCCGTAAAGCGCGTCGTCGGCCAGCAGCACCTTCTCGACGCCGGCGAGCTTGGCCGCGGCGGCGGCCGCGTCCGCGCCCTGCGGATCGGCGACCAGAATGTGGACCGGCCCGCCGAGGGCGGAGGCCGCCGTCAGCGCCTTGGCGGTCGCATCGTTGAGCTTGCCGCCGTGAACTTCGGCGAGAAGAAGCGTCGCCATCAGATCACTCCCACTTCGTTCTTGAGTTTCGACACGAGTTCGGCGACCGAGCCGACCTTGACGCCCGCCTTGCGGGCCGCGGGTTCGGCGGTCTTGAGCACCGTCAGGCGCGGCGCGACGTCCACGCCGTAGTCGGCCGGGGTCTTTTCCGCGATCGGCTTCTTTTTCGCCTTCATGATATTGGGCAGCGAGGCGTAGCGCGGCTCGTTCAGGCGCAGGTCGGTCGTGACGACCGCCGGACCCTTGAGCGACACGGTCTGGAGACCGCCGTCGACTTCGCGCGTCACATCCACGCCCTCGCCGGTCATCTCCACCTTCGAAGCGAAGGCGCCCTGCGGCCAGCCGAGCAGCGCGGCCAGCATCTGGCCGGTCTGGTTGCAATCGTCGTCGATCGCCTGCTTGCCGAGAATGATCAGACCCGGCTGCTCCTCGGCCGCGACGGCCTTGAGGATCTTGGCGACCGCGAGCGGCTCGACCACGCCGTCGGCCTTGACGAGGATGCCGCGGTCCGCGCCCATGGCCAGGCCCGTGCGCAGCGTTTCCGACGCCTGGGCGGGACCGACCGAAACCACGATGACCTCGGTCGCCTTGCCCGCTTCCTTCAGGCGCAGCGCTTCCTCGACCGCGATTTCGTCGAACGGGTTCATCGACATTTTCACGTTGGCGAGATCGACGCCCGAACCGTCCGATTTCACCCTGATTTTCACGTTGTAGTCGACGACCCGTTTCACGGGCACGAGAACCTTCATCGCGAACTCCCTTGGCGTCCTCAAGCACGATCCCGAGCGCAGCATTCCGATCGGCTCGTGCGGGTAACGAAAACTGATGAACCGGCCGACCCGACATGCGCCGGCCCGGCCGCCTCAAATGGCTTGGGGTTGGTACTTTGCGCCTTTGACCGAGTCAACGCGCCAAATGCCGGCGCGCGTCGCATTCGACGGTCGTTCGGCGCCGGTCAGCGCGTCGCGCCCGGCGCCCACAACACGTCGCCCGCGCCCTTGTCGTTGGCGTGCCGCGCGGCGACGAACAGCAGGTCCGACAAGCGGTTGACGTATTTCATCGCCGGCGCGCCGACGCTCTCGCCCTCGACCATCGCCAGCGCTGTCATCGCGCGTTCGGCGCGCCGGCAGACGGTGCGCGACAGGTGCAGCGCGGCGGCGGCTGGCGTTCCGCCAGGCAAAACAAAAGACGTCAATGGCGAAAGATCCGCGTTGAGCGCGTCGATCTCGCGCTCCAGCCGCTCGACCTGCGAGGGCGCGATCCGCAGCGCGCCTTCGGTCGCCGGATCGGGCGTCGCCAGGTCCGCGCCGAGATCGAACAGATCGTTCTGGATGCGCGCCAGCATCGCGTCGATCTGCGGCGCGCCCGCGAGCGAGAGCCGCGCCAGACCGATGGTCGCGTTGGTCTCGTCGATGGCGCCGTATGCTTCGATGCGCGGATCGCTCTTGGGCCGGCGCGGCCCGCTGACGAGGCCGGTCGTGCCGTCGTCGCCGGTGCGCGTGTAGATCTTGTTGAGCTTGACCATCCCCTTCAGCTCCGCAGGTAAAGCACGCTCATCAGCACGATGATGGCGATGAATTGCAGGCCGACGCGCCAGCGCATCAAGGTCTGCGAGCGGTTGCCGCCGCCCCCGCGCAGCATGTTGTAGAGGCCCAGCACGAGCACGATCGCGACCGCGCCGAGCGCGATCGAAACGGCGTAATTGGCGACAGCGCCCATCGCAAACTCCAGAATGCGGGTTCGCCCGCGCGTCCGCTCTACCGGCTCAATAGCGGCGGATCAATCGCTCGATGTAGTCGAGCTCGTCCTGCGGGCGGGTCTGCTCGCCGAGCCGGCGGCGCAGTTCCTCCAGCACGCGCTGCGCCCGCAGCGCCGGGCTTTGGCCGAGTGGATCGTAGCGCGCGCGGGAATCGTTGCGTCGCCCGCGTTCGCGTCCGAGCGGATCGCGCTCGCCCTCGGCGTCGGCCTGGCGCGGATCGCCGGGCAGCGGCTCGCCGCCTTCGCCTTCGCCCTGCCCCTGTCCGTCGGCCTGTTCGCGCAGGCGCTGGGCGAGCTGCCCCGCGCCCCGGCGCAGCGATTCGAGCGCCCGGCCCTGCGCGTCGACAGCCCTGCCGCGCTGGCCGTCCTTGCCGAGCGCGCCCTCCGCCTCGCGCATCGCCTGTTCGGCGTCGCCCAGATTCTTGTCGCCGTTCGGCCCCAGCCGCCGGCGCAGCCGTTCGAGTTGCTCGCGGAGTTTCTGCTGGCGTTCGGCGAGCGCGCGCCCGCCGCCGTCCTGCTGTCCCCCGCCGTTCGGCTGCGCGCCCTGCTGCTGGCCCGCTTCGCCGTCGTCCTGGCCCTCGCCGTTCTGCTGGCCCTCGCGATGGGCCTCGTCGCGCAACTGCTGCTGCTTGCGCGTCATTTCGTCGAGTTCGCGCAGCGCCTGTCCCATTTCGCGCGATTGCTGGCTGGGCTGCCCGCGCCGCGCGGTGCGAAGGTTCTCCAGCATGTCCTGCAACCGGTCGAGCATGCGCCGCGCGTCCGCCATCTCGCCGTCGCGCGCCATCGATTCCATGCGGTTGAGCATGTCGCGCAACTGATCCGGCGTGACCGACCGCGCGTTGGGCTGTGGCGCGCTGTCGGCGCGCTCGTTCTGTCGACCCATCTGTTCGGCGAGCGCCTGCAGGAACTTGTCCATCGCAGCGCGGAGGTCTTCCGTCAGGCGCTTGAGCTCTTCCGGCGAGGCGCCGTTCTGCAGCGCCTCGCGCAGCCGCTCGGCCGCCGAGCGCAGCTCGCGCTCGATGTCGGAAAGATCGCCGCCCTCGATCTGCAGCGCGACCGCCCACAGATATTCGACCACATCGCGCAGCGCCGCGTCGTTGCGCGCCATGCGCAAACGCTGGAACGCGGTGCGCACGCCCAGATATGCCCCGGCCTTCATGTCGTCGGGCGCGAGCATGAGCGCCGCCAGGCCGGCGAGCACACGATCCCTGCGCGCCGGCTCCAGCGCCAGATTGCGCCGCTGTTCGACGAGCGCGCGCGCCAGCGGATTCGTGAAGGGGCGCTGCGGCAGAAAGATATGGATAGGCGCGCTCGCGCCCTCGCCGCCGCCCTCGTCGCGCGCTTTCACCGTCAAGCGCACCCGCGCGCCCGCCCACGGATGGTCCGACACGTCCACGCTCGCCCGCGCCTCGCCGAGGCCGCCGGCGCCGGCGCCCAGCGGCAGTTGCGCGCGCGGCGGCTCGTGCAGGAGCCGGCCCTCGGCCGGGCGGTCGGCGAGTTCGGGCTGGTCGAACACCGCCTCCGCGCTGGCCACGCCGTAGTCGTCGCCGAGCTTGTAGAACAGCGTGGTCGCGCCGCGCGCCGCGCCGCGGGGCTGTTCGGTCAGTTCGACGGTCGGCGCGAGATCGGGGATCGCGGAAAGCTCGATGCGCTCCACGCCGCGCCCGCGCGCGATTTCGAGCAGCGCCGGCCCCTTGAGCACGTAGCGGCGCGCGCCGTCGTCGCGGTGCGGTCTGGCCGGCCTGTCGCCAGCTTTGTCGGCGGTCGCCTCCAGCGCGCCCGAAACGGCGACCTCGCTGGCCGCGGGCGACGTCGACCGCACGACGACGATCGAGCCGACGGGCGCCGCCGCGGCCCTCGTTTCGCCGCCGCCGGCGCCTGTCAGCACGATCGGCGCGCGGCCGGTATAGGCCGGCGGATCGATCCATATGTCGAGCCGGCCGGGCGTCGCGGCGTCGGCGCTGCCGGTCCAGTGAAAGGCGGAGGCCAATCTGAGCCGGCGTTCGTCGCCCGCCGCGATCGCCGCCACGATGGCCAGAAGAACCGCGCCGACCCGCAGCGCTCGCCCGTCGCGCCGGTCCATGCGCGGCGCGGGCGCGGCGACGCACGCCCTGTCGAGCGCACGTTCGAGCCGCGCGCGATGGGCGCGCCACAACGCCTCGGTCGTCGGATCGCGCCGGTCGCTGGCCAGCTGGTCGGTGAGGCTGCTGGCGAGGCCCGGCGCGAGCGCGGCGGCGTCTGCGTCCAGCCGCCGGACGGCGGCCGCGCGCGCCGGCCAGGACAGCTCGCGCCACGCGCCCCAGACGCCGAGCGCCACGATCGCCGCCACGCCCAGCGCGCGCGCCGGCCCCGGCAGCGGGAGCCACGCCCCCGCCCACGACAGCGCCAGGAACAGCGCGAGCGCCGCGCCGATCCACGACAGCGCGCGCCAGAGCGATTCCCAGGCGAGCGCGGCGCGCGAAAGCGCGATCAGTCGTTCGAGACGGTTATGCGCAGCGCCCATGAAATGTCCGCGTTGGCCGGCGCCGCCAGTCTACACGCTCCCGCGCGCGCGACCAGCCGCGCGAGGGCGCAGCATTCAGCGCAACCAAGCCGGAATTGTGTCGAGCGCGATCAGGTCGTGGAGGCTCGGGCGCGGCCGCACCACCGCCCATTGCGCGCCGTGGGCCAGCACTTCCGGCGCGAGCGGCCGCGAATTGTAGCTGCCCGACTGCACCGCCCCGTAGGCGCCGGCCGACATGATCGCGATCAGATCGCCCGGCGCCGGCGTCGCCATCTCGCGATCGAGCGCGAGATAGTCCCCCGTCTCGCACACCGGCCCCACCACGTCGGCGCGGATGCGCGGGCGCTCGGGATGATGCGCCACCGCACGGATTTCGTGATGGGCGTCGTACAGCGTCGGCCGGATGAGATCGTTCATCGCGGCGTCGACGATCACGAAATTCTTCGCCTCCCCGCGCTTGACGTAGATGACGCGCGCGACCAGCACGCCTGCGTTGCCGACGATCAGCCGGCCCGGCTCCAGAATGAGCCTGCACCCGAGGTCGCCGAGCCGCTTGCGCACGATCTCGGCGTAGCGGTCGGGATGATAGGTGTCCGGATCCTCGCCGTCGCGATAGGGGATGCCGAGCCCGCCGCCCAGATCGAGATGCTGGACGTCGTGGCCGTCGGCGCGCAGGTCGCGAACGAAGTCCGCCAGCAGCGCGAACGCGTTGTCGAACGGCGCGAGATCGGTGATCTGCGAGCCGATATGCATGTCGACGCCGCTGGCGACGATCCCCGGCAAGGCGCGCGCTTCCTCGTAGACGGCGCGGGCGCGCGAGATCGGCACGCCGAACTTGTTTTCCGCCTTGCCGGTCGAAATCTTGGCGTGCGTTCGGGCGTCGACGTCGGGGTTCACGCGGATCGCCACATGCGCGACGCGGCCCTGCGACGAAGCGATTTCGGAGATCGCCAGAAGCTCGGGCTCGGACTCCACGTTGAAGCAGAAGATGCCCGCCGCCAGCGCGGCCGAGATTTCCCGCGCTGTCTTGCCGACGCCCGAGAACGTGATCTTCTCGCCCGCCACCCCCGCCGCCAGCGCGCGTCGCAGCTCGCCTTCCGACACGATGTCCATGCCCGCGCCGCAGAGCGCGATGGTGCGCAGCACCGCCTGGTTGGAATTGGCCTTCATCGCATAGAACACATGCGCGTCCAGGCCCCCGAACGCGGCGCCGAACACCTGCACGTGCCGCTGGATGGTGGCGCTCGAATAGCAATAGAACGGCGTGCCGACCGCGTCGGCCAGCGTCGCCAGATTGACGTCCTCCACATGCAGGACGCCGTCGCGATATTCGAAATGGTGCATGGCGCTTTATTGCAGGAGCGGGTCGAGCACGAAGGGGCGCGGTTCCAGCGGGGCGGGTCTGACGACCGGTTCGGGCGACTCCGGCCTGGACCCCGTGGAGCGCAGGAGGCTCGGCGTCGCCGGCGCGACCTGCAACGCTGACGGATCGACCGTTTTCGCGCGCGGCGGCGGCGCGACGCCGGGCGGCGGCTCCACGGGGCCGCGCTTGCCGCAGCCGCCGAGCGCGGCGCCGGCGAGAACCAGAACAACCAGAGTGGGAATGCGGGTCACGCGGCCTGGCCCCGATATTGGTCGCCAAAGAGATGCGCGACGCCTAGCACACGGGCGCGGCGACGCCAAGAAAATGGCGGCGGGCGGCGCGTTCAGCCCGGCTCGGCCGCAAGCCGCGCGCGCCAGCTTTCGGCCTGCGCGCGCACGTTGTCCGGCGCCGCGCCGCCATAGCTGGTGCGGCTGGCGACCGATTTCTCCACACCCAGAACGTCGAATACGTCCTGTTCGATGCGCGGCTCGACCGACCGCATGTCCGCAAGGCTGAGGTCCTCGAGCCCAACCTCTCGCGCGGCCGCCACGCCGACGAGTTTGCCGGTGACGTGATGCGCCTCGCGGAACGGCAGCCCGAGCCGGCGCACCAGCCAGTCGGCAAGATCGGTGGCGGTGGCGTAGCCCGCGCCGGCCGTCGCCTTCATGCGCGCCACGTCCACGCTCATGTCGCGCGTCATGCCGGTCATGGCCGCCAGGCACAGGGAAAGCGACCGGACCGCGTCGAACACGCCTTCCTTGTCCTCCTGCATGTCCTTGGAATAGGCGAGCGGCAGACCCTTCATCACCACCAGCAGGCCCTGCAAGGCGCCCAGAATGCGGCCCGTCTTGCCGCGCGCCAGTTCGGCGGCGTCGGGATTTCGTTTCTGCGGCATGATCGACGAGCCGGTCGAGAATTTGTCCGACAGTTTGAGGAAGCCGAAGAACGGTCCGGTCCACAGCACGATTTCTTCCGCGAACCGCGACAGGTGCGTCGCGCAGATGGCGGCCGCCGCCAGAACCTCCAGCGCGAAATCGCGGTCCGACACGCTATCGAGCGAATTGGCCGTCGGGCGGTCGAAGCCGAGCGCGATGGCCGTTTTGTACCGATCGATCGGAAACGATGTGCCGGCCAGCGCGGCCGCGCCCAGCGGACATTCGTTCATCCGCCGGCGGGCGTCGGCGAGCCGGCCGCGGTCGCGCCCGATCATCTCCACATAGGCCATGAGATGATGGCCGAACGTGATCGGCTGGGCGGGCTGAAGGTGGGTGAAGCCGGGCATGACGGCGCTGGCGTGTTCGAGCGCCCGGTCGACCAGCGCGATCTGCAGGTCGCGCATCTGGCCATCGAGCGCATCGACCGCGTCGCGCACCCACAGCCGGAAGTCGACCGCAACCTGGTCGTTGCGCGAGCGCGCGGTGTGCAGCCGGCCGGCCGCCGGACCGACGAGATCGGTCAGCCGCGATTCAACGTTCATGTGAATGTCCTCGAGCGCGCGCGAGAACGTGAACCGCCCGCTTTCGATCTCCGCCAGAACGGCGTCGAGGCCCCGGCCGATGGCGGCGGCGTCATCCGCCTCAACAATGCCGGTTTCGGCAAGCATGGCGACATGGGCCTTGGAGGCCGCTATATCCTGCCGGAACAATTCGCGGTCGAAGTCGATCGAGGCGTTGATCTCCTCCATGATCGCATCGGGCGCGGACGCAAACCGGCCGCCCCACATCTTGTTGCTCATGCTCTCATCCCCGGATCGCCCAACATGACTGCGCCATTTTCCCGGCCCATCGGCCTCGCCCTCGGCATGGCGGCGGCGCTCGCGCTGGCCGGCGTGTTCTACGTGAGAACGACCGGCCCCGACAAGCAGAACGCCTGCCCCGCGAGCGCGCCTCTGGCGACCAGGCTCGCCCCGCTGATGAAAGGCGCGGTCGCCGCCGCGGTCGCCCCCAGGCAGGCGCGGGCGCTGCCGGAACTGGAATTCCTCGATCCGTCCGGCAGGCCGACCTCGCTCGCCGCCATGCGCGGCAAGACGCTGCTCATCAACATCTGGGCCACCTGGTGCGCGCCCTGCCGCGAGGAAATGCCGACGCTCGACAAGTTGCAGGCGAAGCTCGGCTCGAAGGATTTCGAGGTGGTGATCATCAATATCGACACCGCGCGACGCGAGCGGGCGCCCGCCTTCCTCAAAGAAATCGGCGTCAAGAACCTCGCGTTCTATTCCGACCCCAAGGCCGAGGCCTTCTACAAGCTGAAAAGCGCCGGCAAGGCCACCGGCCTGCCGACCACCTATCTCGTCGGCAAGGACGGCTGCGAGATCGCGACCCTCGCCGGCCCCGCCAACTGGGCCTCCGACGAGGCGCTCGCGCTCATTCGCGCCGCCCTCTGAGGGTCGCCGTCCGAGGTCGCCCGTTCACGTTAACGGCGCGCGCCGATTGCGCCGCGCCGCGCCCCGTGCCAATCATGGCCGCGTTTAAGATTTGATTAACCGTTTCGCGTTCGGGGGCGTCGTGCGTAAATTCTTTGCGACGGCCGGATTTTTCGGCCTTTTTCTCATTGCGGCGTTCGCCGGTTCTCTCATTGCGGCGCTCGCCGGTTCTTCGCCCGCGCAAGCGCAGGGCGGCCTGTTCGAGGCTCTTTTCGGCCGGCCGCGGCCGACCGTGACCTACTATCAGTACGCGCCGACGGAAGGGTTGCGCTTTCCCGTCCGCCCGCCGGCGCCGCGCGCTGCGCGCGCCAACCCGCGCCCGCACGGCACGCTCGATATCCGCACGCTCGCGCCGGGCAAACCAAAGGCCACGGCGTCGAAGGCCGCCATCCAGAAGCGCCGCGTGGCCTCGCTCGATCCGCGCATCGGCCTGACCGCGCCGAAAACGCCGATGCAAAAAGCGATCTGCTGCAAGGATGGCGAGGACCCCGCCAAGGCCATCCTCGCCGACCCCACCCTGCGGCCGGGCGACGCCTACATGACCGAGAAGGGCCTGCGCATCTTTTCCGGCCGCGCGCACGCCAAGGCGCGCGCCGCCTTCGTCGACCTCAGGCGCGCGACCATCGGCAAGCTGACCAAGGCGCGGCTTTTCGCGGCGTCGGACGCACGCCCGCGCGCCGCGAAAGCGAAGCAGGACGCGCGCCCCGCCGCTCCCGCCTATCTGACGGTCGATCCGGCCGGCCGCACGATTCGCGCGGTCGGTCCCTATCGCATCTATCACGGCGAACCGGCGTTCGGCCCGCGCAGGATCTGAGCGGGTCAGCCCTTGTCGGGCTGGGCGCAGGCCACGCCCGCATCGTTGAGATGCGACTGCAGTTCGCCCGACTGGAACATCTCGCGCACGATGTCGCAGCCGCCGACGAATTCGCCCTTCACGTAGAGCTGGGGAATGGTCGGCCAGTTGGTGAACGTCTTGATGCCCTCGCGCAGCTCGCCGTCGGCCAGCACGTTCACGCCCGCATAGGGCACGCCGAGATAATTGAGGATCTGAACGACCTGGCCCGAGAAGCCGCATTGCGGCGCCTGCGGCGTGCCCTTCATGAACAGCACGACGTCGTTCCTGGTGACGACATCGCGGATTTCGTCGTGGATGGCGGACATTCGATTTCCTTTCTCGCGGAGGTCAAGGATCCGCGAACGGGTGGACATATATAGCAGTTTTTCGCGCCCGCCGAGATCAGTCCGGCGCCCGTGTGGTGAGCGCCAGCGCATGCAGCGCCCCGCCCATGCGGCCTTGCAGCGCGGCGTAGACGATCTGGTGCTGTTGCACGCGCGTCTTGCCGCGGAAAGCTTCCGACACCACCGTCGCCGCGTAATGGTCGCCGTCGCCGGCCAGATCCCGCACCTCGATCTGCGCGTCCGGCAGCGCGGCGCGGATCAACTGCTCGATTTCGCCTGCATGCATCGCCATTCGACCGGCCCTCGTATGTTGCTCAAGCGCCCTTGAAACTCTCGGGCATGTCGCCGGCCATATAGGCCGGCAGCGGCGCCTCGTGCGCTTTCGACAGAACATCGAGCGCGAGCGGCGCTTCTCCCGCCAGCGCAAGCGCGGCCCCGCCGGTCGTGCCGATCCGCAGCGCCGGAACGCCGGCCGCCGCGGCGTCGGCGAGCAGCGCCTGGGCGTCGCGCGCCGCGCAGGTGACGAGATAACGCGCCTGATCCTCGCCGAACAGGACCGCATGCGCCTTGCCCGATGGCAGGACGTCGATGTTCGCGCCGATCCTGCCCGCCAGCGCCATTTCCGCGATCGCGACCGCAAGCCCGCCGTCCGACAGATCGTGCGCCGCGGTCGCGCGGCCCGCCAGCACGAGAGCGCGCACGAAATCGCCATTGCGCTTCTCGACCGCCAGATCGACCGGCGGCGGCGCGCCCTCCTCGCGGCCGCAGATGCTCGCCAGATACGCGGACTGGCCGAGCCAGCCCTTCGTCTCGCCGATCAGCACGATGGCCTCGCCCGCCGCGCGAAAGCCCACGCCCACGCCCTTCGCCACGTCGTCGATCACGCCCACGCCGCCGATCGCCGGCGTCGGCAGAATGCCCGCGCCCTGCGTCTCGTTGTAGAGCGACACGTTGCCCGAGACGATCGGGAAATCGAGCGCGCGGCAGGCTTCTCCGATTCCCTCGAGGCAACCGACGAACTGGCCCATGTACTCGGGCCGCTCCGGATTGCCGAAATTGAGATTGTCGGTGACCGCCAGCGGGCGGGCGCCGACGCATGTGATGTTGCGCCAGGCCTCGGCGACCGCCTGCCTGCCGCCCTCGCGCGGATCGGCCTGACAATAGCGGGCGTTGACGTCGGTCGTCAGCGCCAGGCCCTTGGGTCCCTCCTCGACGCGCACGAGCGCCGCGTCGCCGCCGGGCGCAATGACTGTGTTGCCCAGAATGAGGTGGTCGTATTGCTCCCACACCCAGCGTTTGGAGCACAGGTCCGGCGCGCCGAGAAGTTTGACGAGCGCGGCCGCGTTGGCGAGCGGCGGCGCGAAATCGGCCAGCGGCGCGCGTTTCGGCGTCGCCGCGTGCGGCCGGTCGTAGAGCGGCGCCTGATCGCCGAGTTCCTTGATCGGCAGATCGGCTTTGATCTCGCCCCGATGTTTAACGACGAACCGCAGCGTGTCGGTCGTCTTGCCGACGATGGCGAAATCGAGCCCCCATTTGCGGAAGATCGCTTCCGCCTCGGGTTCCTTTTCGGGCGTCAGGACCATGAGCATGCGCTCCTGGCTTTCCGACAGCATCATCTCGTAGGCGCTCATGCCGGTCTCGCGGCAGGGCACCGCGTCGAGGTCGAGTTCAATGCCCAGATCGCCCTTCGCGCCCATCTCGACCGCGGAAGACGTGAGGCCGGCCGCGCCCATGTCCTGAATGGCGATGACGGCGCCCGTGCGCATGAGTTCGAGACACGCCTCCAGCAGCAGCTTTTCGGAGAACGGGTCGCCCACCTGCACGGTCGGCCGTTTTTCTTCCGCATCCGCCTCGAACGAGGCCGAGGCCATCGTCGCGCCGTGGATGCCGTCGCGCCCGGTCTTGGAGCCGAGATAGACGATCGGGTTTCCGACGCCGGTCGCCTTGGCGTAGAAGATTTCGTCCGCGCGCGCGAGCCCGACCGCCATCGCATTGACGAGAATGTTGCCGTCGTAGGCCTTGTGGAATCCGGTCGACCCGCCGACCGTCGGCACGCCGAACGAATTGCCGTAGCCGCCGATGCCGGCCACCACGCCGCCCACGAGCCGGCGCGTCTTGGGATGCGCCGGTGAGCCGAACCGCAAAAGGTTGAGGCAGGCGATGGGACGCGCGCCCATCGTGAACACGTCGCGCAGAATGCCGCCCACGCCGGTCGCCGCGCCCTGATAGGGCTCGATGAACGACGGGTGGTTGTGGCTCTCCATCTTGAACACGCACGCCTGGCCGTCGCCGATGTCGATCACGCCCGCGTTCTCGCCCGGCCCCTGAATGACCCACGGCGCCTTGGTCGGCAGTTTGCGCAGATGGATGCGCGAGGACTTGTACGAGCAGTGCTCGTTCCACATGGCGGAGAAGATGCCGAGTTCGGTGAAGGTCGGCGTCCGGCCGATGAGCGCGAGGATGCGATCGTATTCGTCGGGCTTGAGTCCGTGCGCGGCGACGAGTTCCGGCGTGACGGCTGGTTCTTTCGACAAGACGGGCCCCGATCCATGTGTTGCCGACGACTGATTCGGCGCCCGGCGCCTCGAACGATCCCGCCGGCCGCAATCTCCATCGCCCATGCGCGCGTCATCGCCCAAACACGCTGCGCAGGCAAGCCGCAAACGCTTCGAAGCGGTGGACCAATGGCAAGATAGTTGCGCCCCTGCAACAAGGTTCGGAGGAGTGATTTTGACCAAAGGCAAGTTTGATACTTATCAAATCCGTCATGTTATGCAGCCGACACGTTCCCGCGGCGAACCGCATGTAACCGACGGATCGCAAAGGAACTGCGGCGACATTGGCGCCGGCTGAACTGACTAGGGGTCACTTATGAAAATTGCCAAACTGCTCGGCGCTTTCGCCGTCGCCGCGACCATGGGCGCCTCCGCCAACGCGGCCGATCTGCCTTCGCGCAAGGCCGCGGTCGCGCCTGCGCCCGTGATGATCGACGCCTTCCATCCGTTCCAGATTCGCCTGCGCGCGACCGCCGTCATTCCGGACGGCAAGTCGACCGTCTACGACAGCTGGGGCGCGATCCTTCCGGCCACCGGCCTGTCCTTCGGCGCCGGCAGCCCGATCTGGAACGCGGGCGTGAAGCCCTCGACCACGGTCATCCCGGAACTCGACATCAGCTACTACCTGACGAAGAACATCGCGATCGAGGCGATCTGCTGCTTCAGCCCGCACAAGATCAACGGCCAGGGCGTGCTCGCCGGCCTCGACATCGGCAAGACCTGGGTGTTCCCGCCCACGATCATGCTGCAGTACCACTTCACCAACTTCGGCGCGTTCCAGCCCTACGTCGGCGTCGGCGTGAACTTCACGGCGTTCCTCGGCACGAAGGCCGGCTCGAACTGGCAGACGTTCTTCACGCCGGCCCTCGGCTTCACCGGCTTCAACACGGTCACCCACCTGTCGATCGGCTCCTCGTGGGGCATCGCCGGCCAGGTCGGCTTCGACTACATGATCAACGACCGTTGGGGCGTGAACGTCGACGTGAAGCGCATCATGATGCGCCCGACCGCGCACGCGACCGTGTTCAACTCGGCGACGGGTCTGTTCATTCCGGTCCGCACCAAGGTCAATATCGATCCGTGGCTGGTCTCGGCGGGCATCACCTACCGCTTCGGCGGCGCGGCCGGCCCGGTCGTCGCGAAGTACTGATCGGTTCGTTTTCGAACGCGGAAAGCCCGGCCTTGCGGCCGGGCTTTTTGTTGGGCCAAGCGCCTCGACGGATGTCGGTTTGGATCGCCGACCGGCCGGACAGATCGCCCGCGGAGCTAGTGTTCCAGCTTCTTGCTCTGCAGCTGAAAATCCGCTCCAAACTCCAGATCGTACGTCTTGCCGTCGCTGCACCGCGCATCGTCGGCTTCGTAACGCCCGTCGTCGAACCTCATGGTTCCGGCGGCGCATCCCTGAGCGGCGAGCGCGGACAGAAGTTTTGTTGTCTCGTCTTCCGTGAGCTGCCGTTCAGCCCATGCGGGTGTCCCGGAAGCCAGACCCAGAGCGAAGGCCACGGCGATCAAGGCTTTGTTCATTTCAGTCTCCCTGAATAGCGGCGTCGAAGCGCGTTTGCAGGCGGTTTGGCCGGCTGTGCCGGGTTCGAACGGAGAATGCCCGGCCTGAAGGCCGGGCTCTGGCGCGCGACGCTAGTTGATGATCTGCATCACCCGGCGCGTGCTTGGATCGACCAGCACGACCCGGTCGTTGACGATCGTGTAGCGATAGTGCGGCGCCTTGTACTCGGCCGGAATGTCGTAATAGACGACACCCGCCTCCGGCAGCACCGCGTTGACGCCGAGGTCGCCCGTCCACCGGAACGAGGGATGATGGCGCTCGATTACATAGGCGCGGAACTTCGGCTGCAGCGGCTCGGAAATGCCCTCGCGGACCGGGCCTGCGCCGGTGACCGCGCCGCCGGTCTGCGCAACGGCCGCGCCCGAACCAAGGGCAAGTGCGAGGGCGCCGGCCAGCAGCGCCTGTTTGGCGATATTGGTTTTCATCTCGATCTCCTGATGTGTCGAAGGGAGCCGGTTGGCGACCGCCACTCCTGGGTGAATCCGGGAAGTATCCCCGCAAAGCCCGATACAGTCCGAAACTAATATTCGTCAGACTGTAAATATGCGCGCAGCCGTGATCGCAAATACTGGATACCCATACGTATTCCTGCCATCTAACGGCGTCGAAACGCGCTGGCCGTGGCCGATTTGCGATCTCGATCGCGCAAGCTTCAGCGACAAAACACGGTTATGGCGCGTTTGTTCCAACGGTTCGGCGATGAACCGAGCAAAAAAGCTTGACTATACAGATGGCTAAGCTTGTCGCGCGATCGCACGCGGGCATGCGCCGGCGATGGCGGGCGTCGTTCGAACGAAACCGGGAGAAGCGTTCAGGCGGCCGGTCGGAACGCCGCGAGGCTGTCGAACAGGCTGCGGCCGTCCGTGCCGCCGACCAGCGGGTCGATCAGGTTCTCGGGGTGCGGCATGAGGCCGAGCACGTTGAACCGCTCGGAATAAATGCCCGCGATATCGTTGCGCGATCCGTTGGGATTGGCCGCCCCGCCGACGTTGCCGTTTTCGTCGCAATACCGGAAGGCGACACGCCCCTCGGTCTCGATCTGCGCGATCTCGTCGTCGGAGGCCTCGTAGTTGCCCTCGCCGTGCGCGATGGCGACCTTGATGACCTGGCCCTGCGCATAGCGTTGCGTGAACGGAGCGGCCGCGCGTTCGACCTTCAGATGCTGCATCCTGCACACGAAATGCAGATCGGCGTTGCGCATGAGAACGCCCGGCAGCAGCCCGCTCTCGCACAGAATCTGGAACCCGTTGCACACGCCCAGCACCAGCCCGCCGCGCGCTGCGTGTTTGCGGATGGCGTCCATCACCGGCGCGCGCGCGGCGATCGCCCCGCACCTGAGATAGTCGCCGTAGCTGAATCCGCCCGTCAGCATCACCAGATCGACGCCCGCCGGCAGATCGGCGTCGGCGTGCCAGACGCGGTCGGGCTCGCGCCCCGTCGCCTGTCGCAGCGCGCGCATGGCGTCGCCATCGCGATTGGAGCCGGGGAAAACGACGACGGCTGCGCGCATGCCGGACCTCACGCCAGTTCGATGCGGTAGTTCTCGATGACGGTGTTGGCGAGCAGCTTCTCGCACGCCTGTTCGAGCGCCGCGCGCGCGCCGTCCGCATTGTTCGATTCGAGTTCGACGTCGAACACCTTTCCCTGGCGCACGCTGGCCACGCCATCGACGCCGAGCGAATGCAGCGCTCCCTCGATGGCCTTGCCCTGCGGGTCGAGCACGCCGGACTTCAACGTCACGATGACACGGGCTTTCATGATCGCCTCGACTTACTGGACGAGCTTCGGGCCGCCGGCGCGCGGGGCTTCCTCGGGCTGGAGAATGCCGAGCCGGCGCGCGACTTCCGAATAGGCTTCCACCAGCCCGCCCATGTCGCGGCGGAACCGGTCCTTGTCCAGCTTGTCGTTGGACTTGATGTCCCACAGCCGGCATGAGTCGGGCGAGATCTCGTCGGCGACGACGATCCGCACCATGTCGTTCTCCCACAGACGCCCGCATTCCATCTTGAAATCGACGAGCCGGATGCCGACGCCCAGAAACAGCCCGGTCAGGAAATCGTTGACGCGGATGGCCAGCGCCATGATGTCGTCGATCTCCTGGGGGCTCGCCCAGCCGAAGGCGGTGATGTGCTCTTCCGACACCATCGGATCGTTGAGCGCATCGTTCTTGTAATAGAATTCGATGATCGAGCGCGGCAGTTGCGTGCCCTCCTCGATGCCGAGGCGCTGCGACAGCGAACCGGCCGCCACGTTGCGCACCACGACCTCGAGCGGGACGATCTCCACCTCGCGAATCAGCTGCTCGCGCATGTTCAGCCGGCGGATGAAATGCGTCGGCACGCCGATGTTGTTGAGCTGCTGGAAAATGAACTCGGAGATGCGGTTGTTCAGAACGCCCTTGCCGTCGATGATCTGGTGTTTCTTGGCGTTGAACGCGGTCGCGTCGTCCTTGAAATGCTGGATGAGCGTTCCAGGCTCCGGTCCCTCGTAGAGCACCTTGGCCTTGCCTTCGTAGATGCGACGGCGGCGGTTCATGGGAATCAACCGTGGCTTGAGAAAATCCATTTCGGCTGCCGCTCCTCGCCGGCAGTCGTTGCGCGCGTTCCCCTTTTGGACCGTTCGAACGCAAGGCCGGGTCGGCGCCGCAGCGAGCGGCCGTGGTATCGCGTTCGGCCGCCCGCCGCAACCCGCGCCCGCGCCGGCCCCGTCGGTAGACAATTCGGCGCGCGCCGGGCGGCGGCGCCTGTTCATTTGCCGAAGCTCTGGTTATATCGACGCGAAGCGCCCGCCGCAGACGGGCAGCCACATCATTCCGCCTTGCGCCGAACCCACGCGGCGCCCGGCGCCGCACTGACGGGACGCGACGATGACGACTTTCGACCGCCGTGAAGAATCCTTCGAAAAGAAGTTCGCCCACGACGAGGAGCTGCGCTTCCGCGCCACCGCCAAGCGCAACAGGAAACTCGCCGCCTGGGCGGCCGAGAAGCTCGGCAAGCCGGCCTCCGAGGCCGACGCCTATTTCAAGGTCATCATGTCGGCCGATCTCGAGGAGCCGGGCGACGAGGACGTGGTGCGCAAGATCGTGGCCGATTTCGCGGCCGCCGGCGTGCAGCAGTCCGAACATCAGATTCGCCGCACCATGGACGAACTGATGGCCGCCGCCATCGCGGACGTGAAGGCGGGCGCCTGAAGCTCTCTAACCGGGCGTTCAGTTTCTGAGGGCACGATCGGCGCCGGCGGCGCGATCGGGGACTTTGAGGGCACGATCGGCGCCGGCGGCGCGATCGGGGGCCTTGCATGCGCGAACGCGATCAGGACGAGCCGAAGTTTCGCGGCCGCGGGGCCGCCCCGGACGTGCGCGCCTGCGCCGACCGCTGGCTGACGCGCCTTGGCGCCGAACGGCGCATGGCGGCGCTCACCCTCGAAGCCTACGCGCGCGACCTGCGGCAGTTTCTCGACCATCTGGCCGAACGGGACGGCGCGGCGGTCGATCTCGCGCGCCTGGGCGAGCTTTCGGCCGCCGACGTGCGCGGCTTCATGGCCGCGCGCCGCGCCGCCGGAGTCGGGCCGCGCGCGCTGTTGCGGGGGCTGGCGGGGGTGCGCTCCTTCGCCCGCTTTCTCGAACGCGAGGGCCATGCGCGCATTTCGGCTTTCGCGGCTGTGCGCACGCCCAAGGCGCCGCGACGTCTGCCCAAGGCGCTGGCGGTCGCCGACGCGCGCGACCTGACGGACGCCGCAACCCGCGCCGGCGAGAACCGCGCGCCCTGGATCGTGGCGCGTGACGCCGCCGTGCTTGCGTTGCTCTACGGCGCGGGCCTGCGCATTTCCGAAGCGCTCGGCCTCACGCGCGCGCAGGCGCCGGTCGGCGCCCGTGAAACCGTCGCGGTGCGCGGCAAGGGGGGCAAGGCCCGCGAGGCGCCCGTCATCGCGCCGGTGCGCGCCGCCATCGAGACCTATCTCGACCTCTGCCCCTGGCGCCTTGCGCCCGAAGGGCCGCTGTTCGTGGGCGCGCGCGGCGGAGCGCTGTCGCCGCGCATCATACAGCTAGCGGTCGAACGCATGCGCGGCGCGCTCGGCCTGCCCGCGAGCGCGACGCCGCACGCGCTGCGGCATTCCTTCGCCACGCATCTTCTGGGACGCGGCGGCGATCTGCGGACCATTCAGGAACTGCTCGGCCACGCTTCGCTCTCGACGACGCAGATCTATACGGCGATCGACACGCAGCGCCTGATGGAGGCCTACGCCGGCGCCCATCCGCGCGCCCGCGCTCAGTCCAGGGGATAGACCGCTTCGGCCACGTAGGGGCCGCCGCCGCGCGAGGTGCGCGACGAATAGAGCGTGACGCGGCGCGCCGCGATCTTGCGTCGCGGAAACACGCTCACGCCCGCCAGATAGGTCGCCACCGCGTCCGCCGTCACGCCTTTCAGCCGCGCGAGCGTGATGTGCGGCGTGAATTTGCGCGTCTCGGGCGCAAGCCCGAGCCGGCGCATGAGCGCCTCGAGTTCGCCCTGCAGCCGTTCGAGCGGCGCGCTGGGATCGATCAGCGCCACGATCGCGCGCGGGCGCTCTCCGCCGAACGATCCGATGCGCGCGATGGCGAGATCGAAGGCGCGCGCGCGCACCCGCCGCAACTCCGCATCGATCTCGCGCGCGAGCGCGCCGTCGACCTCGCCCACGAACCGCAGCGTGATGTGATAGTCCTCCGGCTCGACCCAGCGCGCGCCGGCAAGCCCGCCGCGCGCCAGCGAAAGCTCCAGCGCGAGCGCGGGGTCGATCTCCAGTCCGGTGAACAGGCGTGCCATGATTCGGTCTTTCGCCGGGCGCTCAGGATTTTCGCGGCGGTCCGAACTGCTGGGTCAGCACCACCGCCATGAACGGCGCGAACCAGTCGACGATGCGCTCCACGCCCGCGGCGTTCGGATGCAGTTCGTCCGGCAGCGTCATCTTGTCCTCGCCCTGCACGCCGGCGAGAAAGAACGGATAGAGCGGCGCGCCATAGGCGAGCGCGAGCTCCGGATAGATCGCCTCGAATTGTCTGGCGTAGTCCTCGCCCCAGTTGCCGAGCGCCTTCATGCCGGCCAGCACGACCGGAATCCTGCGCGCCTTGAGTTTCTGGAGAATTTTTTCGAGGTTCTGACGCGCGACGACCGGCGGCACCGCGCGCAGCATGTCGTTGGCGCCGAGTTCGACAATGACGAGATCGGTGCCCTCCGGCGTCGACCAGTCGAGCCGCGCCAGCCCGCCCGACGTCGTGTCGCCCGAGACGCCGGCGTTGGAGACCTCCACCGCGAAGCCCATCGAAGTCAGCCGGCGCTGCAACACGCTGGGAAACGCCGCTTCCGCCGGCAGCATGAAACCGGCGGTCAGCGAATCGCCGAGCGCCACGATCTGCAGCGGCTTGCGCGCCGCCGCCTGCGCCGGCGCGAAAAGCGCGAACGCCGCCAGAATTTGCGTTATGAGAAGGGCGACCCCACTTCGTCGGGCGATCGACCGACCGAAAGAAAACGATTTCATGAACGCCGAACCTTCGCTGCGCGAGACCAAACCCGCGATCCTGCTGACCGATGTCCGGGTGAATTTAGGGACGGGCGCCACCCGCGTCGAGGTTCTGAAGGGCGTGACGCTCGGCCTGCCGCGTGGTCGCGCGACCGCCATCGTCGGGCCGTCCGGCTGCGGAAAGTCCACGCTTCTCATGACCATCGCCGGCCTGGAACGGGTCGATTCGGGATCGGTCGCGGTCGACGGCGCGCGGCTCGACACGATGGGCGAGGACGAGCTGGCGACGTTCCGCGGCCGCAACATCGGCATCGTCTTTCAGTCGTTCCATCTCATGCCAGCGATGACCGCGCTCGAAAACGTGGCGATCCCGCTCGAACTGGCCGGAGCGCCCGACGCCTTCGACCGCGCCGCCGCGGAACTGGCGGCGATGGGTCTGGCCGAACGGCGCAACCATTATCCCTCGCAATTGTCGGGAGGCGAGCAGCAGCGCGTGGCGCTCGCGCGCGCTCTCGTCGGCGATCCCGCGATCCTGCTGGCCGACGAACCGACCGGCAATCTCGACGAGCGCACCGGCGCGGCCATCATCGACCTGATGCTCGCCCAGCACCGCCGGCGCGGCTCCACGCTTGTGCTCGTCACCCACGACCGCGCGCTCGCCGCGCGCTGCGACCATCAGGTGCGGTTGAAATCCGGCGCCGTCGACACGACGGCAGACGCATGATCCGCGCGCCTCTCGCGCGTGCGCGCCTCGTCTTGCGCCTGGCCGCGCGCGATCTGCGCGGCGGACTGAAGGGCATGCGCATATTTCTGGCCTGCATCGCCATTGGCGTCGCGGCCATCGTCGCCGTCGGCGCGGTGTCGGATTCGCTGGTCGCATCCTTCGCGCGCCAGGGCCGCGCGCTCGTCGGCGGCGATCTCGCGCTGAGCCGCAGTCAGCGGCCGCTGTCCGCCGACGAGCGCGCCTCGCTGAGCGCCTATGGCGCTCTGTCGGAAATCGCGACGCTGCGCTCGATGGCGCGGACGGAAGCAGGCGATTTCGCCCTCGTCGAGATCAAGGCGATCGACGCCGCCTATCCGCTGGTCGGCGCCGTCCAGTCCGCCTCCGGCCGTCCGCTCGCCGAGGATCTGGCCGCGCGCGAGGGTCTCCACGGCGTGCTGATCGAACCCGCGCTCGGCGACCGGCTCAACGTGAAGACCGGCGATGTGATCGCCATCGGCGCGGCGCGCTACCGCATCGCCGGCGAGATCGCGGGCGAGCCCGACCGCATCGCGTTCGGCGTCGGCTTCGGTCCGCGCGTGATGATGTCGCGCGCGGCGCTGGCGCAGAGCGGGCTGGACAGGCCGACCTCGCTCGTGCGCTGGTCGACGCGCATCGCGCGCCCGGACATGAGCGACGACGACGTCGCGCGCGCCGCGCGCGAGATCGCCACGCGCTTCGCCGCCGCCGGCTGGGAGATCCGCGACCGCGCCAACGCCTCGCCGCAGATCCAGCGCAACATCGCGCGATTCACCCAGTTCATGGCGCTGATCGGCGTCGTTTCGCTGATCGTCGGCGGCGTGGGCGTGGCCGGCGCGGTCGGCGCCTTCGTCGAGCGCAAGCGCGAATCGATCGCCATTCTCAAGGCGCTCGGCGCGAGCGGCGCGCTGGTCTTTTCGACCGTGCTGTCGGAGATGGGGGCGATCGCCCTGATCGCGGCGCTGGTCGGCGCCTCCGTCGGCGCGGCGGCGCCGTTCGTCGTCGCGCTGTTCGTCGACGGCGCGCAGTTTCCGCTCGTGCCGGTTTTTTCGATGCGCGCCGTTCTCGTTGGCCTGGCTCTCGGCCTCCTCGCCGCGCTCGCGTTCGTCATCGCGCCGGCCGGCCGCGCGCACGACGTGCCGGTCTCCACGCTCTTTCGCATCGCCTCGCCCGACGGGCGCGCCCGCCTGCGTCCGCGCTATGTCGGCGCGGCCGCGCTGGTTTTCGCCGTTCTCGTCGGCGCGATCTATGCGCTCGCGGTGGACAAGCGGATCGCGGTCTACGTGATGGCGGGCGTGGCGGCGGCGGCGCTCGTGCTGCGGGCGGCGGCGGCGCTCATCGCATGGGGCGCGCGCAGGGCGCCGCGCTTTCGCGCCCTGTCGCTCTCGCTCGCCCTGTCCAATCTCCATCGCCCCGGCGCGCCGACCGCCTCGGTCGTCGCCTCGCTCGGCCTGGGACTGACGTTGCTCGTCGCCATTGTCGCGGTTGAGAACAACGTGCAGCGCCAGCTTTCGGCAGGCTCCGAACGCACCCCGGATTTCTTCTTCGTCGACGTGCAGGCCGACCAGGCGGACGCGTTCCGCGACTTTCTCAGGCGCGAGCGCCCGAACGGAACGATCGAGGAGGCGCCGATGCTGCGCGGACGCATCGTGCGCGTGGGCGATCGCGCGGCGAGCGAGGTGAAGCCGGAAGCGAGCGCCGCCTGGGCGCTCGAAGGCGACCGCGGCGTGACCTTTTCGGCGACCCCGCCCGCCGGTTCGCGCGTCGTCGCCGGCCAGTGGTGGCCGCAGGACTACGTCGGCCCGCCGCTCGTCTCGCTCGACGCCGAAATCGCCAGCGGCATAGGCCTGGGCCTGGGCGACACGCTCGCCGTCAACGTCGCCGGCCGCACCATCGCCGCGCGCGTCGCCAATCTGCGCCAGGTCGACTGGCGCTCGTTCGGCATCAACTTCGTGCTGGTCTTTTCGCCCTCGACCTTCGCCGGCGCGCCGCACGGCCGGTTGTTCACGCTCTCCTCACAGTCGGGCGCGCGGCGCGACGGCGCGCTCGTGCGCGCGATCGCCGAAAGCTTTCCCGGCGTCACCGTTGTCGGCGTGCGCGAGGCGCTCGACGCGGTGATGGGCGTGGTGGCGAAGATCGGCGTCGCCGTGCGCCTCGCCGCGCTGGTGACGCTGGCCACGGCCGCTCTCGTGCTCGGCGGCGCGATCGCCGCCGGCGAGCGCGCGCGTCTTTACGACGCGGCGGTGCTGCGCACGCTCGGCGCACGCCGCCTGTTTCTGTTGCGCGCGCATTTCCTGGAGTTCGCCGCGCTCGGCCTCGCCACCTCGATCTTCGCGATATTCGCGGGGCTGGCGGTGGCCGAGGCGATCGTCGAGCGGATCATGCGGTTCGAGTTCGCCTTCGACGCGCGACTGGCGATCGTCGCCGCGCTGGCCGGCTCGCTGACGGCCATCGCGCTGGGCCTCGGCGCCGGCGTGCGCGCGCTCGCGCGCAAGCCTGCGCGCACGCTGCGCGAACTTTAACAAATCTTAATGATACATGCGCTTTTGACGCCCCGATCGCCGGCGGCGCCGGCTTGTGTTTGGCGCTGCGCGCCATCATATTGGCTCCTGTCCGGCGCGTTTCGCACGCGCGGGACCGGGCGCTGCGGCCGGACCGCAGGGGAGAGAGTTCAAAATGTCCGACTATGACCGTAACGCCTCCGCCCGCTGGGGCGGCAGCGTAGGCCGGGCCGGCGCCGCCGAGATCGACCAGGGCCTGCGCTCATACATGCTCGGCGTGTACAACTACATGACGCTCGGCCTGGGCGTGACGGGTCTCGTCGCGCTGGGCGCGAACATGCTGGCGACCACGACCACCGCCGCCGGCAAAATGGCGCTGACGCCGATCGGTCAGGCGCTGTATCTGAGCCCGCTCAAATGGGCGGTGATGCTGGCCCCGCTGGCGTTCGTGCTGTTCTTCTCGTTCCGCATCGATCGCATGTCGGCGGCCGCCGCGCGCAACATGTTCCTCGCTTTCGCGGCGGTGATGGGCCTGTCGCTGTCGACCGTGCTCGTGGTGTTCACGGGCGCGTCGGTGGTGCGCGCCTTCTTCATCACGGCCGCCGCCTTCGGCGGCTTGAGCCTGTACGGCTACATGACGAAGCGCGACCTGTCGGCCTTCGGATCGTTCCTGGTGATGGGCCTGATCGGCCTGATCCTGGCGAGCCTGGTCAATCTGTTCGTGCAGTCGAGCGCGATGCAGTTCGGCCTGTCGGTGCTGTCGGTGCTGATCTTCGCGGGTCTGACGGCGTGGGACACGCAGTCGATCAAGGAGATGTACTACGCCAGCGACGACTACGAGACGGCGACGAAGAAGTCGGTGAACGGCGCGCTGATGCTGTATCTCGACTTCATCAACATCTTCCAGTCGCTGCTGTCGCTGACCGGCTCGCGCAACGAGTAAGGCGCGCTGACGAAACGAAAAGCCCCGCTTCGGCGGGGCTTTTTTGTTGGCTGTTTCTGTCGGCGCCTGCGCGCGTCACTCCACCAGCTTCAGTCTGCGGTCGATGACGGCCAGCACGCGCGCAAGATCGCGCCCGCGCTTGAGCACCATGCCGCTCGACGAGACGACCGCGAACGCGCCCTGCCTTGCGGCGAGCGCCGGCGTTTTCTCGATGCGGTAGAGCGGCGTTTCCGACGCGCGACGGAAGATGGCGAACACCGCCTTCAGTGGCGTGAAGTCGATGGCGTAGTCGCGCCATTCGCCCTCGGCCACTCGTCGTCCGTAGACGTTGAGGATGGCCTGCAGCTCGCGCCGGTCGAACGAGACGGGGCGGGGCGCCGGCCGCCCGGCCGGGCACAGGACGGCGGAGGAATTCGCCGGGGCCGGGCCGCGCTCGAACGCGACGACCTCGGCCCCCGAATGCGCGCCGGGATGGACGCCTTCAGAATCCGTCATGGCCTGCATCGTGCCGTGCTTGCGCCCGGCGCGCAAGCCGGTCCGCGGAAACAGCCGAAGCGGCGCCGAAGATTTCCAAATTTCGCCGGAATCCGGCCGCTCGCCGGCCCCTTTGGATGGCCATTTTCAAGCATCGACACGCTCTGGCGTCGTTCCGTCGGTTCTCGTTAGCCCCCCAGCCCGCCGGTGGAACATGTGACGTCGGGATCCGTGCCTCGATTTGGGAGCCGGCGCTTTCGGGTGTCCGGCTCCCTTATTTTTTGGCGGTTGAATTTCGCGCCCGCGCCGGCGATATCCACGCCCGACGCCACCCTCGCTGCGAGTTTCCATGTCCGAACCTGCCGACCAGACCGCCGCCGGAGCCACGCGCCGTCCGTTCGAGGCCGATGTCGCGCGCCTGCTCGAACTCGTCGTCCATTCCGTCTATTCCGATCGCGACATTTTCGTCCGCGAGTTGATTTCCAACGCCGCCGACGCCTGCGAGAAACTGCGGTTTGAAATCGCCGCGGCGGGAATCGAGGCGCCGGCCGCGCCGTTTCGCATTCTCATCTCCCTCGACAAGGACGCGCGCCGCATCGCATTCGAGGACAACGGCGTCGGCATGAACCGGGCCGATCTCGAATCCGCGCTCGGCGTCATCGCCAATTCCGGCACCCGCGCCTTTCTCGAACAGATCGAACGCGGCGGCGAACGCAAGGCCGACAATCTCATCGGCCGCTTCGGCATCGGTTTCTATTCGGCCTTCATGGTCGCAGACCGGGTGGACGTGTTTTCGCGCCGCGCGGGCGAGAGCGAAGGATGGCTCTGGTCGTCGGACGGGAAAGGCGCCTATGCGATCGCGCCCTCCGACGAGGCGCCGCGGAACGGGGCGCGCATCGTCCTGCATCTGAAAACGGACGCAGACGAATATCTCGACGCGTTCCAGCTCGAACGAATCGTGCGCGAACATTCGGCGGGCGCGCCCGTCCCGATCGATCTCGTGGACGGCGGCGGCGAGCCGAAACGCATCGGCGACGGCGCGGCTCTGTGGGCGCGCCCGCGCAGCAACATCATGCCGGAGCAATATGCGGAATTCTATCGCGCCATCTCGGGCCATTTCGACGAGCCGGCGCTGACCGCGCATTGGCGCGCGGAAGGCCGGCACGAGTTTGACGCGCTCGCCTTCGTGCCCTCGGCGCGTCCGTTCGATCTGTTTCACCCGGGTCGCAAGGGCCATGGCCGGCTGTACGTGCGCCGGGTGCTGGTCTCGCAGGACGCCGACCTCGTGCCGTCCTGGCTGCGCTTCGCGACGGTCCTGATCGATTCGGCCGACGTGCCGCTCAACGTCTCGCGCGAGATCGTGCAGAAAAGCCCCGTGCTAGCCGCCATCCGCAAGATCGTCGTCGGGCGCATCCTGCAGGAACTGACCAGACTCGCAGGCGACGACGCGGAGAAATACGCCGCGTTCTGGAAGAATTTCGGCGCGGTGCTGAAAGAGGGTCTCTACGAGGATCCCGAGCGGCGCGACGCCCTGTTCGCGCTCGCGCGCTTCGCCACGTCCCGCCATCCCGAAGGCGGACGCACGCTGAAGGACTATGTCGCGAACCTGCGCGAGAACCAGACCGCGATCTATTACCTGACCGGCGCCGACGCCGCCGACCTCGCCAGGAGTCCGCATCTGGAAGCCTTCCGCGCGCACGATGTCGAGGTGCTGCTTCTGTCGGACCCTGTGGATTCCTTCTGGGTGACGAACGCGCTCGGCTTCGACGGCAAGCCCTTCAAGTCCGCCGCCCAAGGCAAGCTCGACATTCAGGCGATCCCGCGCGCGCAAGGCGCCGTGGCGACCGGCGCGCCCGATGTCGGCGCGGACGACGCCGCCGCGCTGGCGGCGATGAAGGCGCGGCTGTCGGCCTTCGTATCCGACGTGCGCGCTTCCGACCGGTTGCAGGAAAGCGCGGCCTGTCTGGTGGCGGCCGACGATGCGGTGGACCGCACGCTGTCGCGGATTCTGGGCGAGGCGAGTCCGTTCGGCGCTCAGGCCAAACCCGTTCTCGAAATCAATCTCGCCCACCCGCTCATGCGCGCGCTGGTCGGCGCGCGCGGCGACGAACAGGCGTTCGGCGAGGCGGCCGAGCTGACGCTCGGTCTCGCGCAGATCGCCGACGGCGAACTGCCTGCCGCGCCCGCCGATTTCGCGCGCCGCCTGTCGCAATGGCTGGCGCGCGGGGTGGCGGACACGTCCGCCGGTCCGGCCGATGGCTGAGGGCGCGACCCGCGCCGACGCGCTCGCGCAGGCGCGCGCCGCGCTCCTTGAGGCTGGAATCGACAGCGCGGCCGAGGACGCCCGCGCGCTGCTTGCGGCGGCCTGCGGGATCGGCGCGCTCGCCCTCCTGACCGATCCCGCCGCGCCGATCGCCACGGCGGACGCCGTGCGCCTGGACGGCTGGCTGGCGCGCCGGGCCGCCGGCGAGCCGACCACCCGCATTCTCGGCCGCCGGCCGTTCTGGACGCTCGACCTGGCCGTTCGACCGCAGGTGCTCGACCCCCGCCCCGACAGCGAAGCGGTCGTTCGCCTCGCCCTGCGGCGCAATGTCGCGGGCGCGCGGCGCCTGCTCGATCTGGGGGCAGGCTCCGGCGCGCTTCTGTGCGCGCTTCTGGCGGAGGCCCCGTCCGCGTTCGGGATCGCCGTGGACCTCTCGCCGCAGGCCTGCGCGGCGAGCGCCGCCAATCTGGCCGCGAGCGGATTTGCGGGTCGCAGCGCGGTGGCGCGGGGCGTGTGGGGCGCGGCGCTCGAAGGGTCTTTCGACCTCGTGGTCAGCAACCCGCCCTATATTCCGAGCGGCGATCTGGCTGGGCTGGACAGGGCGGTTCGGCTGCACGATCCCGCGCTCGCGCTCGACGGCGGGGCGGACGGTCTCGACGCCTATCGCGCGCTGCTGCCGCAGGCCGCCCGGCTCATGGCGCCTGGCGGCTCCATCATTCTGGAGATCGGCGCCGGCGCCGAGGATGCGGTCGCCGATATCGCCGCGGCCGCCGGATTGCGCGGCTGCGATCGCGAGCGCGACCTTGGCGGTCACGTGCGCGCCCTCGCCTTCCACTGACCGGCGCGAACGGCCGGGAGCGCCGAAAGCGCTTGGCGGAACGGGCGAAACAGGCTACAAGGCGCATGAAAGCGATGCAGCCGAAAGGCTGGCGCTCCAGCTCCGTCCATAGAGTTGTGCAACGGGTCGGGTTCGCGGCCGGGGGTTCGGCCGCTGTCGTTGCGAGCGTCTGTGGATGTAGCGTCTCCCATCGCGGTTCGGACGGAATGGGCGGGGTCGAGACGCGGGAAGGCTGCGCCGGAAGCGCCGCGCGAACGTCGGGTCGGCCCGACTGCGCCGGCTCCGAAGTCGCCGTGTGGAATCCGAGGCTCCCGAATCGTTGGACGAGGCCATTTGAATCCCAATTTCGCGCTGGACCGGCCGCGCGCCGGACCGTTTGCGCGGCGCGCGCCCGCTTTCGACGACACGATGGCGCGCTGTCAACCGGACGTCGGCTGAGGACCCAAGGAACGTCATGAGACCTGGTCAGAACAAGAGATTGCGGGGCCGCAACCAGCGCAAGGGCCCCAACCCCTTGACGCGCTCCTACGAGTCGAACGGCCCCGACGTGAAAGTGCGCGGCACCGCCCAGCACATCGCCGAGAAATATCTCCAGCTCGCGCGCGACGCCCAGTCGTCCGGCGATCCCGTGATGGCCGAAAGCTATCTCCAGCACGCCGAACATTATTACCGGCTGATCGCCGCCGCGCAGGCCGCCCAGCAGGCGCAGATGGGCCTGCGTCCCGCCGGCGCCGAAACCGAGGCCGAGGAGGAAGAGGAAGAGGCGTTGCCCGACCGGTTCGCCTCCGTCGCCGAGCGCCTGCCGCAGCCCCAGTATCCGCAGAACCCGCAGGGCGGTCAGCAGCCCTATCCCGATCGGCAGGATCGGCCGCAGGACCAGCGTCAGGATCGGCAACCCTACGGCGAAGGCCGACAGCGGTTCGAGGGCGAGCGTCAGCCCCGTCAGGAGTTCGATCGCGGCGACCGGCCCGAGCGCCAGGATAGGCCGGAGCGGCAAGACAGGCCGGAGCGGCAAGACAGACAGGAGCGGCAAGACAGGCAGGAACGGCAGGACCGCGGCTACCGTCAGAACTTCAACAACCGCGACAACCGCCGCTTCCGCGACAACCGCAACGAGCAGCCGCGGTTCGAGGCCGAGCCGCGCGGCCCTGAACGCGCGCCCGACGAGGCGCGCGCGGCCGACGAGCCTGTGGGTCTGCCGGCCTTCATCACGGCGCCGGTGCGCGCGCCGGTCGCCGCCGAGGGCGCCGCGCCCGAGCCGGCGCGCGAGGAACAGGCAGAGGCGGGCGGTTATCACCTGCGTCCGCGCCGCCGTCGCCGCCGTCCGGCGGGCGAGGGCGAAGGCGCCGAGAGCGGCGCGCCGGTCGCCCCCGAAATCGACTGACGCCGACGCCCGGGCCCCGCGCCCGGGCGTTTTCTTTTGTCCGCGCGCGCCATGGCCCTACACGGCGGCGCGGCGCTTCCTACATTTCAGGCGACGGTCGCCGATGGAGGCGGGCGCGGAGGCGCGGCGCGCGTTTTCTCCCTATGCTCGTCTCCGGGACCGAATCATTGCGTCACGGCGCGCTTCGACCGCTTCGGGGTCGGGGCGCGGGCAAGGAGTCCGGCATGAATTTCGAGAAATACACCGAGCGCGCACGCGGTTTCGTTCAGTCCGCGCAGTCGCTGGCCATCCGCGAAGGCCACCAGCAATTCACTCCCGAACACATTCTGAAGGTTCTGCTCGACGATCCGGAGGGATTGGCGGCGGGCCTGATCGACAAGGCGGGCGGACGCGCGCGCGATGCGCTCCAGCAGGTGGACATGGCGCTCGCCAAATTGCCGAAAGTGCAGGGCGCCGGCGCAGGCCAGCTTTATCTCAGCCCCACCACCGCGCGGCTGTTCGACAATGCCGAGAAGATCGCGCAGAAGGCGGGCGACAGTTTTGTCACCGTCGAGCGATTGCTTCTCGCGCTGGCGATGGAAAAGAGCGCCGAGGCCGGCAAGATTCTGGCCAACGTGGGCGTGACGGCGCAGACGCTGAACGCCGCCATCGAGGACCTGCGCAAGGGCCGCACCGCCGATTCGGCATCGGCCGAGAACGCGTATGACGCGCTGAAGAAATATGCGCGCGACCTGACCGAGGACGCGCGCGCGGGCAAGCTCGACCCCGTCATCGGCCGCGACGAGGAAATTCGGCGCACGGTCCAGGTGCTCTCCCGCCGCACCAAGAACAATCCGGTTCTGATTGGCGAGCCGGGCGTCGGCAAGACCGCGATCGCCGAAGGGCTCGCGCTGCGTATCGTCAATGGCGACGTGCCGGAATCGCTGAAGGACAAGAAGCTGCTCGCCCTCGACATGGGCGCGCTGATCGCCGGCGCGAAATATCGCGGCGAGTTCGAGGAGCGCCTGAAGGCCGTTCTCAACGAGGTGCAGGCGGCCGAAGGCGGCGTCATCCTGTTCATCGACGAGATGCACACGCTCGTCGGGGCCGGCAAGGCCGACGGCGCCATGGACGCCTCCAACCTGTTGAAGCCGGCGCTGGCGCGCGGCGAACTGCATTGCGTCGGCGCGACCACGCTCGACGAATACCGCAAACATGTCGAGAAGGACGCGGCGCTCGCACGCAGGTTCCAGCCGGTGTTCGTCAGCGAACCGACGGTGGAGGACACGATCTCCATCCTGCGCGGGCTGAAGGAGAAATACGAACTGCACCACGGCGTGCGCGTGACCGACGGCGCGCTGGTGGCCGCCGCCACGCTCTCCAACCGCTATATTTCCGACCGCTTCCTGCCCGACAAGGCGATCGACCTCGTGGACGAGGCGGCCTCGCGCCTGCGCATGCAGGTCGATTCGAAGCCCGAGGAGCTCGACGAGCTCGACCGGCGGATCGTGCAGTTGAAGATCGAGCAGGAGGCTCTGAAAAAGGAAAGCGACCGCGCCTCGCGCGACCGTCTCGCCAAGCTCGAAGGCGAACTGGCCGATCTGGAGGAGAAATCCGCCGCGCTGACCGCGCGCTGGAAGGCAGAGAAGGACAAGCTCGGCCAGGCGCAGAAAATCAAGGAGCAGCTTGAGGTCGCGCGCAACGATCTGTTGCAGGCCCAGCGGCGCGGCGAATATCAGCGCGCCGGCGAATTGACCTACGGTGTCATTCCCGATCTCGAAAAGAGACTCGCCGCCGCCGAGGCGACGAACGGCGCGGCGCTGGTGGAGGAGGCTGTCACGCCCGATCACGTCGCGCAGGTCGTGTCGCGCTGGACCGGCGTGCCGGTCGACAAGATGCTCGAAGGCGAGAAGGAAAAGCTTCTGAAAATGGAAGCCGAACTCGCCCGGCGCGTCGTCGGTCAGCAGGAAGCGGTGCGCGCGGTTTCGACCGCCGTGCGCCGCGCGCGCGCCGGCTTGCAGGATCCCAACCGGCCGATTGGCTCGTTCATGTTCCTGGGCCCCACGGGCGTCGGCAAGACCGAACTAACCAAGGCGCTCGCCAGCTTCCTGTTCGACGACGAGACCGCGATGGTGCGGCTCGACATGTCGGAATACATGGAGAAGCACTCGGTCTCCCGTCTCATCGGCGCGCCGCCCGGTTATGTCGGCTATGAGGAAGGCGGCGCGCTGACGGAAGCCGTGCGCCGGCGGCCCTATCAGGTCGTGCTGTTCGACGAGATCGAGAAGGCGCATCCGGACGTGTTCAACGTGCTGTTGCAGGTCCTCGACGACGGCCGCCTGACCGACGGACAGGGCCGCACGGTCGACTTCCGCAACGTGCTTGTCATCATGACCTCGAATCTGGGCTCCGAATTTCTCGTCATGCAGAAGGACGGCGAGGATTCGAGCGCGGTTCAGGCCGAAGTCATGCATGTCGTGCGCGCGCATTTCCGGCCCGAGTTTCTCAACCGCGTGGACGAGATCATTCTGTTCCATCGGCTGCGGCGCCAGGACATGGGCGCGATCGTCGATATCCAGTTCCGCCGTCTCGGCAAGCTTCTGGAGGATCGCAAGATCGTTCTCGATCTCGACGCCAAGGCGCGCGCCTGGCTCGCCGACAAGGGCTACGATCCAGCCTACGGAGCGCGGCCGCTGAAACGCGTGATCCAGCGCAATGTGCAGGATCCGCTCGCCGAACTGGTGCTGGCGGGCGAGGTGGCGGACGGCGAAACCGTCGCCCTGTCCTCCGGCCCCGGCGGCCTGACTATCAACGGCAGGCCCGTGTCGCGCGAAGGCGCGGCCAACGATCCGGGCGAGCCGCAGGGGACGGTCGTCACATTCCCGAAAGGGGCGTGACGGCGCGGGTCAGGACGGCGCGCGGCAATACGAACAGGTTCGGGACGGAAGGGGCGGCGTCAGGCCGCCCTTTCATTTTGCGCAATTGGCGCCTGCGTTCCTGATGAGATATTCGTTGGCCTGCAGAAATGCGCGGGCGCGCGCGGCCGTGGACGGACCCTGCGCCGGCGCGGCGCCGAGGCCGAACTTTTCCTTCACGCCCAGCCGCACCAGATCGAGCAGTTCCGCCGTCGAGGCCGGACCCATCGTGCGCAGCATCGCGCCCGTCAGGCAGCCGCAGGACCTGGCCGGCGGCAGCGAAGCGTCGAATGGCGCGCGGGCGTTGATCGCCGCGGCGATCTCGTAGAGCCGACACAGTTGGGCCGCGCGCGCTTCGACATTCTGCGCCGTAATCGGCGCATCGAGCATGCGCGCCGCGTAGAACAGCGCGCCGCCGGCGATCGCAAGGCCGAACGTCGTCATGCCGAAAATGATGCGAACGGATCCCATCGCCGTGCGCCGAACGGCTTATTTCAACAGGCCGGTCACGCCCGCATAGATGAGAAACGCGCCCATCAATCCACGATAGGCGACGAACGGCCAGGAGGAGAAGCGTTCGAGAATGCGTAACAGGCCCCAGATCGCGCCGAATGCGGAAATGGAGGCGACCACCAGCCCGAACCCGAGCACGGACCAGGCGTAGGCGTCGATGCCGGCCTTGTAGAGGATGTAGAACTCCTTCAGCCCTGCGCCCGTGATGGCCGGCAGCCCGAGCAGGAAGGAGAACTTCGCCGCGTCCTCGCGCGAAAAATCGCGGAACAGCGCCGCCGTCAGCGTGGAGCCGGAGCGCGACACGCCCGGAATGAGCGCGCCGACCTGCGCGATGCCGACGATCATTGCATCCTTCAGCGTGAAGTCCTCGTATTTGCGCGTGTGGCGGCAATAGGATTCGGCGATCGCCATCAACAGAGCCATGGTGAGCGACGCGATGCCGATCACTTCCAGCGATCGCAACGGCGTGTTGCAGGCGTTGAGCGCCTTGGAGATGATCAGCCCGCCGATCACGAGCGGCACGGTGGCGAGCGCGATGTACATCGCCATGCGGAAATGGCGGTCGGAGAAATCGCGCCGCACCACGGCGCCGACGGAACCGAACACGAGCGCGCGCACATCCGACCAGAAATAGGAGATGACCGCGGCCACCGCCGCCGCCTGCATGGCCGCCGAAAAGGCGGTGCCCGGATCGCGCCAGCCGAGCAGCGAGGGCACGATCTTCATGTGCGCGGTGGAAGAGATCGGCAGAAGCTCGGTGATGCCCTGCACCACCCCCAGCACGGCGACCTTCAAATAGCCGAGCTCGATGAAACCCGTGTCGAGCCCGTTCGTGCAACCCGTCGCCATGCGTTGTCCGTCTGTCGAGAAAGCCGCGGCACGTTAGGCCGCGATTGGTTTACGCCCTGTTAACCATGCCGTTCGGTCACGCGGCTTTGCTCGCGCCCGCGCTCACGATGCGCACGATGTCGGCCATGATGGCGTTGAGGTCGAAGTCCTTCGGCGTGTAGACCGCGGCGACGCCCGCCGCTTTCAAGAGCCGCTCGTCCTCCGGCGGAATGATGCCGCCGACGATCAGCGGAATGTCGGAGACGCCTTCCGCGCGCATGCGCTCCAGCACCTCGCGCACCAGCGGCGCGTGCGAGCCGGACAGGATCGACAGGCCGACGCAATGCACGCCTTCTTCGAGCGCGGCGTTGACGATCTCGGCCGGCGTCAGGCGGATGCCCTCGTAGACGACCTCCATGCCGCAGTCGCGCGCGCGCACGGCGATCTGCTCAGCGCCGTTCGAATGGCCGTCGAGCCCCGGCTTGCCGACCAGGAACTTGATGCGCCGCCCGAGCTTTTGCGACACGCGCTCGACTTCCGCGCGCACGTTGGCGATTTCTCCGCCCGTCTGGCGCATCGCGCGGCCGACGCCGGTCGGCGCACGATATTCGCCGAAGATTTCGCGCAACGCCTGACCCCATTCGCCGGTGGTGACGCCCGCCTTCGCCGCCGCGATCGAGGGCTCCATGACATTGCGCCCTTCGGTCGCCGCCGCGCGCAGGTCCGCCAGCGCCTTCTCGACCGCCTTGGCGTCGCGCGCCGCGCGCCAGGCTTGCAGTTTCTCGATCTGCTCGGCCTCCACATGCGCCGGCACGACCATGATCGATCCTTCGCCCGCCGTGAGCGGAGAAGGTTCGGTCTCGGTGAACTTGTTGACGCCGACGACGATCTGTTCGCCGCGCTCGATCTGTTCGAGGCGCCGCGTATTGGATTCGACGAGCCTGGATTTCATGTAGCCGGTGTCGATCGCCGCCACCGCGCCGCCCATCGCGTCGATCGCGTTCAGTTCCTCGTAGGCCTGCGCCTTGAGTTCGTCGACCTTGCGCCTGATCTCGGTCGAACCGTCGAAAATGTCGGCGTATTCGAGCAGGTCCGTCTCGTAGGCGAGAATCTGCTGCATGCGCAGCGACCATTGCTGGTCGAACGGGCGCGGAAGACCGAGCGCCTCGTTCCAGGCCGGCAATTGCACGGCGCGTGCGCGCGCATTCTTCGACAACACGACCGCGAGCGTTTCCAGAAGAATGCGGTAGACGTTGTTTTCAGGCTGCTGTTCCGTCAGACCGAGCGAATTGACCTGCACGCCGTAGCGAAAGCGGCGGAATTTTTCGTTCTTCACGCCATAGCGTTCGCGCGTGATCTCGTCCCACATTTCGGTGAACGCGCGCATCTTGCACAGTTCCGTCACGAACCGCATGCCGGCGTTGACGAAGAACGAGATGCGGCCCGTCACCGCCTCGAACTCCGCGTCCGAGACGCCGGCCGCCTTCACCGTGTCGAGGACCGCGACAGCAGTGGCCAGCGCATAGGACAGCTCCTGCACCGGCGTCGCGCCGGCTTCCTGCAGATGGTAGGAGCAGACGTTCGTCGGATTCCATTTCGGAACCTCGCGCGTGGTGAACAGAATCACGTCCCGGGTCAGCCGCAGCGAAGGCGCGGGCGGAAAGACATAGGTGCCGCGCGAAAGATATTCCTTGATGATGTCGTTCTGCGTGGTGCCCTGCAGCGCCTCCCGCGGGGCGCCCTGCCCGTCGGCCGCCGCGATATAAAGCGACATGAGCCACGGGGCGGTCGCATTGATCGTCATCGACGTGTTCATCTCCGCGATCGGGATGCCGTCGAACAGCGTGCGCATGTCGCCCAGATGCGAGACCGGCACGCCCACCTTGCCCACCTCGCCGCGCGCCAGCGGATGGTCGGAATCATAGCCTGTCTGGGTCGGCAGATCGAAGGCGATGGACAGGCCCGTCTGCCCCTTGCCAAGGTTGCGCTTGTAAAGCGCGTTGGATTCGGCCGCCGTCGAATGGCCGGCGTAGGTTCTGAAAATCCAGGGCTTTTCCCTCTGGGGCGCCTTCTCGACCATGATATCCTCGCGACCTCGTGCGAAATCTCGCCTCTCCTATAAGCATGGCGACGGCGAGGCAATCGGTTGCGCAATGATAAGCCGTTGCCAAGACCGGGCCGCTCCATGCATATGGACGCGCCCGAGTTGTTGCAATTTCGATAGTGCATTGCAACAAAGCTGATAAATTGGGACCGTCCGGCTCGCCGGACTGATCGATGGAGCAGGGAATTGACCGCAGTTAAGCCCGCCGCCAAAGGCGCCGCCAAGAGCCCCGCCGCCGCCAAGAGCAAGGACGCGCCTGCTTCGACCGGCGAGAAGAAGGATCTTTACGACCTCGGCGAGATTCCGCCGCTCGGCCATGTGCCGAAGAACATGCACGCCTGGGTCATCCGCAAGGAGCGCCACGGCCCGCCGGAAAGCGCGATGCAGCTGGAGGTCGTGCCGACCTGGGAGCTCGACAGCCACGACGTGCTGGTGCTCGTGATGGCGGCCGGCGTCAATTACAACGGCGTATGGGCCGCGCTCGGCGAGCCGATCTCGACGCTCGACGCGCATAAGCATCCCTTTCATATCGCCGGCTCCGACGCCTCGGGCGTGGTGTGGGCGGTCGGCTCCAAGGTGAAGCGCTGGAAGGTCGGCGACGAAGTCGTCATCCACTGCAATCAGGACGATGGCGACGACGAGGAGTGCAACGGCGGCGACCCGATGTTCTCCTCCTCGCAGCGCATCTGGGGCTACGAGACGCCCGACGGCTCCTTCGCCCAGTTCTGCCGCGTGCAGGACCGCCAGCTGATGGAGCGCCCCAAGCACCTGACCTGGGAAGAGGCCGCCTGCTACACGCTCACGCTGGCGACCGCCTATCGCATGCTGTTCGGCCACGAGCCGCACCGGCTCAAGCCCGGCGACAACGTGCTCATCTGGGGCGCCTCCGGCGGTCTGGGCGTATTCGGCGTGCAGCTTTGCGCGGCCGCAGGCGCCAACGCCATCGGCGTCATCTCCGACGAGTCCAAACGCGACTACGTCATGAGCCTGGGCGCCAAGGGCGTCATCAACCGCAAGGATTTCGAAGGCTGCTGGGGTCAGCTGCCCAAGGTCAACAGCCCCGAGTTCGCCGCCTGGACCAAGGCCGCGCGCGGCTTCGGCAAGGCGATCTGGGACATCACCGGCAAGAAGGACGTCGACACCGTCTTCGAACATCCCGGCGAATCGACGTTTCCGCTGTCGTGCCTCGTGGTGAAGCGCGGCGGCATGGTGGTGTTCTGCGCCGGCACCACCGGATTCAATCTCACCTTCGACGCGCGTTACGTCTGGATGCGCCAGAAGCGCATTCAGGGTTCGCATTTCGCGCATCTGAAACAGGCCTCCGCCGCCAACAAGTTCGTCATCGACCGCCGCGTCGATCCCTGCATGTCGGAAGTGTTTCCGTGGAGCAAGATTCCGCTGGCGCACACCAAGATGTGGAAGAACCAGCACGCGCCCGGCAACATGGCCGTGCTCGTGAATTCGCCGAAGCCGGGCCTGCGCACGGTGGAGGACGTGATCGAGGCGCGCGGCTGATTTCGCGCGCCTGCCGTCACAAAGAACCCGGCGTATCCTGCGACGCCGGGTTTTTTTTCGCGCGCGCGGCGCGCGCGATCGCCGCGTTGAACTCGCCGCCGATCAGGAAGATCGCCGACAGCGCATACAGGAACAGCAGCGTGATCATGACCGAGGCCAGGCCCGCGTAGGTCGAGATGTAGTTGGCCGAAAACCGTTCGAGATAAAGTCCGAACGCCTCGCCGAACACGATCCACGATCCGCACGTCAGCAGCACGCCCGGCATCACATGGCGCATGCGGCGTTTGCCGGCGGCTAGATAGCGGTGCAGCACGCTCAGCGAAAAGATCAGCACGAGAAAGATCGCCACGATCCGCGCCGCGGTGACAAGCCGCGTCAGCTCCTCAAGCCGCGGCGCGAGCGCGACCGCCCGGTTCCAGATGAGCGGGGCCAGCACGACCAGAAAGGCGAAGACGAGCAGCGTGCCGGCGCCGAGAAACACGAACGCCACGCTTTCGAGCCGCAACGCCCACCAGGCGCGCGCTTCCTTTTCGCCGTAGGCGCGGTTCAGTCCGATGCGCATCGCCTCGACCGCGCTCGCGGCGAAATAGACGCCGAGGACCGCACCGAGCGCAGCCAGGCCCGAACGCGGCTCGGTCAGCACATTGTGCACCTCGCGCGCGATCGGCGCGGCGACTTCCGGCGGCCAGGCCTCGAACAGAAGCTCCGAGGCGCGGTCGGCGAGCGCGGGCTGGCCGATCATGCCGGCGACCGCGCCAAGAAAGATCAGGAACGGAAACAGCGCGGTCAGAGCCGACAGGGCCACGTGGCTCGCCAGCGCCCATCCGTCGTCGGTGTCGAAATTCGTCCACGCTTCGACAAGCGTGCGCCAGAACCATGCCATGCGAACGCCCCCGCCGCGGGCCGGCGCCCGCCGCCCGATTCGCGCCGGACGATTATGCGCCTGTTGCGCCGCGCGCGCCGAAGCGCCGCTCCACGTAACTTTCGACGATCGACTTGAATTCGTCCGCGATGCCCGCCCCGCGCAGCGTCATGGCCTTGCTGCCGTCGATGAAGACGGGAGCGGCCGGCGTCTCGCCAGTGCCCGGCAGCGAAATGCCGATGTCGGCGTGTTTGGATTCGCCCGGCCCGTTGACGATGCAGCCCATGACGGCCACGTTCAGCGCCTCCACGCCCGGATAGATCCTGCGCCATTCCGGCATGCGGTCGCGAATGTGATCCTGGATGTCGCGCGCCAGCTCCTGAAACACAGTCGAGGTCGTGCGCCCACAGCCGGGGCAGGCCGCCACCAGCGGCACGAAGGTGCGGAACCCCATGGTCTGGAGAATCTCCTGCGCCACCTGCACCTCACGCGTGCGGTCGCCGCCGGGTTCGGGCGTGAGCGACACGCGGATCGTGTCGCCGATCCCCTCCTGCAGCAGCACCCCGAGCGCGGCCGATGAGGCGACGACGCCCTTGGTGCCCATGCCGGCTTCAGTGAGGCCCAGATGCAGCGCATAGTCCGCGCGCGCCGCCAGCATCCGATAGACCGAGACGAGGCCCTGAACCGCCGACACTTTCGCCGAAAGCACGATGCGATCCTTCGGCAGGCCGATCTCCTCGGCGAGCGCGGCCGAACCGAGCGCCGAGCGCACCAGCGCCTCGCGCGTGACAGCCATCGCATCGATCGGCGCGGGCGCGCGCGCGTTCTGGTCCATCAGCGCGGCGAGCATCTCCTGGTCGAGCGAGCCCCAGTTGGCGCCGATGCGCACGGCCTTGCCATGGCGGATCGCCGTTTCGACGATGGCGGCGAACTGCGCGTCCTTCTTGTCCTTGAAGCCGACGTTGCCGGGATTGATCCGGTATTTGTCGAGCGCCTGGGCGCAGGCCGGATGATCGGCGAGCAGCTTGTGCCCGATGTAGTGGAAATCGCCCACCAGCGGCGCATGGCAGCCCCTGGCGCGCAGGCGATCGCGAATATGCGGCACGGCGGCGGCCGCCTCGTCGCGGTCGACCGTGATGCGCACGATTTCCGAGCCGGCTTGCGCGAGCGCCATCACCTGCGCGACGGTCGCCTCGACATCGGCCGTGTCGGTGTTGGTCATGGATTGCACGACGATCGGCGCGCCGCCGCCGATCCGCACGGCGCCCGGCCCCTCGCCCACGAGAACGCCTTCGGTGGGGTGGCGCGGGCGTGGCGCGGCGGCGATCGGCTCAGGCAGACAGTCGGCGGGTGTGGCGTCGGTCATGGTCCGTCTTTCGGCAACGAGCGCTCAGGCCGCGCAGGCGGCGCACCGGCCTGCGATTTCTATGATCTCGGCGCGCGCGTCAAATTTGTGGGCGGCCGCCACCGACTTCAGGTCGGCCGCCAGCGGCCCGGAAGTCGCCTCCTCCACGCGCCCGCAGGTCTCGCAGATGAGGAACGCCACCGGCTCGCGCGCGCCATGCTTGTGCCCGCACGCCATATACGCGTTGCGCGAGGCAAGCCGATGGGCGAGCCCCTGATCCACGAGGAAGTCGAGCGCGCGGTAGACCTGAATGGGCGCGGGTCTGCGCCCGTCGGCGCCTTTCAGCATGTCGATCATCTCGTAGGCGCCGATGGCGCGGGCCTCGCGCGTGAGAATGTCGAGCACCGCGCGACGGCCGGGCGTGAGCCGCGCCGTCCGGGCGCAACCGTCCGCGTCGCCGTCGTGGGAATGGGGGCCGTGTTTGCTCATCGCCTTAATATAGGTCGCAACGGGTCGGAAACTCCAATCGCTTTCGGGTATGGGGACCGGTAAGGTCGACCGATCGGAGATCGGCGCCTGCCGGGCATTTTATTGAGGATCTGAGATGTCTTTAGCCAATCGCAACGCCATCGTCACCGGATCGACCAGCGGCATCGGCCTCGCCTACGCCCGCGCGCTGGCCAGGGAAGGCGTCAATGTGGTCATCAACGGTTTCGGCGACGCCGGCGCCATCGAGCGCGAGCGCACCGGCATCGAGAACGAATTCAAGGTCAAGTGCCTCTACGACGGCGCCGATATGTCCAAACCCGCCGAAATCGCCGCCATGGTGAAGAACGCCGAGGCCCGTCTCGGCTCGGTCGACATTCTCATCAACAACGCCGGCATCCAGTTCGTCTCGCCGATCGAGGATTTCCCGGTCGAGAAATGGGACCAGATCATCGCCATCAATCTTTCCTCCGCCTTCCATACCATGCGCGCGGCCGTGTCCGGCATGAAGGCGCGCAAATGGGGCCGCATCATCAACACCGCCTCGGCCCATTCGCTGGTCGCCTCTCCCTTCAAATCGGCCTACGTCTCGGCCAAGCATGGCATCGCGGGCCTCACGAAGACGGTCGCGCTGGAGCTTGCGACCTTCGGCGTGACGGTCAACTGCATCTCGCCGGGCTATGTGTGGACGCCGCTCGTCGAAAAGCAGATTCCCGACACCATGAAGGCGCGCAACATGACGCGCGAGCAGGTGATGAACGACGTGCTCCTGACCGCCCAGCCGACCAAACAGTTCGTGACCGTCGAACAGGTGGCTGCGCTCGCCATCTATCTGTGCTCGGACAACGCGGCGCAGATCACGGGCGCGAACATTTCGATGGACGGCGGCTGGACGGCCGCGTGACGCGCCCGTCCGCCCCACGCAAGAAAGTCACGCTGGCGCTCCAGGGCGGCGGCGCGCACGGCGCCTTCACCTGGGGCGTGCTCGACGCCTTTCTCGCCGATGGCCGGCTCGAGATCGCCGCCATTTCCGGCACCAGCGCGGGGGCGATGAACGCCGTCGTGCTGGCGGACGGCATGTGCGAGGGCGGCGCGGAGCGCGCGCGCCGGCAGCTCGCCGATTTCTGGCGCGCCGTAAGCGTCGACGGCAAGATGACCGACGTGCAGCGCAATCTGTTCGACGTGTTTCTCGGCGCGGTGAAGCCGTTCCAGATGGCGAACGAGTTCGGCAGGAATTTCTTCGAGAGCGCGACGAGCTTTTTCTCGCCCTACGATTTCAATCCGCTCGACATCAATCCGCTGCGCGAGGTGGTGGGCGAACTGATCGATTTCTCCAGGCTCCGCCGCACCGACGATCTCAAACTTTTCATCGCCGCCACCAACGTCCACACCGGCAAGATCCGCATTTTCCGCCGACCGGAACTGACCGAAGACATGCTGATGGCGTCGGCCTGCCTGCCGACACTCTTCAAGGCGGTGGTGGTGGAAGGCGCGCCCTATTGGGACGGCGGCTATTCCGGCAATCCGCCGCTCTTTCCCCTGTTCACCGAAACCGATTGTCCCGATGTCATCCTCGTTCAGATCAATCCGATCGAGCGCAAGGAGACCCCGCGCACCGCCGTCGACATCATGAACAGGCTGAACGAGATCACGTTCAACGCGCCCCTTCTCGGCGAGTTTCGCGCCATCGATTTCGTCGCGCGCCTGATCGACGCCGGACGTCTGAAGGACACGCACTACAAACGCGTCAACATGCATGTGGTGGACGGCGGCGCGGCGCTCGCCGCGTTCCCGGCAGACACGAAGTCGCGCGCCGAATACGCATTCTTTCGCCAGCTGTTCGAGCTCGGGCAGGTGGCCGGCGAGAAGTTCCTGAAGGTGAATTTCGAGACCATAGGCGTGCGCGGCTCGCTCGATCTGAAGGAAAAGCTGGTCTGAAGCGCGCACGACGGGTTTATTCATTCGGAAAGAAATGTCGACTACCTTGACCGGCGGCCGGACGCGCCGGCGGGAGGTTTTGCGCGCATGAGTTCCCTCAACCTCGCCGCGACCGGCGCCGGCGTCCTGTCGTTCGCCGTTTATTTCGCCGGGGCGCTCGGCTTCTGCGTCGCCTATTGCGCGCTCTACACCCGCATCACCCCACATAAGGAATTCGACCTCATCGTCCGCGAGGCCAACGGCGCGGCGGCCGTCGCCTTCGGCGGCAGTCTGCTCGGCTTCGCCATCGCGCTCGCCGGCGCCATCCATGTCTCGACGTCGGTGCTGGAATTCGTCTTCTGGGGCGCGGTCGCCTTCGTCACGCAATTGATCGCGTATGCGCTCGCCGCCTTCGTGCACCCCGACCTGTCGCCGGCCATCGAGCGCAATACGCTCGCCGCCGGCGTATGGGTGGCGGCGGCCTCGGTGGCCGCCGGCGTGCTCAGCGCCGCCTGCATGAGTCCGTGAGCGATGAGCAAGGCGCGAACCAGGGATCTGGCGAGCGAAGCCGTCCGGCGCAAACGCTCGACATCGATCGGCCTCCTGACGCTTGGCGCCTTCGCGCTGACAGCCGGGGGCATATACGAGGCCGCCCGGCTTCAGGAAACGGCGCGCCAGCGCGAATGCCGCGAAGCGCTCGCGCGCGGCGAGACGGCGCCGCCGGCCTGCCGCGCCTCCGGTTCCTCGCGGTCCTCGACCCATTTCAGCTCCACCGGCGGCTCTGGTTCGAGCCATACCAGCGGGGGCGCGGCGGCGCATTCGTCGACGCAGGGCGTGCATTTCGGCGGGTTCGGCTCGACCGGCGCGGCCCATGCCTTCGCGGGAGGATGAGCGCATGGCGCACCCCCAACGAAAGACGTTCGGACAACGCCCGCAACTTTCGGCGGCGCCGGCGCCGATGGCCGCGCCAGGCCGCAAGAGCACGCTCGTGCTCAGCCTCGCCACGCTCGGCGCCCTCGGCCTTGCGGGCGCGGTCTACGCGACGCTGCCCGCCTCCGCCCCCGCCCCGGCGCAATCCTGCCCGAGGGACCAGAACGGCGCCGAAAACTGCGCGCGCACCGGACGCTCGTCCTTCTTCTTTTTCTGGCGCGGCGGCGCGACGCCCGCCCCGGCGCCGCAGGCTGCGCAGGCGTTGCGCCCGACCCCGCCCGGCCTGCGTCCTGCGATGGCGCCGGCGGCGCCGGTCAAGTTCGGCGGCTTCGGCGCCTCGGCCACGGGCCACGGCGCGGCGGCGGGCGCCTGACATGCGCCGCATTGCGCTCCCCCCGCGCCCGGACTTCGAGAAACGCGCCGCCGACATCGGCTTCGAATTCGCCTTTCTGGATGGCGAACCCTACTGGAACGAAAGCGCGGCCTACGTCTTTTCGCTCGCCGAGATCGAGAACGATCTCGAGGCGCCGACGCAGGAACTGGCGGCGCTCGCGCGCGAGGTCGCCGGACGCGTCGTGACAGACGAGCGCGCGCTGCGCCGTCTCGGCGTTCCCGAACACGCCTGGCCGCTCATCCTGGAAAGCTGGCGACGCGAGGACGTGAGCCTCTACGGCCGGTTCGATTTTTCCTACGACGGAAACGGCCCCGCCAAACTGCTCGAATACAACGCCGACACGCCCACCAGCCTGTTCGAATCCGCCGTGGTGCAATGGTTCTGGTTGCAGGATCTGGTCGCGCGCAGGCAGATGCCGGCCCATGCCGACCAGTTCAATTCGCTGCACGAGAAACTGATCGCGCGCTGGCCCGCGGTCGCGCGCGGCGCCTATGTCCATCTCGCCTGCATGACCGGGTCGATCGAGGACCGGGGCACGGTGGCCTATCTGGCCGATTGCGCGACGCAGGCCGGATTGGACACGCGCATCGTCGACATGCAGGACATCGGCCATGTCGACGGGCGTTTCGTCGATCGCGATCTCGTCGCGCTCGACTGCGCGTTCAAGCTCTATCCGTGGGAATGGATGTTCGCGGACGAGTTTGGCAAGTCGCCGGCGCTACGCGCCACGCGCTGGGCGGAGCCGCCGTGGAAGGCGCTCTTGTCCAACAAGGGGCTGCTTGCGCTGATGTGGGAGACCGCGCCCGGACACCCCAATCTCTTGCCCGCTTATTTCGAGACCGATCCGCGCATCGGCGAACTGGGCGACCGGTTCGCGCGCAAGCCGCTGCTGTCGCGCGAGGGCGCGAATGTGTCGCTGTTCGACGGCGCCTCGATCCTCGCCAGGACGACCGGCGACTATGGCGCGGAAGGATATGTGCGGCAGGGGCTGCATCTCTTGCCGGATTTCGACGGCTGGCGCCCGGTCATGGGTTCGTGGCTCGTCGGCGCCGAGGCTGCGGGACTGGGCGTGCGCGAGGATCGATCGCTTGTCACCTCCAACCGCTCGCGGTTCACGCCGCATGTGATTCTGGACTGAAACGTGTCAGACTGGTCCCATGAGCCAGGCGAGCGACGCGCACGAAAAACAGATCGAGTACTGGAACGGCGAAGGCGGAACGCTGTGGCGCGCGCGCGCCGATAAAACCGACGTGATGCTCGCGCCCGTTCTCGCCGCCACGCTCGAAAGCGCTGCGCCGCGCGCGAACGAAACGGTCGTCGACATCGGATGCGGCTGCGGCGCCTCGACGCTCGCGCTCGCTGGCAAGGTCGCGAGCGATGGACGTGTGCTCGGCCTCGACGTGTCGGCGCCCATGCTCGCGCTTGCGCGCGAACGCGCGGCCGGAACGCCGAACGCTTCCTTCGCGCTCGCCGACGCCGCGATTCATCCTTTCGCAGCGCAGGCGGCCGATCTCGTCTTCTCACGCTTCGGCGTGATGTTCTTCGGCGATCCGACCGCCGCTTTCGCCAATCTGCGCCGCGCGCTGAAACCGACCGGGCGCCTCGCCTTCTGCTGCTGGCGCGCGCCTGATGAAAACGACTGGATGCGCGTGCCGCTGCGCGCGGTCTATGCGCACGTCCCGCGCCTGCCCAAGCCGGGACCGGAAGATCCCGGCCCCTTCTCCTTTGCAAGTCCCGACCGCGTGACGCGCATTCTGACCGGCGCGGGCTTCAGGCCGCCGTGCATGACGCCGCTCGATCTCATGCTCGACATTTCCGGTGGCGGCGGACTGGAGGAGGCGGTGGCGGACGCTTCGCGCGTCGGTCCGGCGAGCGTCGCGCTTTCGGGCCAGCCGGACGACGTGCGCGAAGCCGCCATCGCCGAAATCCGCAAGGCGCTCGCCCCGCACGCGGGGCCCGACGGCGTTCGGCTGAAAGGCGCCATGTGGATCGTCGAAACGACGCCGGGCGCCGCCGCGTGACAAATCGACCACCGGCGGCGCGCGCCCCCGACCGCGCGGATTTCATCCGCACGCATACACGCCTGCTCCATCCCCCGCACGCGCCGGAAATCGCCCTACATCTTGCCGACGAGGCGACTGCCCTGTGGGAGAAGACGGAGGAGGAGCTGGGCGAACTCGGCCTGCCCCCGCCATTCTGGGCGTTCGCATGGGCCGGCGGCCAGGCGCTCGCCCGGCACGTGCTCGACAATCCGGCTCTGGTGGCGGGCCGCAGCGTGCTCGATTTCGCCTCGGGCTCGGGCCTCGTCGCCATCGCCGCCGCCCGGGCGGGCGCGGCCCGGGTCGAAGCGAGCGAAGTCGACCCGTTCGCCATCGACGCCATCGCGCTCAACGCGCGCGCCAACGGCGTTTGCGTCACGCCCCGCCAGGGCGACATCGTCGGCCGCGACGAGGGCTGGGACGTGGTGCTCGCAGGCGACGTCTCCTACGAACGCGACATGGCCGCTCGCGTCACCGACTGGCTCTGCGCGCTGCACGGGCGCGGCGCGAGCGTGCTGATCGGCGACCCCGGCCGCTCCTATCTCGCGCGCGACCGGCTCGCGCCGCTGGCGGAATATCGCGTGGCGGTCACGCGGGCGCTGGAGGACTGCGAGATCAAGCGCACGCATGTATGGCGGTTCAAATAGCCGCGGCGCGCGCAGGCGGCGATGCTTGACCCCGCGCGCAATAGGGCGCACAACTTGTCCATGCTGCGATGCAGCAAGATCGGTCGCGTGCGGCGGGGATTTTGCATCGCTTTTCTCCCGCGAACCCGAAGCGCAGGTCGCGAAGGGTTCCCAACGCGGAGCATTTCATGGAACTCGAAGACAAGATTCGCCGCCGGCTGGCCCCTTTCGTGGTCGAGGGCAAGATCGCCGCGCCGCAGTTCGAACTGACCGGGGAAGCCGCCAGCCCCCTGAGGATCAATGTGCGGATCAAGCGCGCCGGCGTGGAGCCCGCGCTGCACGCGGCGCTGTCGGACGTGCCGGCGGGCGCCCGGCTGGTGATCGTCTCCGCGTGAGCGCCGGGGGCGCCCGGCCCGTTTGACAGACGCCCGCCGGTGGGAGCTTTCCTTCGTGCGCGGCCCGTTATAATCCCGCCGCGCCAACGGCGGGATTTTTCATGGACAAGGACATTCGGGCGGGCGAGATCGCCGCGGCGCTGCCGCAGGCGTTCGACGCCGGCCTCTATTTCGTCGGTCGGTTGCGCACGCCTTGGGCGACACGCGCCGAATGTCCGCATTATGGCGCGCTCGACGGCCCGCTCTGTCGCATCGAAATCGACGATAGGTGGCGGCCTGCCCTGCTCGGACTGGAGGGGCGCGAGTTTCTTCAGGTGCTCTATTTCATGCACCAGGCGCGACGCGACCTGCTGGTGCAGACGCCCCGCACCCGCGCCGCGCCGAGCGGAACCTTCGCCATTCGCTCGCCGGTGCGGCCGAACCCGATCGCGCTGTCGCGCGTGCGGCTGGAAAAGGTCGAGAACGGCGTTCTGTTCGTGCGCGGTCTCGATTGCATCGACGGGACGCCGCTCGTCGACATCAAGCCGGACCGTTAGCGCGTTTTCGGGCGCCCCGGCCGTTGCGCGCGCGCAAACCCGCCATTCGGCCATTGCTCTTTTCACGACCGGGTTCATCTGCAAAGAAAGAATTAACCATACGGCCCGACCATCGAGGCGATATGTTCGACGCCATCCGCAACCTGTTCGACGAAATGCGCGGCGGCGCGCCCGCCCGCGAATTCGCCGCCGACGATTATCGCATCGCCGCGGCCGCGCTGCTCGTGCATCTCGGCCATGCCGACGGCGAGCTGGACGCCGCCGAGCGGCGGTATCTGCAACGGATCGCGCAGGAAAGCTTCGGCCTCGATCCGCAGGCCGCCCGCCGGCTGGTCGCCCACGCCGAACAGGCCGAGCGCCAGTCGATCGATCTCTACCAGTTCACCAGCGTGCTCAAGCGCGCCCTCGACGAGGACGGCCGGCGCACCATCGTCGAACTGCTGTGGCAGATGGCCTATTCCGACGGCGACGCGCACGAATTCGAGGAAAACCTCGTCTGGCGCGTGGCCGAATTGCTCGGCGTCTCGTCGAGCGACCGGCTCGCGCTGCGCCGGCGCATCCGGGACGGCGAAACATGACCGCCACCCGCCGCGTGACGCTCATCACCGGCGCCTCGGACGGCATCGGCCTCGAGTTTGCGCGCGTCTTCGCCCGCCACGGCCACGACCTCGCCCTGACGGGCCGCCGCGCCGACAGGCTGGAGGCGCTCGCCGACGAAATCGCCGCCGCCGGCCGACCGCGCCCGCTGGTCCTGCCCTGCGATCTCGCCCCGGCCGACGCGCCCGGCCGCCTCGCGGAAGCGCTCACCGAGGCCGACGGCGCCGTGGAAATGCTGGTCAACAACGCCGGCTTCGGCCTCAACGGCGCCTTCGACGCGTTGCCGCGCGAAGAACAGCTCGCCATGGTCGATCTCAATGTGCGCGCGCTCGTCGCGCTCACCCATCTCTTCCTGCCGGACGTGCGCGCGGCGCGCGGCGGCGTGCTGAATGTCGCCTCCATCGCCGGCTTCGCGCCGGGACCGCACATGGCCGTCTATTATGCGACCAAGGCTTTCGTCCTCTCCTTTTCCCAGGCCCTGCACGAGGAATTGCGGCCGCACGGCGTGCGCGTGACCGCGCTCTGCCCCGGCCCCGTGCCGACCGGTTTTCAGTCGCGCGCCGGCATCGCGGAATCGGTGGCGGGAAGTGCGGCCGCGCTCAGCGCGCGCGCGACCGCCGAGGCAGGATATGCGGGTTTTCGGGACGGACGGCGCGTCGTGACGCCGGGATCGGTCAACAAGGGGCTCGCCATGGCGCTGGCCTGCATGCCGCGTCGGTTTCTGCTGCCGCGGCTCGCCGCGCGGCAGGCGTCGCGGCGCACGGATGGCTTGAAATCGTCGCATAGTTGAGGGAAGACCTGCCGATGGCGCGCGACAAAGTCCTCATCGTTCTGCATCAGGCGCACTCGACCCCCGGCCGCATCGGCCGACTTCTGGTCGAGCAGGGCGTCGAGCTCGACATTCGCCGGCCCCCTCTGGGCGACGAACTGCCGGCCACGCTCGCCGACCACCAGGGCGTCGTGATTTTCGGAGGGCCGATGAGCGCCAACGATCCCGACGACTGGCTGAAGCGCGAGATCGACTGGATCGACGTGCCGCTGCGCGAGGAGAAGCCGTTCCTCGGCGTGTGCCTCGGCGGACAGATGCTGGCGCGCAACCTCGGCCATCGCGTTGCGCCCCATCCGCTCGGCCACGCGGAAATCGGCTATTATCCGATCCGTCCGACCAGAGAGAGCGAGAACTGTTTCGGCCGCGGCTATCCCAGCACGGTCTACCAGTGGCACCGCGAAGGATTCGACCTGCCGCGCGGCGCGACGCTGCTGGCCGAGGGCGACACGTTCGAGGTGCAGGCCTTCCGCTACGGCCGCAATGCGATCGCGCTGCAATTCCATCCGGAAGTGACCTACGCGATGATGTGCCGCTGGACGACGCGCGCCTGGGAGCGGATGCAACTGCCCAACGCGCAGCCGGCCCACGCCCATCTCGACGGCTGGCGCCAGCACGACCGCGACGTGGCGCGCTGGCTGAACGACTTTCTGCGCGACTGGCGCGCCAGCGCCCGCGCTGTGCGCGCCGCCCGCGCGCAACCGGGCGCTAAGTCCGCCGCGGCTGTCGCGCTGCCGATGGCGGCGGCGCCCGCCTGACCCGACCGCTATTTGTCGCGCGCGATCGCGAAGCCTTCCGGCAGTTGATCGACCGAGACCACGACCTGCGTGGGCGTTGCGATGGCGACGCCGTGCGCGCGGAACTGTTTGAAGATTTCGAAATGCAGGTCGCTCTTCACGCGACCTGACGTTTCGACATCCTCGACGAAACAGACGAGATCGAACTTCAGGCCGCCCGGCTCCATCGCCACGAACAGGACGTTGGGCGCGGGAATGCGCGCGATCTGCTCGTGCCCCTTCGCCGCCTTGATCATGATGTCGCGCACGACGTCCGGATCGACCTCCGTTTGCAGCGTGACCGAAACGGTCACGCGCCCCACGCGATCCGAACGCACCCAGTTCTTCACGACGCCCGTGATCAGATTTGAGTTCGGAACGACCATGGTCGCGCGCTCGAACGTTTCGATTTCGGTCGATCGCACGTTGATCCGCCGCACGAAACCCTGGTCCGTGCCGACGACCACCAGATCGCCGACGCGGATGGCGCCCTCCCACAACAGGATCAGGCCCGAGACGAAATTGCTGACAATAGACTGCAGGCCGAAACCGATGCCCAGCGACAGCGCGCCGGCGACGATCGTGAGCTTGTCGAAGCCAAGTCCGATATGCGCCAGCGCCAGCAGGACCGCGAGAATGAGGCCGACATAACCGGCGCTGGTGCGTATGGCGTTGCGCAGGCCCGCGTCGAGCCGCGTGGCTGGCAGAAATCTCTCGCTCAGCCAGTTCTGCGTCGCGCGCGTGGCGGCATAGATGGCGCCGAAGATCAACAGCGCGACGATGAGACTGCGCGGCGAAATCTCCACATCGCCGATGTTGAAGCCGAAGAACGCCTTGCGCAGCCCCGACTGGAAATCCTCCGAGCCGATTCCCCACGGCGCGACGATGAGCAGAGCGGCGAAGACAAAGACCAACAGCCGCGACAGGCCCGACAGGAGCACGCCGAGCTGGTTGACGCCGTCGCGCGACAGGCCAAGGCTCGACGTCAGAAAGCGGCCGATGCGCGTCGCCGGTTGAAACCCCGTGGCGATTGATTCCGAAATGAGCGGCGCGAGAATTCGCAGCATCGTGCCGACGGCCGCGACCCACACGATCTGGTCGACGACGAACGCCGCCAGCCGGACGAAGCCGAACGCCGCGGCGAGCATGACCGCGATGGACACCGCCAGCGCCAGAAACCGCATGAGCGGAAGGAAACGCCGCCCACCCGCGCGCTCGTCGTCCTCATCGTCGCCGAAACCGACGGCTGCGAGCGAGGACGCGATGACGAGCGCGATGACGAACGCGCCGACGCCCTGCGTCGCCGCCGTCACCGTCAGCGAGGCGCCGATCGTCTCGTTGATCGCGTCGGCGAGCCGGGCTACCGACACGAGCGCGGCGACGCTCGTCGCAAGCCCGGTCAGCTTCGACGCGATCTCGTCGCCGACGTCGAGCAGCCTCCAGTTCGGACGCGACGGCGCGAGCAGTCCGCGGGCGAGCCCGGCGGTGATCGCAATCCGCGCGACGCCCTCGATCAATGCCGCGCGCACCGGCGCGAGCCGGTTGGTCGCGATCTCGAAACCCTCCGCAAGACTGAAGAGCGCGACGATCGTCGCCAGCGGCAGAATGGCGATGACGATGGCGACCCACGCCGCGCCCAGCGCCTTGGCGAGCGGCGAGGGCGCCTCGACCGTCGGTTCGCGCGAAAGGATGCGTCGTACGACGCGGGCCAGCGGAATGTTGATCAACCCGATGAGCGCGATCAGCCCGAAGAAGAGCCAGCCGCGCCATCCGGCCAGCTTTTCAGCCGCGCCGGCCGCGAAATCGGAAGCGACGAATCCGATCGCGCGCATTTCGCGCGGCGCCTCCTGCGCGACCCCCTGCCACAGTCCCGGCGAAAAGACGCTGCGCGAATGCTGAAACAGATCCTTGACGAACAGGGCGCGACGGCGGCCGACGATCGCGGTGCCTGTCTGCTGGATTTGCAGCACCAGAAGCCGGGCGCGTTTGAGTTGCTCGTCGGCCTCGTTCAGCAGCTTTTGCTGCTCGGCCCGATCGGCTGCGACGGCTGTGCTCTCGGGCGCGGATTTCTCGTCCGGCTTTGGGCCGAGCTGGTCGATGCGCGCGCGCAACGCGTCCGCGCGCGGACCGAGCTCGTCGACCGCCGATTGCGCGAGCGCGGCCGCCGGATCGAGATTGGCGCGCAGCGCCTGCAATTGCGCATCGTCGAGCGAATCGCGCTGGAGCGCGGCGATCGCCTGGTCGAGCTGCGCCTTCGCCCGATCGAGCCGTTCGCCGACATCGGTCCTGGGATCGACGGCGCCGCCGGGCCTTGGGGCGGACTGCGCGGCGGGCGGAGGCGTGGCGGGCGCGGGCTGCGCGAACCCATCCGCCGAAACGAACGGAACGACGAGCGCGACAAGGATGAAGGCGCGAGCGAGAATTGAAGTCATGCGTTGCGTCAGCCCAGGCGGCGGCAAATCGGGTTGCCGCAATCTAGCCGATAATCGGGCGGAAAGCCGTCCCTAACCTTCGCCGTCGACGTAAACATGCGCGCCGCCCGCCGGATCGGTCACGCGCCAGCGTCCGCCGCCCAAACTCTCGATGCGCGCGCGCGCCAGCGAAATCTTGCCCGCGCCGCCGGGTATGTCGAGCACGTAGGCCGGGCGCGCGACGCCCGAAACTTCCGCCGAGAGCGCCTCGTAGAGCAGCCGCCCGGCTTCGATCGACAGGCGGAAATGCGACGTGCCGGGCGCGAGATCGGGATGGTGCAGGTAGTAGGGTTTGATGCGCAGTTCGACGAAAGCGCGCATCAACGCGGCGAGCGTCTCCACATTGTCGTTGACGCCCTTCAGCAATACGCTTTGTCCCAGGAGCGGCAGCCCTGCATCGGCAAGCCGCGCACAGGCGTCGCGCGCGGCGCCCGTCAGTTCGCGCGGATGATTGGCGTGGATGGCGACATAAACGGTCGCGTCGGGTGTGGCGAGCGCCGCGATCCGTTCGTCGGTCACGAAATCGGGCGCCGCCGCCGGCGCGCGCGTGTGAACGCGAATGACGCGCACATGGTCGATCGCGGACAGCGCCGACATGGCGGAGCGCAGACGGCGGGGCGACAAGGCGAATGGATCGCCGCCCGTCAGCACCACTTCCCAGATTTCCCGATGCGCCCGGATGTAGTCGAGCGCCTTCGCGAAATCCTCGTCCGACAACAGCCCGCCCTTGCTCGCGCCCACGCTCTCGCGCCGGAAACAGAAACGGCAATAGACGGGGCAGACGGTCAGAAGCTTCACGAGCACGCGGTCGCGATAGCGATGCACCAGCCCCGGCGTGGGCGTATGCGCGCCGTCGCCGATCGGATCGGCGCGCTCGTCGGCGGTCACGATCAGTTCGCGCCGATCGGGCACGAACTGGCGTGCGATCGGATCGGCGGGGTCTGCGCGGTCGACGAGCGAAGCGAGATGCGGACTCATCGCCGCCGAATAGCGACGCATCGCGCCGGCGAGCGCATCGGCGCGCGGCGCAAGACCGGCCGCCACGAAATCCTCCGCAGTCTGGAGCGTTTCGCTCATGGGCGCGCGCCTCGCGCGGCCACGGGCGCCCACAGAACCTGCTCGATTTTTCGGGCGCCGCTCGCGAGCATCGCCAGCCGGTCGAACCCGACCGCGACGCCGCTCGCGTCCGGCATGATTTCGAGCGCGTCGAGAAAATCCTCGTCGATCGGGTAGTCCTCGCCCCACACCTGCGCGCGCAGCGCCATGGCCGCGCGCCAGCGCCGCCGCTGTTCGGCGGCGTCGCTCAGTTCGCCAAATCCGTTGGCGAGCTCCACGCCGCACACATAAAGCTCGAACCGTTCGGCGACGCGCGGATCGCCGGGCTTGAGCCGTGCGAGCGCAGCCTCCGCCGCCGGATATTCGATCAGGAAGGTCGGGCGCCCGAGCCCCAGATGCGGCTCGATTTTCTCGCTGAGAATCTTCGAGAAAAGATCGCTCCAGGCGTCGTCCGCCGTGGCGCGCACGCCGAGCCGTTCGGCAGCCCGCGCGAGGGCGGCCCGGTCGGGCCGCTCGGGATCGCGCAAGCTCGCCATCAGGTCGCAATCGGCGAACCGCGCGAAAGCATCCGCGACGGTGAGGTAGTCCGGCGGCGCGGTCAGGTCGGCCGAACGGCCGCGCCATTCCGCCAGCCGGCCGCCTGCCGCCTGCGCGGCCGTGCGCAGGATTTCGGCGCAATCGGCCATGACCTCGCCGTAGGGCGCGCGCGCGCGATAGAACTCCAGCATCGTGAATTCGGGATGGTGCAGGTCGCCGCGCTCGCGATTGCGGAAGGCGCGCGCGAAGGTGAACAGTCGCTCCTCGCCCGCCGCCAGCAGTTTCTTGCAGGCGAATTCCGGAGACGTGTGGAGATAGAGCCGGCTTGTCGTCCCATCCGTCCCGATCAGTTCGGTTGAGAAGGCGGCCAGATGCGCCTCCGCCGCCGGCGAGACCTGCAAACAGGGCGTTTCGACCTCCGCGAAGCCACGCACATCAAAAAAGCGCCGCAACGCCGCGGCGATCCGGCCGCGAGCCTTGAGAAATTCCCGCCGATCGGCATAAACATGCGGCGCCCACCAGGGCGAGACGTGTTTCATTCGGTTTCTGTGGTTGCGCGCCGGGCCCGACGCCTGCGCTCCGCTCCGGAAATCGGCGGCCGCGTCGAGCGCCGCGACCATAAATCCGCGACCGGGGCCAGGCAATCGGCCCGTTCGCCCGCATCTAAGGACAATCCAGTGAGAGTGATCGCAAGCTCCATCCGCAAGGGCAATATCATCGAGCGGGAGGACGGCCAGCTCTACGTCGTGCTCACCGCCGAAAGCTTCCACCCCGGCAAGGGGACGCCCACCACCCAGATCGACATGCGCCGCCTGTCGGACGGGGTGAAAGTGTCGGAACGCTACAAGACGACGGAGCAGGTCGAGCGCGCGTTCGTCGAGGACAAGGATTTTTCCTATCTCTACGAGGATTCCGACGGTTTCACGTTCATGAACGACGAGACCTACGATCAGGTGATCGTGCCGAAGGATACGCTCGGCGACCAGGCGATCTACCTGCAGGAAGGCATGAAGGTCATCCTGTCGATGTTCAACGGCGTGGCCGTGGGCGTTCAACTTCCCGCGCGCGTCACGCTCGAGGTGGTGGAGACCGAACCCGCCATCAAGAACCAGACGGCCTCCTCCTCCTATAAGCCGGCCAAACTGTCGAACGGCGCCCGCACCATGGTGCCCCCGCACATCCAGACCGGCACGCGCGTCGTCATCCAGACCGAGGACGGCTCCTACGTCGAGCGCGCCAAGGACTGAACGCCTGCGTCATGCGCCCGCACGCACAGTGGCGGCGGGCGCTCTCTGGAGAGATCGCCGCGAATCTGGCAGATTGACCCGATCGGGGCGCGGGGCGGCGTCGCCCGGAGGAGCATCCATGCGGTTCGACGATCGACCGATTTTTACGCGGGCGGCGCTGGGCGCGCTTGCCTGCGCGGCGATGCTGGGCGCGCCGCCGGCGGTCGCCCAGCAGGCGGCCCCGGCGCTGGCTGGCGAATGGCAGTTCCAGACCGCCGACGGGCGCAAGAAATGCACGCTGGCGCTGCGCAACGCGCCTGCCGGCGGGGCGATGGCGCTGGGGGCGCCGGCCACCTGTCGTAGAGCCATGCGCGCGCTGGAAGGCGCCGCCGGCTGGACCGCGCCCGACGCCGACCGCATCGACCTCGTGGACAAGTCCGGCGCGGCCACCCTTTCCTTCGCCAGACGCGAGGGGGTTCTGGTCGCCTCGGGCGCCGACGGACAGGTGTATTATCTCGTGAAACCCGGCGAGACGGTCACCGCGAGCATCACGCCCGGTTTCCAGCCGGTCGTCTCCGCGCAGGCGGTTTCCAGGCCGGGCGCCGCCCCGGCCGCGGCTGCGCAACCCGCGCCGGCCGCCGGCCAACCTGTCCGCGCCGCCGACATACCCGGTCGCTACGCCATCCTGCGGGACATCAACCGCGACACCGGTTGCATGCTGACGCTGGACACGAGCCCGCGCGGCGGCGGCGCGCGCGCGCAGCTCGCGCCCGCATGCCGCGACAACGGCATTTCGATCTTCGAGCCCATCGCCTGGTCCTATACGGCCGGCAAACTGGCGCTCACGGCGCGCAAGGGCCATCGCGCCCATTTCTTCATGACCCAGGACGGTTCCTGGCAGAAGGATCCCAAGGAGGGCGGAAAGCCGCTTGGCTTCCGGAAAATGTAAAGCGACCGACATTTCTTGTGGCCGTTCGGCCACGCCCGCGCAGCAATCGCGCCCGCCCGTCGATCAATGAGGCGCGCCGCCTTATTGAGACCCCATCCTCCCGTCACCCGGACGTTCGAACGCCGGCCGCCGCGCCGGCCGAAACAACAAGTTCGGACGAAAGGGGTCTCATGAAATCGATCTGGCTGGCCTGCGCCTGTCTCGTGGCGTTCGCGCCGGGCGCGCAGGCGCTTGTGTCCACTGGCAAGGCATCGTTTTACGGCGGCTCCGGCCGCACGGCGAGCGGCGCGAAAGTGGGCCATCTCACCGCCGCCCACCGCACCCTTCCGTTCGGTACGAAATTGCGCGTGATCAACCTGCACAACCGGCGCTCGATCGTCGTCACCGTCAACGACCGCGGCCCGTTCATCGCCGGGCGCATCATCGATGTGTCGACCGGAGCGGCCAGGGCGCTCGCTTCCACCATCGCGGCGTGGCCGCCGTGCGGATCGAGACGGTGCAGCGTTAGAGCATGTTCTGGTGCGCAGATGCCTTCGTTACGATCCGGCGAGCGGCGGCTACGCCTCGTTCCAGTGGTCGACCGAAGGTTGGAGGGCGCGCTGCTCTGAAGAGCGCCGCCCAGACTGGCCGGCTCGGCTTCGCATGTGATGGAATCGGCAGCGAAAAGGCCCCGCAGGCCGGGTTCCGCCTCATGCGTCTCCTATCCCGTTGAGCGCGCCGAGCGAAACTTTCTGGCGCCCGCGCGCATCGAAATTTTCGGGCGCGAGCCATGTCTCGAACGATTGCCGGCGCGCCGGCCATTCGCTGTCGAGCATGGAGAACCAGGCCGTGTCGCGATTGCGCCCTTTGACGATCATGTGCTGTCGAAACACGCTCTCGTAGGTGAAGCCCAGTCTCAGCGCGGCCCGTTTGGACGGCGCGTTGAGGTCGTTGCACTTCCATTCGTAGCGCCGGTAGCCGAGCGTTTCGAACACATAGGCCGCAAACAGCCGCATCGCCTCCGTCGCCGCGCGCGAACGCTGGAGCGCGGGGCCGAGCATGATGTTGCCGATCTCGATGACGCGATGGACACGGTCGATGCGCATGAGCGCGGCGTGGCCGCAGCACAATTGCGTCTCGCCGTCGATCAGCGCGAAGAACAGCGGATCGGTCGAGGCTTCTTTCGCTGAGATATTCGCCATGAACTCCGCGCGCGTCGCAAAAGGCCCATCGCCCATGTAGGTCCACAGGCGCTTCTGCGCCTCTCCGCCGACCGCCGCGAACAGATCGTCGCCATGGCGCGAGGACGACAGCGGTTCGATACGAACATAGCGCCCGCTGAGGTCGACGCGCTGCGGCGCCCGCGCCGGACCCGGCTCGACGGAAGGGCCGACGGGATAATCGAATGCCGTCATCTTCGCCTCGCTCGATCGTGGACCCGGGCGCAGAATGCGGCGGGCGCGGCGCCAAAGCAATCGCGTCCGCTGGACCGCGCAAAAGCCCCGGTGTTAGTTTGCGACAAGGGCATCGCGCCGGGGGGAGCCATGATCAGAATTTTCGGAACCATGCGCTCGCGCGCCAATCGGTGCGTGTGGGCTGCGCAGGAGACAGGGCAGGCGTTCGAACTGGTTTCGGTCGACTTCGCCAGGAACGAACAGAAATCGCCGGACTATCTCAAGATCAATCCCAACGCGCGCGTGCCGGCGATGCAGGACGGCGACCTGACGCTTTGGGAATCCTTCGCCATCAACCTCTATCTCGCCAGAAAATCCGGCGGCGACCTCGGACCGAGGAACGCGGTGGAAGAGGCGCAGATGGTCATGTGGTCGATGTGGGCCACGAACGAACTCGAAAAACACGGGCTCGACGTTCTGTTCCATACTGCGTTCCTGCCGCAGGAAAAACGCGATCCCAAAGCGGTGGAAGCCGCGCTGGCGGCGATGGAGCGGCCCTTGAAAGTGCTCGACGCGGCGCTCGCCAGCGGCCCGCTCGTCGGCGGTCGGTTCACCATCGCCGATCTCAACGTCGCATGCATTCTGCTCTATCTGCGCGGACAGGCCGACTATCTCGCGAAGTTCCCGAACGTGGCCGCCGCCCTGAAGGCTGCGACCGAACGGGACGGCTTCAAACGCGCCTTCGCGCGCTGACAGCGACTTGACGCTGCTCCCGGGCGACGACGAAACCGGCGCAAGGCCCGACGATGCCGCTCTGCGCGCGCGAGCGATCGTCTTCCTGTCGATCGCCGCCTTCGCCAGCGCCGCCACCACGCGCATCTGCGACGCGCTGCTGCCGATGCTGGCGCACGACTTTCGGGCGACGGTCGGAGAAGCGGCGATCGTCATCGCCGCCTATTCGGCGACCTACGGCTTGTTGCAGCCGGCGTTCGGATTTTTCGGCGATCGGGTCGGAAAATATCCGATGGTGCTCGCATCCTGTTTGCTCACGCTCGCCGCCACGCTCGGCTGCGCGCTTGCGGGCTCCCTCGAAGGGCTGACGATGGCGCGCCTTGCGGCGGGCGCGAGCGCGGCCGGCATCGTGCCGCTGGGTCTGGCCTGGATCGGCGATGTGACGCCTTACGCCGATCGGCAGGCCGCGATCGCGCGTTACATGTCCGGCCCGGTCCTGGGCTTCATCGCGGGCCTCGCGCTGGGCGGCGTGATCGGCGAGGCGCTCGGATGGCGCGCCGCCTTCCACGCCATAGCGATGGTCTATGCGGTCGTGATCGTCGGCCTGTGGTTTCAGTTGCGCGCCAACCCCGCCGCCGGACACAGCGTGGCCGACGCCCCCGCGCCGCGCTTCCTCGCGGCGCTGACGTCCATCCTGTCGCGCGCGCAAGCGCGCGCCGTGCTGATCGCCGTCTTTCTGGAAGGCGCGTTCTGCTTTGGCGCCCTGGCCTATGTCACCGCCATGCTGCACACGCGTTTCGGGATGGGCTTCGGCGCCGCCGGTCTGACGCTGGCCGCGTTCGGTCTCGGCGGCCTCGCCTATTCGCTCGCCGCCCGACGCATTATCGACCGGCTCGGCGAAAGGGGCGTGGTGCTGGCCGGCGGCGGCCTGTTTCTCATCGCCTTCGCCATTCTGGCGGCGACGCCGGTCGTCGCCCTGGCGCCGCTCGCGTGCTTTCTGGTCGGCGGCGGCTTCTATTGCATGCACAACGTGTTGCAGGTGAACGCGACGCAGCTTGCCCCCGCCGCGCGCGCGACCGGCGTCGGCATATTCGCCACCTGCCTCTTTCTCGGACAATCGGCGGGCGCGGCGCTGGCGGCCCCCGTGTTCGACCGCCACGGCGCAACCCCGGTGTTTGCGACCTCGGCGCTCGCCCTGCCGCTGATCGCGGCGTTCATCGTTTACCGCGTCGCCGGTCGTAGCGCCCAATAAGTGCTTGCCGGCGCCGATCCGGCCGCACATTCTGACCCCGCAAGAATAGAATTGGCTGGGAGGCCGATCCATGGACAAACTTTTTGATTTCACCGGCAAGGTCGCGCTCGTCACCGGCGGCAGCCGCGGTCTCGGCCTGCAGATGGTGCGCGCCTTCGCCGAACGCGGCGCGGACGTGATCATCGTCAGCCGCAAGCTCGACGCCTGCGAGGCGGTCGCCGCTGAAGTGCGCGCCATGGGCCGGCGGGCGCTGGCGCTCTCGGCTCATCTTGGCCGCTGGAACGAGATCGACCGGCTGGTGGAGGAGGTGTACGCCGCCTTCGGGCGCGTCGACATTCTGGTCAACAACGCCGGCATGGGCCCGCGCGAACCCTCGCACATGACGTCGGAAACCCTGTTCGACGCCGTGCTGAATCTCAACTTCAAGGGGCCGTTTCACCTGGCCGCGCTGATCGCCAAGCGCATGGCGGACGGGGACGGCGGAGTGATTCTCAACACCTCCTCCTCGGGCGCGCTGAAGCCGCTGCCCCAGGTCATCCCCTATAGCGGGGCCAAGGCCGCGCTGAACGCGATGACGGTGTCGCTGGCGCACGAATACGCGCCGAAGGTGCGCGTAAACACCATATCCGCCGGGCCGTTCCTGACCGATATCGCCAATGCCTGGACGCAGGAAGCGCGCGAGAAATCGGACAACGCGCTCGGCCGGCCCGGTCGCCCCGAGGAAGTGGTGACGACCGCCCTCTATCTGGCGAGCCCGGCGTCGTCGTTCACGACGGGCGCGATCGTGCGCGTGGATGGCGGCGATCAGTAGGCTCGCGGAGGCTATCGCACCGGCGCCGCGCCGGTCTCGAGCGCCGGCGCGGACCACGCGCGGCACGGGCACAATGGTGGAGCTGAGGGGATTCGAACCCCTGACCTCTGCAGTGCGATTGCAGCGCTCTCCCATCTGAGCTACAGCCCCGCTCCGGCGCCGCATGTAGTCTTTCCCCGCCGGGCCTGTCAATGCCGCTTGGCCCGGCGGACCGACGACGCGGACATTTTATTCGCAAAAACAAGCTTGTTATTCGCAAAAACAAGCTTCGCCGCGCACGAACCGTTGCGCCTGCGCCCGATCCGGACAAACTGGAGCGTCAAGCCGGAGGCGCCCATGCACATCGATATCGAACCGTTCCGCGTGCGGGAGGGCGAGGAGGTCGATCTCGACAAGCGGCCCACGCGGATCGACCCCCTGTTCGCCTCCAAGGAACAATACCGCGAGCTGCTCGCGGGCCAGATCGCCGAACTGAGCGAGCAGCAGGAACTGCTCTACGCCTCCAACGCCCATGCGGTTCTGTTCATCTTTCAGGCGATGGACGCCGCCGGCAAGGACGGCGCGATCAAGCACGTGATGTCGGGAATAAATCCGCAGGGTTGTCAGGTCACGAGTTTCAAACACCCAAGCGCGACCGAACTGAAGCACGACTTTCTCTGGCGCACGACGCGCGAGTTGCCGGAGCGCGGCCGGATTGGCATTTTCAACCGCTCCTACTACGAAGAAGTGCTGATCGTGCGCGTCCACCCGGAAATCCTGCGGTCGGAAGGCGTGCCCAACGGTCACGACGATCTGGAGACGATCTGGAAGAACCGCTACCGCTCGATCGTCGAGCTGGAGCGGCATCTCCACCGCAACGGCACGCGGATCGTCAAATTCTTCCTGCATTTGTCGAAGGATGAGCAGCGCAAGCGGTTTCTCGACCGAATCGACGAACCCTCGAAAAACTGGAAATTCAGCGAAGGCGATCTGAAGGAGCGCGAATTCTGGCCAGACTACATGCGCGCTTACGAAAAGTGCCTGTCGGCCACCAGCGCCGACCACGCGCCTTGGTATGTCGTGCCCGCCGACGGCAAGAAGAATGCGCGGCTGATCGTTTCCGAAATCGTGGTCGAAACGATGAAGGCCCTGAAAATGAAATACCCCGAAACCTCGCCGCAACGTCGGCGCGAACTCGAGAGCCTGCGCCGGCAATTGGCGGACTGACCGCTCCCCTTGAAGGGCCGGGCCGCCGCGGCTAAAGCTTCTTGCGTTCCGGCGAAAGCCGGTCAGACTTCAGCGTCCGCGCCCTCGGACGCCTTTCGCCGGGACGTTTCATGCGCGCCATCCTCGACGTCGTTCTGCTCGCCCTCGACATCTACCAATGGGTCATCATCGCCAGCGCCGTGCTGTCGTGGCTGATCGCGTTCGAAGTGGTGAACGTGCGTTCGGACTTCGTGCGCGCGATCTGGAACGGCCTCAACGCCGTCACCGAGCCGCTGCTGCGCCCCATCCGCAACATTCTGCCCCCGATGGCCGGGCTCGACCTCTCTCCGATCGTGCTGTTGCTGCTGATATTCTTCCTGCAGCGCGTGATCGTCTATTATCTCTACCCGCTCGCGCGGAATTTCTGAGCGCGCGCATGACCGCCGCCCTTCCCTGGCGCGCTGGCGCCGACGGGATCGAACTGCACGTGCGACTGACGCCGCGTGGCGGCCGCGACGCGCTGGAAGGCTGCGAAACCCGCGACGACGGTCGAACCGTCCTCAAGGCGCGCGTGCGCGCCGCCCCCGAAGACGGCAAGGCCAACGCCGCTCTCACCAAACTGATCGCCCGGGCGCTTCGCCTGCCGGCCTCGGCCGTGCGCATCGTCGCCGGCGAGACCGCCCGCGTGAAAACGATCGAAATTTCCGGCGACGCGCCCGCGCTCGCGCGCGCGCTGGCCGCCATCACGAACGAACGATCCGGAGACGAACCATGAGCAAGACGACGCCCGGCAATTTCTTCGAGGATTTCCGTATCGGCCAGACGATCCGCCACGCCGCGCCGCGCACGGTGACGACCGGCGACGTCGCGCTGTACACCGCGCTCTACGGCTCGCGGTTCGCGGTTCAGTCCTCCGACGCGTTCGCGCAGGCGATCGGCTACCCGCAAAGTCCGGTCGACGACATGCTCGTGTTCCACATCGTGTTCGGCAAGACGGTGCCCGACATCTCGCTCAACGCCGTCGCCAATCTTGGCTACGCCGCCTGCCGCTTTCTCGCGCCCGTCTATCCGGGCGACACGCTCACGGCCCAGTCGGACGTGATCGGCCTGAAGGAAAACTCCAACCGCCAGACCGGCGTCGTCTATGTGCGCTCGCGCGGCTTCAACCAGGACGGCGACACGGTGCTCGACTATGTGCGCTGGGTGATGGTGCGCAAGGCCGACCCGAACGCGCCCGTGCGCGAGGAGCTTGTGCCCGATCTGCCGAAGGCCCTGCCCGCCGATTCGCTGGGCGACGCCTGTCCGGTGGTCGACGCCGGCGCCTACGACTACACGCTCGCAGGCGCCCCGTTCCGCTGGGGCGATTACCAGCCGGGCGAACGCATAGACCATGTGGACGGCATGACGGTCGAGGAAGCCGAACACATGATCGCGACCCGCCTCTACCAGAACACGGCCAAGGTCCATTTTAACCAGTTCACCGAAGGGCAGGGTCGGTTCGGGCGCCGCCTCATCTACGGCGGCCACGTGATTTCGCTCGCCCGCGCGCTGTCGTTCAACGGGCTCGCCAACGCCTTCCACATCGCTGGAATCAACGGTGGGCGCCATGTCGCGCCGTTGTTTGCGGGCCTGACGGTTCATGCGTGGACGCAGGTGCTGGACCGCGCGGAAATTCCGGGTCGCGACGACGTGGGCGCGCTGCGTCTGCGCACCATCGCGACAAAGGACAGGCCCTGCGGCGATTTCCCGTTGACGCTCGAAGGCGGCAAGGACTACGACCCGGGCGTCATCCTCGATCTCGACTATTGGGCGCTCGCGCCGCGGTGACGTCCGCCATCAGGCAGGCGGCGAAATACCCCAGGCGCGCCGCGACGCGGCGCCCGATTTCCTGGCGCGGCCGGATTGCCTCCGTCTTAACATGGGCGACACGAGAGCCGGACGATCACCGCATCGCGATCTGCACGCGGCCGCCGGGCTTTGACTTCGGCGCCGTCTGCGGCGCGCGCGGCGGCATGGTGTGGTGCGAGGGCGGCGGCTTGTCGTCGAACAGTTCGGCGAGCTTTTCCGTCATCGCGCCGCCGAGTTCCTCCGCATCCACGATCGTCACCGCGCGCTTGTAATAGCGCGTGACGTCGTGGCCGATGCCGATGGCGATGAGTTCGACCGGCGAACGGTTTTCGATCTCCTCGATCACATGGCGCAGGTGCCGTTCGAGATAATTGCCGGGATTGACCGAGAGCGTGGAATCGTCGACCGGCGCGCCATCGGAAATCATCATCAGAATGCGCCGTTGCTCGGGCCGGTGCACGAGCCGGCGGAACGCCCAGTCGAGCGCCTCGCCGTCGATGTTCTCCTTCAGCAGGCCCTCGCGCATCATCAGGCCGAGATTGCGGCGCGCGCGCCGCCACGGCGCGTCCGCCGCCTTGTAGACGATGTGACGCAGATCGTTGAGGCGACCGGGATTGGCAGGCTTGCCGGCGTGCAGCCACGCCTCGCGCGACTGCCCGCCCTTCCACGCGCGGGTGGTGAAGCCGAGAATCTCCACCTTCACGCCGCAGCGCTCCAGCGTGCGTGCGAGAATATCGGCGCAGGTGGCCGCGACCGTGATCGGGCGTCCGCGCATCGATCCCGAATTGTCGAGCAGCAGCGTGACCACCGTGTCGCGGAAGTTCATGTCCTTCTCGCGCTTGAACGACAGCGGCTGCTGCGGATCGATGACCACGCGCGACAGCCGCGCGGGATCGAGCACGCCTTCTTCGAGATCGAATTCCCACGAACGGTTCTGCTGCGCCATCAGCCTGCGCTGCAGGCGATTGGCGAGCCGCGCGACGATCGACGACAGGTTCTGCAATTGCTTGTCGAGATAGGCGCGCAGTCGCTCCAGCTCCTCGGCGTCGCAAAGCTCTTCGGCATGCACGATCTCGTCGAACTTCTGCGTGAAGGCCTTGTAGTCGACGCCATGGCGCGCGTCGCCGTGCGGCGTCGGGCGACGCGATTCGGAGGCTTCTTCCGCGTCGCCGGCGTCCGCCTCGTCCGGAAACTCGCCGGAGGGCGCGTCTTCCGCCTCGCTGGCGCCTTCCTCCATGTCCTCATCGCTGGCGGCGGCCTCGTCCAGTTCGTAGGATTCGCCTTCCGAATCCTGCTCACCCGTCGTGTCCTGGTTGGATTCGGCGTCGTCTGGCTGGTTCTCGCTGTCTTCCTCGCTGTCCTCGCGCTCGTCCGAGCTCTCGTCCGACATGTCGAGCGCGCTCAGCACGTCGCGCACCAGCCGGCCGAAGGCGCGCTGATCCTCGATCTGGCCCGACAGTTTGTCGAGCGCGCCGGAAGCCCGCTGTTCGATGAACGGACGCCACAGATCGACGATGCCTTGCGCATTGGCCGGCGGCCTGGCGCCGGTCAGCCGTTCGCGCACGATCAGCGACAGTGCGTCTTCAAGCGGGGCGTCGGCGCGATCGGCGATGGTCGCATAATTGCCGCGCGAAAACCGATCGGCGAGCATGGCGTCGAGATTGGCGGCCACGCCTTCCATGCGCCGCGCGCCGATCGATTCGACTCGCGCCTGCTCCACCGCCTCGAAAATCGCGCGCGCGGCCTGCCCCTGCGGAATGAGCCGGCGATGCACGTCGTTGTCGTGGCAGGCGAGCCGCAGCGCGAGGGAATCCGAATGGCCGCGCACGATGGCCGCGTCCGCGGGCGAGAGTTTGCGCGGCGGCTCGGGCAGCCGCGCCTTCGCCCCGTCCGCTGCGCCGACGAGCGAGGGCCGGTCGGCGGAGAACGTCACCTCGAGCGCGGGATTGCGCGCCATCGCGCGCATGCAGCCCGCGACCGCCCTCTTGAACGGTTCCTGCGGGGCGTCCTTGGGCGCGAATGGCTTGCGGTTGGACGACACGGGGCTAGGTCATCACCACGTTCACGGCGCTCTCCGGCAGATCCTTGCCGAAACAGCGCTGATAGAATTCCGCGACCAGCGGACGCTCCAGCTCGTCGCATTTGTTGAGGAAGGTGAGGCGGAACGCGAAGCCGATGTCGTGGAAGATTTCGGCGTTCTCGGCCCACGTGATCACCGTGCGCGGGCTCATCACCGTCGACAGATCGCCGGCGATGAACGCGTTGCGCGTGAGATCGGCCACCCGCACCATCTTGCCGACGGCGTCCTTGCCTTCCTTCGTCGCGGCGAAAGTCTTCACCTTCGCGCGCACGATGTCCGCCTCCTTGTCGTGCGGCAGATAATTGAGCGTGGCGACGATCGACCAGCGGTCCATCTGCCCCTGGTTGATCTGCTGGGTGCCGTGATAGAGGCCGGACGTGTCGCCAAGCCCGACCGTGTTGGCGGTGGCGAACAGCCGGAATGCGGGATGCGGGCGGATGACGCGGTTCTGGTCGAGCAGCGTCAGGCGGCCGGAGACTTCGAGCACGCGCTGGATGACGAACATCACGTCCGGCCGGCCGGCGTCGTATTCGTCGAAACAGAGCGCGACATTGTGCTGCAACGCCCACGGCAGAATGCCGTCGCGGAACTCGGTCACCTGCTTGCCGTCCTTGAGCACGATCGCATCCTTGCCGACGAGATCGATGCGCGAGACGTGGCTGTCGAGATTGACGCGCACGCACGGCCAGTTGAGCCGCGCCGCGACCTGCTCGATATGCGTCGACTTGCCCGTGCCGTGATAGCCCGTGATCATTACGCGGCGATTGCGCGCGAAGCCGGCGAGAATGGCGAGGGTGGTGTCGCGATCGAACAGATAGTCCGGATCGAGGTCCGGAACATGGTCTTCGGGTTGCGAGAAGGCGGGCGCCTCCATGTCCGAATCGATCCCGAACAACTGGCGCACCGACACCTTGATGTCCGGAACCGGGCTCACGCCGCTTTTCTCGGCTAGGGTTTGCATCAATCCTCCGATGCCGCAGACAGCGCCCGCGGGCCAAGTGCAAAGCCGCTCGAACCGCCCCTGCGGTCAGGCGAGCTTGGTCGATCGCAAATAATTATAGGCCCGGATGATCTCGCGCAATTTGTCCTCGCGCGAACGATCGCCGCCGTTGGCGTCCGGATGCAGGCGTTTGACGAGTTCCTTGTAGCGCGCCTTGATGGCGGCCGCGTCCGCCGTCTCGTCGAGGCCGAGCGTCGTCAGCGCCTTGCGGGCGGCGATGCCGTAGGGCGCGGGTTTCCTCGGCGCGGGTTCGGCGCGCGCGGTCCTGCCACGGAACAGCCCCATCGGGTCGCGGAAGGCGGTGGGATCCTCCCGGAAATTCTTGCCGGCCCGGTTGACGCCCATCGCCCAGGTCGGGCGATGGCCGATTGTGTCCTCCTTCATCCAACGGGCGACCGCGTCATCGCTCATCCCGTTGAAATAATTGTAAGAAGCATTGTACTCGCGCACGTGGTCGAGGCAGAAGCAGAAATACTGCCCCTCGCGGTCGCGCCCCATCGGCGCGCGGTGCTCCCCGGCGTTCGCGCAGCCGGGGAAGTCGCACACGACCTGAGCCCCGCCCGGTTCGGCGCGGGCGGTCTCCCGTTTGACCCGGATGCGATCGAAAATGGGCGAGTTGAGATCCATGAACCGGACATTATGGGCGTTCGCGAAGCCTGAGAAAAGATGCGGCCGCGGGTAAATATTTTTGGGGCGCGCCTGACCCGTCGCGTCCGGGGCTTTCGAAAAATCAGGCTTCTCGCGTTTTCCGCGCGCGCTTGCGCCCGCCCTTCCCGCGCCGCTAACTAGGCGCCAGATCGCCCGATGGGAATCCAGCCATGACTCACAAGCAAGGCGCCGAAGCGCGCATTCGCGCGGCGCTGCAAGACGCCCTCCATCCTGTCGAACTGGAGGTGATCAACGATTCGCACCGCCACGCCGACCACTACGTCCATCCGGGCGGGGCGGACCACTCGGGCGAATCACACTTTACGGTGCGCATCGTCGCAGACGTTTTCGCCGGGAGGACGCGGGTGCAGCGTCACCGGCTGGTGAACGAGGCGCTCAAGGCGGAACTTGCCGGGGGCGTTCACGCCCTGGCGATCCACGCCAAGGCGCCGGGAGAGTAGGGTCAGGTCTTCAGCTTCGCATCGGGCACGATCTGGAACACGCCGCTGCCCCGCAGCGCCGGCTTGCCGTCGGCGGTGATCACGCCGCTCGAATAGCACAACTGCCGGCCCATCCGGTCGACGCGGCCGCGCCCCTCGATCCACGCGCCGAGCGGCGCGGGGCTGAGGTAGTCGAGCCCGAGATGGACCGTCACCAGCGTCAGGCGCGGCGTGCGCGTGAGCGCGATCAGCCGCAAGAGGTGCACGTCGGCGAGCGCCGCCAGCACCGCGCCGTGGCAGGCGCCGATCCGGTTGGTGTGATGGGGTTCGACCCGCATGCCGAGTCGATAGTCCTCGCCATCGCCCTTTTCGTAGAGCCGACCGATCAGATCCATATAGGGACTGGAGTGATCGGTCGGCAGGTAACCTTCCGGCGCTTCGCTCATGAATTTTCTTATCGTTCGGTAGGAAAATGCGGCGTGCGGTCAGCGAAGCCGTTCGAGGATGCTGACGTAGTTGGCGACCGCCGCCCCGCCCATGTTGAACACGCCGCCGAGCCTGGCGCCGCGCACCTGCATGCCTTCCGGCGCCTCGCCGCAGAGCTGCATGGCGGTCAACGCATGCATGGATACGCCTGTCGCGCCGATCGGATGACCCTTGGCCTTAAGCCCGCCCGACGGATTGACCGGCAGCGCGCCTTCCATGGTCGTGACGCCGTTCTTGATGACATCCGCGCCGCGGCCCTTCGGCGCGAGGCCCATCGCCTCGTATTCGATCAATTCGGCGACGGTGAAACAGTCGTGCGTCTCGACGAACGACAGGTCGCCGAGTTGAACGCCCGCCTTCGCCAGCGCGCGCCCCCAGGCCACGGAGCACCCCTCGAAATCGAGAATGTCGCGTTTCGACATCGGCAGGAAATCCTGCGCGTGCTCGTTGGCGCGGAACACGATCGCCCGTTTGGCGGAAAGCGCGGTGTCGATGTCGGCAAGCACCACCGCTGCGGCGCCGTCCGACACCAGCGAGCAGTCGGTGCGTTTCAGCGGTCCGGCCACGAACGGGTTCTTCTCGCTCTCCTGCCGGCAGAACTCGTAGCCGAAATCCTTGCGCATCTGCGCATAGGGGTTGGCGACGCCGTTCTTGTGGTTCTTGGCCGCGATGAGGGCGAGCGCGTCCGACTGATCGCCGTATTTCTGGAAATAGGCGGACGCGATCTTTCCAAACACGCCGGCGAAACCGCCGACGGTCTCGCCATCCTCCGGCAGATAGGAGGCGCGCAGAAGATTCTTGCCGATCTCCGGGCCCGGCGTGCGCGTCATCTGCTCGACGCCCACCACCAGCACGCGGCGTGCGCGGCGCGCCTCGATCGTCTTGATCGCGGTGTGGACGGCGGCCGAGCCGGTCGCGCAGGCGTTCTCCACGCGCAGGGCCGGCTTGAAGCGGAAGGCGGGATCGGCCTGCAGCACGAGCGCGGCCGTGAAATCCTGCGGACTGAAGCCCGCGTTGAAATGCCCCAGCACGATTTCGTCGATGTCGGATGCGCCCAGTCCGGCGTGCTCCAGCGCCTGCCGGGCCGCCTTCACGATCAGGCTTTCCACCGTTTCATTGTCGAATTTGCCGAAGGGCAGATGCGCCCAGCCGATGATCGCCGCAGTCATGGTCGAACTCCCAGATATGGATTGCAGGCCGGTCGCGCCTAAGGCGCGAATGCGGCCGGCGTCATGAAATCGCCGAAGTCCGCACTCTAAGCAGAGGCGGCCGGATCGCCAAGACGCGACCGGGGATCGCGGCGCAGGGCGCGCGGCCTTCGCCTTTTCAGATGGCAAGCGCGGGTTTAGACAGATTCTGACCCCGCAAGCCGGGGCGTTTGGGGACGTTTCATGAATCTTTCCAGGATCGCGGCGGCCGTCGTCGCACTGCTCGTTCTCAGCGCCCCCGCGCGCGCCAATCCGGCGATCGTCATCGACGCGGCGAGCGGCGAGGTGCTGCTGGCGCAGGAAGCGACGCGATCCTGGTATCCCGCCTCGCTCACCAAGATGATGACGGCCTTCGTCGCCATGAAGGCTGTGCGCGAGAATCGCATCGCCATGAACACGCCGATCGCGGTGTCGCCGCGCGCGGCGCGCATGCCGCCGTCCAAGATGGGATTCAAGCCGGGCCAGCTCGTCACGCTCGACAACGCGCTGAAGATGCTGATGGTGAAGTCGGCCAACGACGTGGCTGTGTCGATCGCGGAAGGGGTCTCGGGATCGGTCGAAGCATTTGCGGGCGAGATGAACGCGCAGGCGCGCGCGCTCGGCATGCGCGAATCCTACTTCGTCAATCCGAACGGTCTGCCGGCCGCCCAGCAGGTGACCTCTGCCCGCGACATGGCGCTGCTCGGTCGCGCGCTCTACGCGTATTTCCCCGAACATGCCGATCTGTTCGGCATCGGCGCGCTGAGTCTCAACGGACGAATCATACAGACGCACAACGGCATGCTCGGCCGCTATCCCGGCGCCGACGGCATGAAGACCGGTTTCACCTGCTCGGCGGGTTTCAACCTGGTCGCCAGCGCCACGCGCGGCGGACGAAAACTGATCGTCGCCGTTCTGGGCGCGCCCAGCGCGACCATGCGCACGGTGCAGGCGGCCACGCTGCTCGACAAGGTCTTCGCCGGACAGGGGGCGAGCCACGGATCGGTCCAGTCGCTCGCCTCGCCCGGCGTCGGCCACGCGCCCGACCAGCGCGACAGCGTCTGCCGCAATCGCGGCGCCGCCGTCGCACAATTTTCGGCCGAGATCGAAGACTTCTCGCAGCCGATCGCCACGCCCTTCTCCAGCCTGTTCAGCCCGGAAGGCGGTGGCGGATCGCCGCTTGGCGGCGGGCCGGCGCAAGCTTCGCCGGCGCGTCAGGTAGCCGCCATGCCGCGCCCGTATTTCGAGCCGGTCCCGGTGTTCGTCGGGCCCGTTCCCGGCTGGACGGGACCAATCGCGCGGGCCGCCGGCAGCTCGGCGCCGACGCGCGCGGCCTATGCGGAGGAATCCGAATCCGGGGCCGACACGCCATTGAAACCAGACGCCAGGGCGCGCGCCATGAAGGGCGCGCGGGGCAAGCTGGCCAAACACAAGGCCGGCAAGGCCGATGTCGCCGAGAACGGCGCGCCCGCGGCCGGGGGTGCGAGCGACGGCAAGGGAAAGGACAAGGCCAGGACACGCGCGGGGGAAAAGGCGAAGGTCGCCCACGCGGCGCACAAGAAGACCGAGGCCCATTCCGCCCGATCGGCCGCCAGACCTCCCGCCGCCAAACCGTCTTCGGTCAAGTCGTCTTCGGTTAAGCCGGCTTCGAAAACGGTGGTCGCCCGTACGCCGGCGAAGCCCGCCCAGTCGTCCGCCAAGTCGTCCGCCAAACCCAAGAGCGCCGGCGGCCGGTGATGAGCGATATCATCCGCCGCCGTCCGCCGCCGCCCATACCCGTCACGATCCTCACCGGCTTCCTCGGCGCGGGCAAGACGACGCTCCTGAACGCGCTGCTGGCCGACCCCGCGCTCGCGGAAACTCTCGTTTTCATCAACGAGTTCGGCGAGATCGGACTGGACCATCTGCTGGTCGAGAAGATCGACGGCGATATGGTGCTCCTGGCCTCCGGATGTTTGTGCTGCACCATACGCGGCGATCTCGTTCACGCGCTGGAAGACCTGCTGCGTCGGATCGACAATGGCCGGATGGCGCCGGTCCGGCGCATCATCATCGAGACGACGGGCCTTGCGGACCCCGCCCCTGTCCTGCATGCGATCATGGGGCACCCCTATCTCGTGCTGCGCTATCGGCTCGATGGCGTCGTCACCGTGGTCGACGCGGTCAACGGCGCCGCGACGCTCGCCCATCACAAGGAGGCGGTTCGCCAGGTCGCCGTCGCCGACCGCATCGTCCTGACCAAGACCGACCTGCCGGCCGCCGCGGCCGATTTCGCCTCGCTCGAAGCGCAGATCGACGCGCTCAATCCGGGCGCGCCGCGGCTCGACGCAGCCGCCGGCGAAGCCGTACCCGCCGCTCTCCTCGCCGCCGGCCTGTTCGATCCCGACAGCAAGATCCCGGACGTGAAAGGCTGGCTGAACGCGGAACGCGTCGCCGCGCGTCATGCGCACGGACATCGCCATCACGACCACGCGCACGAGCGCAATCGTCACAGCGCGACAATCGAGGCCTACTGCGTCACACGCCAGGCGCCGATCGAGCCGCGGGCCTTCGAACTCTTTCTCGAATTGTTGCGAGCCGCGCACGGCCCGAAACTGTTGCGCGTGAAAGGCGTCGTCGCGCTCGCGGACGACCCGGACCGCCCGATCGTCATCCACGGCGTGCAGCACCTGTTCCACCCGCCCGTGCGGCTCGAAACCTGGCCCGACGCCGACCGGCGAACGCGAATCGTGTTCATTCTCGACGGCCTGGATCGCACGTTCGTCGACGGTCTGTTCGCCGCCGCGCTTGGCGAAACGCGCGCCGATGAACCGGACGCGACCGCCCTCGCCGACAACCCGCTCAAACCCGCTCGCGGCGGCCTGCTGGCCTGACCGACCACGCGTATCGTTTCCGGGCCTCATGTCGCCGGCGCGGTTCTTGAACCGTATCCGCCATTGGGATGCGCGCGCGCCTAATTGTCCCGGAATGGGACGGAAAGGCGCCGGCGCGGAACCTACGGGCGGAGTTGCGGATGTCGGTTCGCTTTTGGGACGTCGGTTCCTTGGGGGACGGAAGGTCGTTTTCGGACGCCCGGGCGACATCGCTTGGCCTGGAGGCGGCCCTTGCGGGAGCGCCCGGCGCCCCGGAAACGGCACGGGCCGGCGCGCGCGACACCCGACCGCGGCCTCTCGCAGACCGCCGCCTCATGGTCGAGACGTTCGGCGTGGAAGCCGCCGAAACCCACGTCGCAGCCTGGCGCGATCTGGTCGACCGCGCGCTCGAACCGAACGCATTCATGGACCCCTCGTTCGCGGCGCCCGCCGCCCTTCATGTGCCGCCCGCGCTGCGGCCGGAATTCGTGGCCGTGTGGGAAGGGATCGGGTTCGAGCCGCGTGGCCGCATGATCGGCCTCATGGCGATACGATCGCGATCCTCCTTTCTGACGCGCGGCCTGGCGATCGGCTGGCTCCATCCACACGCCGCCGTCGGCGCCCCGCTCGTCGATCGCATGGCGGCCACGCGCGCGATCGACGCGCTGTTCGACTGGATCGCGCGCGAGCGACGCGGCTGGACGGGCCTCGTCCTGCCGCGGCTGGTGCGCACGGGCCCATTGTTCTCCGCGCTGATCGCGCGCGCCGTCGCCAACAATCGGGCGTGGTCGGTGGCTGCGCCTTACGAGCGCGCGGTTTTGCTCAGCGGACAATCGTCCGACAATGTGCTGCGCGGCGTCCATTCGCCAAGGCTGCGCAAGGAACACAATCGCAAGCTGAACCGGTTGCGCGATCTGGGTCGGATCGAAATCCGCTCCACGTCCGGTGCGGGCGAGGTGCGCGATTCGATCGAGACGTTTCTCGCGCTCGAACAGAAGGGATGGAAAGGTCGACGGGGAACCGCGCTCCTGTCCAGCGTCGGCGACGCCACCTTCACGCGCGTCATGACGCGCCTGATGGCGCGGCGCGGTCAGTGCCGGATCGATTGCCTGACTTTGAACGACAGGCCGGTCGCGATGGCGATCATGATCGCCAGCGCCGGACGCTGCTACTTCTGGAAGACGGCTTACGACGAGTCCTTTGCGGCCTATTCGCCGGGCGCGTTGCTGGCGCGCATGCTGATCGAACGCCAGCTTGCCGAACCCGGCATCGATCTCACCGATTCCTGCGCGATCGCCGATCATCCCATGATCGACCGCATCTGGCCGGATCGCCAGACGATGGCCGATTTCGAAATCTGCTGCGCGCCGCCGCGCGCGCGCGCCTTTGACGCCGCAATTCGCCGCCGCACCGCGTGGCGCAAGCTGCGCGCGAGCGCGAAACTGGCGCTCGCCGGCGCGCTCGGGCGGCGTATCAGCTGACCTTGCGCCATCCTTCCCCCGCGATTGAGTGCTATGCGGACCTATGGAGGATGGACGACAGCGACTCGATAAATGGCTTTGGTATGCGCGCGTGGCGCGCACACGCACGCTGGCCGCCCGGCTGGTCGTGGAAGGCCACGTGCGTCTGAACAGCCAAAGGGTGGAGCAGGCGTCCAGGCACGTGCGCGCCGGCGACGTGCTGACCGTCGCGCTCGAACGTGACGTGCGCGTGCTCCGCGTGCTGGGGCCGGGCGTGCGTCGCGGCCCTGCGACCGAGGCGCGGCTCCTCTACGAGGAACTGCGATCGCCGAATTGATTGCGCAAGGCTTCTTGCGCCGAACCGGCAAAGGGTCTAGCAAGGCGCCGGATTTTCAAGCGCACGCGCTCGGGCGCGAGGAGCCGCTGATGACTTATGTGGTCACCGAAAACTGCATCAAGTGCAAATACACCGATTGCGTCGAGGTCTGCCCCGTGGATTGTTTCTACGAGGGCGAGAACATGCTCGTGATCCATCCCGACGAATGCATAGATTGCGGCGTCTGCGAACCCGAATGCCCGGCCGAGGCGATCAAGCCCGACACGGAACCGGGGCTTGAAAAGTGGCTGAAGCTGAATGCCGATTTCGCGGTTCAGTGGCCCAATATCACGGTCAAGCGCGACGCGCCGGCGGACGCCAAGGAGTTCGACGGAAAGCCCAACAAGTTTGCGGAGCATTTCTCCGAGAAACCGGGCGAAGGCGACTGACGGCCAGGCGCGCGACACCGCGCGATAGTGAAATCCGACTGTTAACCAACCGGCGTGCGTGCGGCGCAGCAAAAGCGGCCGCGCCTTTGATTCGCGCCGATTTTGTGATATACGATTTTTTAACAGTCGAATTTATCGCATTGGAATTCGTTCATCACAAGCACAGCTGATCGCGCCGGGTTTTCTCGGGCGTTGAGGCTTTGCCTGTTTCGGGCTGTGCGCGATCGTGCGCCGCCGGGTTGCGGATTTCCTGTCTGAAACGCTCGACTGGGGGCGGCGCGTTGGGCGAGGCCCCGCGCAGGCGGCCGGCGTATCTGGCCGCCGCAGGCCCCGGGTCCAAACGGGACGAACAGGAGTACGCTGGCATGTCGACCGCAAGAAAATCCAATAAAGCCGACAGCGCAGCGCGCAAGAACGCCAAATCCAGCACCGCCAAATCCAGCGCCGCCAGATCTACGAGGGACTCGGGCAAGGACGTCAAGGCCGCGACGCGCAAGGACGGAAAGGCGAAAGCCTCCGCCGCGCGCGTCAAGACGACCGCTGCGCCGCGCGCGGCCGCAAAATCCGCGGCCAGGACGCCCGCCCGGAGCGCAACGAGCAAGAGCCCCGCGCCCAGGGCCGCCAAGACGACCACGCTCAAAGCGGGCGCCTCCCGGACTGCGAGCAAGGCGCAAAGCTCCGCGCGCGCCGGCGACGGCGCCAAGGCGGCCAGCAAGGCGGCCGGCAAGGCGGCCGGGAAGACGACCAGGGCGGTTGCGAGAACCTCGGCCCGCGCGCCGGTCAAGGCGAGCGCACAGACTGCTGCGGCCAAGCCCGTCGCAGCCAAGCCCGTCGCAGCCAAGACCATTGCGGCCAAGACCATTGCGGCCAAGCCTGTCGCGGCCAGGGCGCCCGTGCGTGCGCCTGCAAAGGCGCTCGAGACGAAGCCCGGGAAGGGCGCGCAACGCATCGCCGCCAAGATGACGGCCAAGGCTTCGGCCAAGCGCACATCGGCGCCGCCCGCCGCCGCGAAGGCGAAGCCCGCGCCGGTCGAACATCGCGCCGCGGCCGATGCGAAGCAGGTTCCCCCGACCGCGAAATCGACGGGCGATAGAACGATTTCGGCGCGGCCTCCGCGCCCTGCCGCTGGCGCGCCGGTGCAGTCCGCGCCCGCCGCGGTTTCACCCAAACCGGCGCAACCTGCGCCGCAATCTCAGGCTCGAACGACCGGCGATCATAAGCAAGTGGCTCAAACTCAGAAGAAAATTCCGGCGGCCGACGATCGCGCCGCCGCCAGGACCATTGTGCAACCCTCCGCCGGCGCCCCGGCGAGCCGGCATCCGCAGAAGCCTGTGGTCGCGCGGCCCGCTGGCGTGAAGCTCGGCTTCAAGCCCCAGGAGTTCATCGTTTATCCCGCGCACGGCGTGGGCCAGATCACGGCGATCGAGGTGCAGGAAGTCGCAGGCTTCCAGCTCGAGTTGTTCGTGATCAGCTTCATCAAGGACAAGATGATTCTGAAGGTGCCGACCCCGAAGGTCGCGAGCGTGGGCATGCGCAAGCTGGCCGACGCGCCCATCATCGGCAAGGCGCTGGAGACGCTGACCGGCCGCGCGCGCATCAAGCGCACCATGTGGTCGCGTCGCGCGCAGGAATACGAGGCCAAGATCAATTCCGGCGATCTCATCGCCATCGCGGAGGTGGTGCGCGATCTCTATCGGTCGGACGCGCAGCCCGAGCAATCCTACTCCGAGCGTCAGCTTTACGAGGCGGCCGTCGACCGCATGAGCCGCGAGCTGGCGGTCGTCAACAAGATCTCGGACACCGAAGCGCTGAAGCTGATCGAGGCGCAGCTGCAGAAGGGCCCGCGTCGCGGCGCCAAGTCGGACGCCGAGGTGGAAGCGGAAGCGGACGGCGACATCGAGGAGGCGGCCTGATCCGGCCGCGACCGTTCAGCGAACGATCAAGCCCGGCTAGGCCGGGCTTTTTCGTATCCGACGGTTTCGCCTATTCGACCACCAGTTTGTACGCTTCGCCCGCGCGCAGCGCCGCGCCGGCCTCCAGCCCGTTGAGCAACAGGAACATCTCGGCCGGCCGTTCGACGCCGGTCATGCGTTGGGAGAGCGATTCGACCGTATCGCCGGCGGCGGCGACGACGATCTGCAACCGCTGCGCCCGCGCGCGCGCGGCTTCGTCCGGTGTGATCGAATGGAATGAATCGATCGATTCCTGGAATCTGCGCTCTGCTTCTTCGTTCAGCGAGCGCACCGCGAACATGAGGCGATAAACCTCGCCCTCGCGCCGAATGACCGCCACCCGGAAATTCCATTCGCCCGCGCGCGCGATGCCGAACGCCGCCGGCATGCCGTCGACCGTGCCCGTCCTGATCGAGGATTCGATCAGCCCGTCAAGCCATCCGGACGCCAGATAGGTCTCGAGCGGCGTCGCAGGACCGACGACCACGTTGTCGAGCCGCAACGCCTCGCGCCCGCCGAACGCCTTGCCGAGCAGCGCGCGACGCGTGTTCTCAAGAACGAACCCCTCCGGCGCGCGAAACGAGAACCCCAGGCGCGGCTGGAGAAACATGCGTCCGCGAACCAGCCCCTCCGACGGGTCTTCGCCGAATGCGATCCCGTTGATCGCCGCGAGATAGCTCGCCCGATCCGACTTGCCGACGCCCGGCGCCGCGATCTGGCGCGCCGCCAGCGTCGCCTGACTGATGCGTTCGGGCGTGGTCGGATGCGTCGCAAGCATGTCTGGGCGGCCATCGGTCTTCTGCCCGAGCAACGCGTCGCGGAAGGCGATCGAGCGGCCGAGAGAGGTCAGGAAGCGCGGGGCGCCATAGGGATCGAACCCCGCGCGCGCGATGACGGCCACGCCAACGCGGTCGGCGTCGACTTCCTGCTGGCGGGAAAACCCGGCGAAGGACAGTTTCTGCGTCGCCTCGACCTCCTCGCCCTTCTGTCGGCTCTGGATGACGTTGGCGGCTTCCGCGATCACCGCCGCCTGCTTTTCGCGCTCGGCCCGCGCAGCCGCGTGCTTGGCCGTCACATGCGCGATTTCATGCGCCATCACCGCGGCGATTTCCGAAGAATCGTTGGCGAGCGCGAGCAGCCCGCGCGACGCATACAGATTGCCGGAGGGCAGGGCGAACGCGTTCACCACGGGCGTGTTGAGAATGGTCACGCGATAGACCTGGCCGCCCGTTTCGGAGGCGCCGGCCAGCCGCGCGAGAATGTCGTTGAGGTAGCGCTCGGCCGCAGGCCAGGAATATTCGCCGCCGAACTGCGCGACCAGTTTCTTGTGCTCGATCGCGGTCAGCGAATCGAACCCGACCGTGCGCGGGGCCGCGGGCGGCGCAGACCTGATCGCCGGCGCCATCACCCCCTGCTGGTCGACCAGCGCGCAGGACGCCAGCAGCATCGCCGCCAGCGCGCTCGAGACCTTGCGCACGCAAACCGCGTCGCTAGGGCGCCTTCCGTTCGTCGAGAAGCTCAATCGCATCCGCGCTCGTAATCTCCATCTGCGGGCCAAAACGGCGGTCGATGAGACCGCGGACCCGCACATGCCGCCCGACGAGGTTTTGCGCCTCGACCCCGAGCGCTTCAAGTATAGTCAGGTTGCGCCGCGAAATGGTGAACGCAAAATCGACCGCCCGCACCGACCCGAAATTCACATAAATGCGCCCTGTGGCGTCTCCAAGGCTGGCGACCTTGCCCTCGACGACGCTCATGCCGGGCGGCGCGCCCACGATCCCCGCGCGATCTTCGGCAAGGATGACCGGCGCGTGCGCCCATATGCCCCGGCGCGCCGTCCGGGCCTGGGCCTCGGCGGCCAGCAGACGCGCGCGGCAGGGCCGAGCGGCTGCGTCGGGCCGGTAGCGGGCCAGGCCCGCTGCCAGCGCCGTCTCGGCGAGCGAGGCCGTCGCCGGCGACCCGGCGCCCGCCGGCGCGGCGAGCCAAAGCGACAACCTGCCCCAGCGGTCTGTTTTTTCTACCGGATCGGCGGCCGCGACGTCGCGACCGACAAGCCATTGCACAAATGTCGCGCGGGCCCCGGCGGCGTGATCGCCACGCCCGAAATCGAGGCCGGGGAGGCGGCCGATGCGGCCATCGGCAAGCGCGAAATCGAGTTTCTCGTCGACCGCGATCACCTGAAGGGTCCGGTCGAAAACGTCCGGGCAGGGCGCCGGCGCGGCGCTCTCGGCGGCATGGCCGGCGGCCAGAATCGCGACAGCCATTGCGGCCGTCCGCCTGCCGAACCGTGTGAGCGCCCGTCGATCGCTCATCGGCTCGCGCGCTCGGCCTCCACGCGCTTCATGAAATCGATCACGAGTCTTGCCGCGTCGACGTCGCGGTTGTGGGCGCCGACAGGCTGGCCCCGGTCCAGTCCCAGCCGGACGCGCCCCGGCAGTGCATGGCCGCCGCCTTCGATCCGCACCAGTTCGATCGGCCGTTTGCATCCGGCCCATTTGTCGACGAACACGCGCGAACCGTCGTTCGGATCGCGATCGGGCAGTTCGGCCGAGGTTTTCTGCCCGCAGCCGGCCGCCTGCCGGAAGGGCGCGAGCGAGGCGTCGACGGACACGAGTTCGTCCTTGAAATCCGACAGGTTCGCCTTGCCGCCCGCGTAAGGCGTGACCGGGTCGGCGACGCCGGCGATGCTCATGAGGGCGACGGGCGCGGACGGCTTGCAGTTGGGCGCGTCCGCCGCCGTCATGTTCGAAATCAGGACCGCGACGCCGGCGAACATGGCGGGATCGGCGCAGGCCACGCGATAGGCCAACATGCCGCCGGTGGAGGCGCCGACCAGAAAAACGCGGCGCCGGTCGGTGACGCCGTCGGCGATCAGCTTGGCGACGGTGTCGCGCACGAATTGCGCATCGCGCTGGCTCCTGGCGTCGCCGACGTCCCAGTGGCCATCGATCGCATCGAGATAGACGACCGCGACGCCGGGCGACTTCAGGTCTTCAAGCCCAAGATTGCGCCGGGCGCGCAGCCCGGTGCCGCTCTGGCCATGCAGCACGACAATGGTCGGCCGCGGCGCCTGTTTCAGCCGCACGCGCTCCACCAGAAAGGCCGTGCGTTTCAGACCGCCCGATTCGATCGTAAGCTTGCCGGACGCCGCCCGCGCGGCGCCCGCGCCGACGGAAAGCAGCGTCGCGACCGCCAGCAGGCAGGCCAGGAAGAGACCGCCGGCGCGTCTGCGATTCATGGCATTCTCCCGATAACTGCGTTCATCGCGAACATTTCTCCCAGTCATGCCACGACCGGCCGGCCGCGTCCAAGTGGACGTTTGGCGCGCTTTGCGGACGCGATGACTTTGCAGCAGGCCACGCGGCGATCGGGCGGAATGCGACCTGTCGTCGAAAACGCGATCGATTGCCAAGTTCAGCGCGCGCGATCGCGAAAAACCGGCTTCCACTTTTTCGCCGCCCGCGCTAGTGAACAGCCGAAGGCTCGCTCAGCTGGGGACCCGCGCCATGGCAGAACCCAATCCCGCCCGTCTTGAGGATCGTCGGCCGCTCTCGCCGCATCTCATGATCTACCGGCCCATGCTGACGATGATGATGTCGATCGTCCATCGCATCACCGGCGGCGCGCTGTACGTGGGGACATTGCTGCTCGCCTGGTATTTCATCGCGGCCGCGTCGGGCCCGGCCGCCTTCGCGCAGGCGGAATGGTTCTTTTCCTCTATCCTCGGCCGCCTTATTCTATTCGGCTTCACCTGGGCGTTGTTCACCCATCTGCTGGGCGGCGTGCGCCACGCGATCTGGGACGCCGGCCACGGCATGGATGCGAAGGGCCGCGAATTTCTGGCGCAGGCGACGCTTGTCGGCGGCATTGTTCTGACGATCCTCGTCTGGATCGTCGCTTACGCGGCGCGCTGAGGAAACGACCATGAGCGACAAATCCTCCTCCATGCGCACCGACATCGCGCGGGTGCGCCACCTCGGTTCCGCGCACAGCGGCACGTCGCACGCATGGATGATGCGCGTGACGGCGGCCATTCTCATTCCGCTCACGCTGTTGTTCGTCTGGCTGATCGTTTCCATGATCGGCCGCGACTACGACGCGGTCCTGCAACTGTTCGGCAGTCGCGTGGGGCCAGGCGCGATCGCGCTGCTGTTCGTGCTGACCGCCTGCTATCACATGAAGGGCGGCATGCAGACGATCATCGAGGACTACGTGCACGATCGCCACCTGAAGGAATGGTCGATCATCGGCAATATCCTCTTCTGCGGCCTGGTCGCGGCGGCCACCGGGCTTGCCATCATCAAGATTTCTCTCGGCTGAGCCGCCGGGTCCGCACAGACCCGGACGGCGTTTAACCACCGCCCGCGCCCGCAAGACTTGCTTTGCGGGATCGGGCCTGAAGGGCGATCCATCCCATGGCGAATTCGAGCAATGGCGCTTCCGCTCCGGCCGTGAACGGCAAGGCCTATCCGATCACGGATCACACGTTCGACGTGGTGATCGTAGGGGCGGGCGGCGCGGGCCTGCGCGCGACCGTCGGCTGTTCGCAGGCCGGCCTGCGTACGGCCTGCATCTCCAAGGTGTTCCCGACGCGTTCGCACACGGTCGCGGCGCAGGGCGGCGTGGCCGCGGCGCTCGCCAATATGGGCGCGGACGACTGGAAATGGCACATGTACGACACCGTGAAGGGGTCGGACTGGCTCGGCGATCAGGACGCGATCGAATATCTGTGCCGCAACGCGCCGGCGGCCGTTTACGAACTCGATCATTGGGGCGTGCCTTTCTCGCGCACGACGGAAGGCAAGATCTACCAGCGTCCGTTCGGCGGCATGACGACCGATTACGGCAGGGGACCTCCGGCCCAGCGCACCTGTGCGGCCGCCGACCGCACCGGCCACGCGATGCTGCATACGCTGTATGGCCAGGCGCTGAAGAACTCGACGCAGTTCTTCATCGAATATTTCGCCATCGACCTGATCATGGATTCGGAAGGCCGCTGCCGCGGCGTCGTCTGCATCAAGATGGACGACGGCACGATCCACCGCTTCCGCGCCGCGCTGACGATTCTGGCGACCGGCGGATATGGACGCGCTTATTTCTCGGCCACTTCCGCCCACACCTGCACGGGCGACGGCGGCGGCATGGTGCTGCGCGCCGGTCTGCCGTTGCAGGACATGGAATTCGTGCAATTCCATCCCACCGGCATCTACGGCGCCGGCTGCCTGATCACGGAAGGCGCGCGCGGCGAGGGCGGCTACCTGACGAATTCGAACGGCGAGCGCTTCATGGAGCGTTATGCGCCGAGCGTGAAGGATCTCGCGCCGCGCGACATGGTCTCGCGCGCCATGACGATGGAAATCCGCGAGGGGCGCGGGGTCGGCAAGGGCGCCGACCACATCTACCTCCACCTCGACCATCTCGATCCGAAAATTCTGCACGAGCGCCTGCCCGGCATTTCGGAGAGCGCGAAGATTTTCGCGGGCGTCGACGTCACGAAGGAGCCCATCCCTGTGCTGCCGACGGTCCACTACAACATGGGCGGCATCCAGACGAACTATCACGGCGAAGTGCTGGTCAAGCGCGGCGACAATCCCGACGTCGTGGTGCCGGGCCTGATGGCGCTCGGCGAAGCCGCCTGCGTTTCGGTGCACGGCGCCAATCGTCTGGGCTCCAATTCGCTGATCGACCTCGTGGTGTTCGGCCGCGCGGCGGGCCTGCGCGCCGCCGAAATCGTCACGCCGGGCGAGAAACAGGCCGCACTTCCGGCCGATTCGGCCGATCTGGCCCTGTCGCGCCTCGATCATTTCCGCAATGCCTCCGGCTCCACGCCGACCGCTGACCTGCGACTGAACATGCAGCGCGTGATGCAGGCCAATTGCGCGGTGTACCGCACGGGCGACACGCTCAACGAAGGCGTGAAACTCATTCAGGACGTCTGGCAGGCCAAGGACGACATCAAGGTCACCGACCGTTCGCTGATCTGGAATTCCGACCTGATCGAGACGCTCGAATTCGACAACCTTATCGTGCAGGCGGTGGTGACCATGAACGGCGCAGCCAACCGCACCGAATCGCGCGGCGCGCATGCGCGCGAGGACTATGCCGAGCGCGACGACGCCACCTGGATGAAGCACACGCTGTCCTCCATCGACGATCACGCCCGGAAGGTGTCCATCGACTACCGGCCGGTGCATTCCTACACCATGACGAATGAGGTTTCGTATATCGAGCCGAAGGCGCGCGTGTACTGACGCGGCATGCGCGCGCCGCTTCTCGCGGCGATGCTGGCGTTTGTCGTCGCATCGCCCGCCCGGGGTCAGGATTTGGCGACCTGCAAGGCTGAAGAGCTTGCCTGGTCGATCGGAAAACCCGTGAAGACGCTGCAGCGTCTTCGCACCAGACAGGTTCGCTACGTGTGTTCGACATGCGCGGCGACGATGGACTACAGCGCGGAGCGGCTGACGGTCGTCTACGACCGTTCGACGGGCCGGGTGAAGAAACTGAGCTGCAACTAGCAGTCTATCGAAGGCAGAGATCAAACATGGTCGAACTCGCTCTTCCCAAGAACTCCGTCGTCGGAAATGGCAAGACGTGGCCCAGGCCCGCAAATGCGAAGAACCTGCGCGAGTTCCGCATCTATCGCTGGGACCCGGACGACGGCGCCAACCCGCGCATCGACACCTATTTTGTCGATTGCGACGATTGCGGACCGATGATTCTCGACGCGATCATCTGGATCAAGAACAAGATCGACCCGACCCTCACCTTCCGCCGCTCCTGCCGCGAAGGCATCTGCGGCTCGTGCGCGATGAACATCGACGGCACGAACACGCTGGCCTGCACGAAGGGGATGGACGAGATCAAAGGCGCGGTCAAAATCTACCCGCTGCCGCACATGCCGGTCGTGAAAGACCTCGTTCCCGATCTGACGCGGTTCTACGCGCAGCACGCCTCGGTGGAGCCGTGGCTCAAGACCACGACGCCGGCGCCGGAAAAGGAATGGCGGCAGTCGCCGGAGGATCGCGCCAAGCTCGACGGGCTCTACGAGTGCATCCTGTGCGCCTGCTGCTCCACCTCCTGCCCGTCCTACTGGTGGAACGGCGATCGGTATCTTGGACCCGCCGCGCTGCTGCAGGCCTACCGCTGGCTGATCGATTCGCGCGACGAGGCGACCGGCGAGCGGCTCGACAATGTCGAGGATCCGTTCCGTCTCTATCGCTGCCACACGATCATGAACTGCGCCAAAGCCTGTCCGAAGGGCCTCAACCCGGCCAAGGCGATCGCCAACATCAAGAACATGCTCATCGAGCGCCAGTTCTGACCGGCGAGGCGAAGCGGAAGAACGCAAAAGGCCGGTCTTTCGACCGGCCCTTTTTTCGACAATCGGGCGCGTGCTATCGGCGCATGTTGCGCTGCATGGCGAATTCGCGCGTGTGCAGATCCAGCATCGCCGTCGCATAGGACGAGGCGTCGTCGATCCATTCGTTCCACAGTTGCGCCGCCGAGGGGGTGCGCGCCACGAGGCGGCCCGTCAATTCGTCGGTGTCGAACTGCAAATCGGCTTCGAACTTCTTGGCCAATCCCTGCATCGCCCGGTTGCGGGCAAGACAGGACATGTACAGCGTGTCGGCGCCGCGGTTGCGCGCCGCCTGGACGATGCGACCCATCAGTTCGGAGCCGACGCCGCGCCGGCGCCAATCGTGTTCGACCGAGAAGGCCGCCTCGGCCGAACCGGCGTCGAGACCGAGACCGACGCCCCGCAACTCGCCCGCGCCCCGCAGGACGCCGTCGACGAAATAGCCGAAGATGACGTCGTCGATCCCGAAGCAGCGCTCGGCATAATTGGTGAGGAAGTCGTCGGAGACGACCATGGCGAATCGCTCCTGTCGGCTTTGCGTGTCGAGCCGCAGCAGGTGATCGCGAAAATGATGCATGTCCGACGGCCACAATCGCCGGACGACGCCGCCATGGATCAGAGCGTGTTCCATTTCAGGCCTCCAACCGCATCGCCCCCTCGCGCAATTGCGAATCTCGACCGGTCTGCCCAATACAGAATATTGTGCACCGCACCCGTTAGACAAGGGTAAACGGCGCCGGCTGCGCTAGATCACATAAACGCCTGATTTGAAAATTGTATTTAGCAGCAATGTTTCAATGGTTTAGACGTCAACCTAGCCCGGCGGCGCGACGTTTGATCGCAGCGCACAAGAAATTTTCGCTCAAGCTGCGAAGTCAGCCGATGAGATCGATCAGGGGCGGGATCAGCGGTTCGTCGGCAGGCGGCATGGGATAGGACCGCAGATCGCGCGCGCGGACCCATTTGAGAGCCTGACCCTCGCCCGAGCGCACCGCGCCGCTCCAGCGACGGCAGACATAGAGCGGCATCAACAAATGGAAGTCGGGATAGGCGTGGCTCGCGAAGGTCAGCGGCGCCAGACACGCCGCCTGCACCGTTATTCCCAGTTCCTCCGCCAGTTCCCGGATCAGCGCATCTTCGGGGCGCTCGTGCGGATCGAGCTTGCCGCCCGGAAATTCCCACAACCCCGCGAGTTGCTTGCCCTGCGGCCGCTGCGCGATCAACACGCGATTGTCCGCGTCGATGAGCGCGGCCGCCACGACGATGAGCAGCTTCATCGGCTCACCGATCGTTCGTGACGACAAGCTTGATGGGCTTTTCCTCGCGACCCGTCACAGTGACGGTTTCGAACATGGCCCCGCCGTCCTGCCCGACCCGCTGGACGCTGGTGTAGACCCCGGCGTTCAGCCTCACATATTCGTCCCTGTCGCGATAGCGCACCTGAGCGGTGACGAAATATTCGCCGGGCGCGACATCGTCGAATTCGAACCGCCCATTCGACTCGGCGCGCGTGGTGCGGGTGTATTCGGCATATTGCGGATCGGGCGAGGTGGTCGGAATTTGGCTCGCAGGGATCGAGCGCCGCCCACGATACAGAATCGCGAATCGCGCGCGCGCGTATGGCGTCGCCGGGACGAGTCGGATGATCTCTCCGACCGCGTTGATGGCGCCCCCCTTTTCGTCCCGCCAGAAAGCGTGGCCGGAAATGGTGGCCGCCCCCTTCTTCTTGATGTAGGCGGCGGCCGCCGGATCGAACGGGACCGCGCTCGCCGCGACGTCTGCGCCGGGCGGCCGGCTCGGCTGACAGCCAGCCATCGTCAGCGCCGCAACAATCGCCAGGACAGGTTTGCGCATCAAACGCCTCGTTGAAAATGACGCGGCGAAAATCGCGTAGCGCAACGCAAAACGCAAGCAAGCCGACCGGAACCTTCCGCCCGCCGCGTCGTTCCTCCACACGGGGAGCGTTCGCGGGAGATTGACTCATGCCGCGCGGCGACAAATCGAGCTACACCGACAAGCAGAAGCGTCAGGCCGAACACATCGAACAGGGCTACGAGGACCGCGGCCTCTCGCAGGAAGAAGCCGAACGGCGCGCCTGGGCCACCGTCAACAAGCAGGACGGCGGCGGCAAGAAGAGCGGCTCAGGCAGGAAACCTCACGACCGGTAGTCGCCGTTGATCGCGACATATTCTTTCGTCAGATCGCAGGTCCAGACTTTCGCGGCGCCTTTGCCGAGCCCGAGATCGACACGGATGGCGATCGTCTCCTGTTTCATGATCGTCGACACCTGAGCTTCGTCGTAGCTCGGGTCGCGCAGGCCCTTGTGCGCCACCCGAACGCCGCCGAACCAGATCGCGAGCCGGTCGCGGTCGGCTTTCTCGCCAGCCTTGCCGACCGCCATCACGATCCGTCCCCAATTGGCGTCCTCGCCGGCGATGGCCGTCTTGACCAGCGGCGAATTGGCGATCGAAAGCCCGATACGCTTGGCGGCTTTCGCGCTGTCTGCGCCGGTCACCTCCACCTCGACGAACTTGCGGGCGCCCTCGCCGTCGCGCACCACCTGCTGGGCCAGGTCGAGCAGCACGACATCGAGCGCGACCCGGAAGGCCGAAAGGCGCCGGTCGTTCGCGGCCGTGATCCTGGGAGCCCCGCGTTGCGCGGCCGCGCCTGTCGCAAACATCAACAGCGTGTCCGACGTCGAGGTGTCGCTGTCGACGGTGATCGCGTTGAACGATCCCTGAACGCTTTTCGCCAGCAGCGATTGCAGGACGGGCGCGGCGATCGGCGCGTCGGTGAACACGAACGACAGCATCGTCGCCATATCGGGCGCGATCATGCCGGCGCCCTTCGCCATGCCCGAAATGCGGACGCGCACGCCTGCGATCTCGGCCTCGGCGGTTGCGACCTTGGGGAACGTGTCGGTCGTCATGATGGCGCGCGCAGCCTCCAGCCAGGCGTCGCCGCGCGCGTCTTCGGTGAGCGCATCCACCACGCCCTCGAATTTCGTCGCATCGAGCGGCTCGCCGATCACGCCCGTCGAGGCAAGGAAGATTTGGCTCGGCTTCAGACCCGTCGCCCGCGCGGCGACTTCTGCGGAAAGCCTGGCGGCGGCTGCCCCGGTCTTGCCCGTGAAGGCGTTGGCGTTGCCGGAGTTGACGAGCAGCGCCCGCGCTTTGCCGCTTTTCAGCCGCGCGCGGCACCAGTCCACGGGCGCCGATGGGCACTTGGACTTGGTGAAGACGCCGGCCACCGTCGTGCCCTTGTCCATCAGCGCAAGCATCACGTCGGTGCGGCCCTTGTATCGAATGCCGGCGGCGCCGCTCGCAAACCTCACCCCCTCGACGGCCGGCATCTCCGGAAATTTTTTCGGCGCAAGCGGAGAAACAGGAGCGTCATGGGCCATGTTGGTCTCTCGGAAATCGCCCTCTCGAACAGGCGTCCTGGTTCGAGGGACGATGAGTCGATTGGCGTCGCACGTGAACCGCGCGCGCGGATTTGCCCAACAAAACCTTTCATCGTCAAGACGAGCGCGCCGATCAGATCGTCACCTCGCGGATGAGGCAGGATTCGCTGGCGTGCGCCACGAGCTTGCCGGCGCTGTCGCGCAAGTAGCCCTCGGCCAGCGCGATATCGCCCGCCACCCCGAGCGCCAGCGCCTCGCATTCATAGTCCTCGTGCGCAAGCACCGGACGCAGAAAATTGATCTTCATTTCGATCGAGGCGGAATTCTTGCCCGCCGGCAGCATGGTCTGCACCGCATAGGCCATGGCGGTGTCCAGCATGGCGAACGCCCAGCCGCCTTGCACGACATTGTTGGTGTTGAGATGGTCCGGCCCGGGTCGGCCGCGAAAGACTACGCGGCCGGGGTCGGCCTGCGTCACGCCCATGCCCAGCGTGCGGCTCATCGGCGCTTGCGGAAACCGCCCTTCCGCCGCCAGCCGCATCTGCGCCAGCCCATCAAGGCCGGCGCAGTTTTCCTTGGTCCAGAGTCCGAAGAGCGGTTCGGTCACTTCTTGGCCGGCTCTTCCTTCCTGGGCGCGTCCTTGGCGGGTTCTTCCTTCTTGCCATCCGCAGGCGCCGCGTCGGTGCGTTCGATCTTCGCCGCCTCGCGCAATTTCAGGATGGCCTCGCTCTGCGCCTTCTGCACGACATAGCGCGCGACCTGATCGCGAATCGTGTCCAGCTTGGGGAATTCCTTCTGGCGCTTTTCGTCCACCTTGATCACATGCCAGCCGAACTGGCTCTTGACCGGCTCCGATAATTGACCAGGCTCGAGCTTGAAGGCCGCGTCCGCGAACTCCGGCACCATCCGCTCCTTGGTGAACCAGCCGAGATCGCCGCCCTTCGAGCCGGGGTCTTTGGACACTTCGCCCGCGACCTTGGCGAAATCCTCGCCGCCCTTGAGCCGTTCGATCACCTTCTTGGCGTCGGCCTCGTTCTCGACCAGAATATGCTTGGCGCGAACCTCGGCTTCGGGCTTGCGGGCCTTGGCCGCATCGTCGTAGGCCTTCTGAACCGCCGCATCGGTCGCAGCCTCCCTGGCGATCTTGCCCAGATATTCCTCCATCAGCAGCTTCTCGCGCATATAGGCGAGTTTGCGAGCAAAATCAGGCCCTTCGGCCATCTTGTCGGCTTCCGCCTTCGTCGCCACCAGCTTGCCGTCGATAAGATAGTCGAGAATGTAGGCGTCGCGCGCCGCCCCTTGCAGCTGGGCGGGCAGGCCAGGACCGACATCCTCGGCCGCATCCTTCAGGTCCTGGTCGGTGATTTCGACCCCGTTCACCTTGGCGAGGGTCTTGCCGGCGGCCGGCCCGGCGAGGACGAAGGCGGCGACCGTCGCGCTCGCAAGCAGGCGCAGACGAATGGCTGGGGTGGTCATGAACTGTCTCCGGGTTGGATGAACCGCCAGACGGAACGTCGGCAGGAATTCGAATCGCGCTCTTGCGTGGAAATTGCGGCGTAACTTCGCTCAGAGCGCGGGCCGTTGCAATGCGGCGCCATCGCCTCGCCCGCCCCGCGGCGCCCGTGCGTTCAATTGACAAGCGGGGCGCCCCTCCTTATCTCTCGCGGCGGTTTTGCGGGCGTTTTGGCTCGGTTTTCATGTGCAGGAGCCGCAGCGGCGGCGCCGGTTGCGGCGGCATGTGTTGCGGTCGCGCCTTTGCGGAACCCAAATCGCATGCGCCCGGTCCGGTCGTCGCACGTGGCCGGGTACGCGCCGGCGGACGCACAGCAGCGCGCCGCAGCAAAGGGTCCAGATGATCGGCTCAATCGCCAAGAAGCTTTTCGGCTCCGCCAACGACCGCCGGCTGAAGACCTACCAGCCAAGAGTGCGCGCGATCAACGCGCTCGAAGCCGAAATCGCCAGGCTTTCGGACGACGAGCTGCGCGCCCGAACCCAGCAATTCAAGGATGAGATCGCAGCCGGCAAGCCGGTCGCCGATCTGCTCGCCCCCGCTTTCGCCACGGTGCGCGAAGCAGCCAAGCGTACGCTTGGTCAACGGCATTTCGACGTTCAGCTCGTGGGCGGCATGGTGCTCCACGAGGGCGCGATCGCCGAAATGCGCACCGGCGAAGGCAAGACGCTGGTGGCCACGCTCGCCGTGTATCTCAACGCGCTCGCCGGACGCGGCGTGCATGTCGTGACCGTCAACGACTATCTGGCGCGTCGCGACTCCGAATGGATGGGGCGCATCTACAAGTTTCTCGGTCTGACGGTAGGCGTGATCGTTCATGGGCTCGACGACGACGAGCGTCGCGCGGCCTACGCCTGCGACATCACCTATGGCACCAACAACGAATTCGGTTTCGACTACCTGCGCGACAATATGAAGTACGAGCTGGACCAGATGGTGCAGCGCGGGCACGCCTACGCCATCGTCGACGAGGTCGACTCGATTCTGATCGACGAGGCGCGCACGCCGCTGATCATCTCCGGGCCGTCCGAGGATCGTTCCGATCTCTACAACACGATCGACAAGCTCATTCCCGCCCTCGTCGCCGGCGACTACGAGATCGACGAAAAGCAACGCACCACCAATCTCACCGAGGCCGGCAACGAGCATATGGAGGAGCTAATGCGCGCCGCCGGCGTGCTGAAAGAAGGCTCGCTCTACGAATCCGCGAACGTCGCGCTCGTTCATCACGTCAATCAGGCGTTGCGCGCCCACAAGCTTTTCCAGCGCGACAAGGACTACATCGTTCGCAACGGCGAGGTCGTCATCATCGACGAATTCACCGGCCGCATGATGCCGGGACGCCGCTATTCGGAAGGCCTGCACCAGGCGCTCGAAGCCAAGGAGCGGGTCGCCGTCCAGCCCGAGAACGTCACGCTGGCGTCCGTCACGTTCCAGAATTATTTCCGGCTCTATGAGAAGCTCGCCGGCATGACCGGCACCGCCTCGACGGAAGCCGACGAATTCGCCGACATCTACAAGCTCGACGTGGTTGAGATTCCGACGAACCGCCCGGTCGCACGCACGGACGAGGCCGACGAGCTCTATCATCGCTCGGGTGAAAAACTGAAGGCGATCGTGACGGAGATCGAGAAGGCGTCGGCCACGATGCAGCCCTTGCTCGTCGGCACGACCTCGATCGAGAAGTCCGAACTGCTGGCCGAACATCTCGCCAAACACGGTTACAAGCAGATCGATTTCGCCGATCCGACCGCGCTGCAACTGTTGTACGAAGCCGCGCGCGCCGGCAAACCGTCCAAACTTTTCGCCGTTCTGAACGCGCGTTTCCATGAGCAGGAAGCCCATGTGGTGGCGCAGGCCGGGGTGCCGGGCGCCATCACAGTTGCGACCAATATGGCCGGCCGCGGGACCGACATTCAGCTCGGCGGGAATGCGGACATGCGCGTCGCCGAGGAATGCGCATCCCTCCAAGGCGCGGAGCAGGAGGCGAAGGAAGCCGAAATTCGCGCGGAAGTCGCGAAGTTCAAAGAGCAGGCGATCGCCGCCGGCGGCCTCTACATCGTCGGCACCGAGCGCCACGAGAGCCGGCGCATCGACAATCAGTTGCGCGGTCGCGCCGGTCGACAGGGCGACCCCGGCCGCTCGAAGTTCTTTCTGGCGCTCGAAGACGATCTCATGCGTATCTTCGTCTCCGAGCGCATGGACGCGATGTTGCAGAAGCTCGGCCTGAAGGAAGGCGAGGCGATCGGCAGTCCGTGGTTCTCCAAACGCATCGAGAAGGCGCAGCAGAAGGTCGAGGCGCGCAACTTCGACATTCGCAAGAACATTCTGAAGTTCGACAATGTCATGAACGACCAGCGCAAGGTGGTGTTCGAACGCCGGCGCGAAATCATGGCGGAGGAAAGCGTCGAGGAGACGGTGAGGGAAATGCGCGAGGGCGTGATCGAGAACCTCGTCGCGCGCCATATCCCGCACGACGCCTATGCCGAGGCCTGGGACGTCCGGGGTCTCGCCGAAGGCGCGGAGAATCTCCTGGGCTTCGCGCCGTCGGTGGCGGATTGGGCGAAGGAGGAGGGCATCGCCGACGAGGAAATCGTCGAGCGGCTTACCAAGGCCGCCAGCGACGCCTATGCGGCGCGCGTCGAGAAGAACTCGCCCGAAGTCATGCGCTATGTGGAAAAACAGGTAGTCCTGCAGGTGCTCGATCACTTGTGGCGCGAGCATCTCGTCGTGCTCGATCACCTGCGTCAGGTGATCGGCTGGCGTGGCTACGCGCAGCGCGATCCGCTGAACGAATACAAGGCCGAAGCGCTCGAACTGTTCAAGAACCTGATGTTCCGCTGGGACGAAACGGTGACGGGGCAGCTCATGCGCGTGGAAGTGGCGTTCGAGCCGCCGCCCCAGCAACTGCCGCCGATGCACGGCTCCCACATCAACCCCGACACCGGCGAAGACGAAATGGCCATCGCCGACATCAATGCGCGCATTGCGTCGGGCGCGTTTTCTCCGCAGGCTTTGACGGCCCAGCCGTCGGCCGGCGCGCGCGATCCCAACGAGCCGTCGACATGGGGCAAGGTGTCGCGCAACGAGGCCTGCCCGTGCGGGTCCGGCAAGAAATACAAACACTGCCATGGTGCGCTGACGTAGCCGGTCACGCGAATTTTGTGCGAAAGCCTTGGCGCAGCCTTTCTGGCGGTGCGAATCGCGTCTAGCCTGAGCTGTGTCCACACCTCACATTGCGAGGATGCGCCATGGATCATGCTGCGGAAGTCAAGAAATTCGACGCCGGCGCCGACGAGGCGGTCGTCAAAGCAATTATTCGCCACTGCGGAATCGCCTTGCAGAAGCGGGATTCGTCGCTTGTGTCCTGTTCCGATCCCGAAGAATTGAAACGCGTGCGCGACAGCTGGGGCAAGAAGAAGCTCGGCCTGACCGATGACGGCGAAGTCGACGCGGCGATCAAATCGGTCTGCGAGGAGATGAAGGCGACCCGCGAGAAATCGCGCGTGGCGTTCTATTACCTGGTCGCCAAGAAGCTCGGCAAGCTGGGCTCGCTCGTCAAATCGACCTAGTTCGGGCGGGCCGGCGGCTTCTTTGCGGAAGCCGGCGGACTGTCGGAATCGAATTCCAGGACCGCGTCGAAAGCGTCGGCGGGCGGTGCTGCCAAACGCGCGCCGAACGCGACCCTCTCGCCTCCATTGAGCGCGGCTTTGGTCGGTTTGACCGACCAGGAATAGAGAGCGCCGCCATCGGCGGCGCGCAAGACCAGCCGGACAGGCGGCACGACACGCTGCGAGCCGCCAGGGTTGGCGATTTCGCCTTCCACCGCAAGAACGCGCCGCCCGCCGTCCTGAGCGACGCGCGCGGCGACGTTGGCGAAATCGAGACCGACGAGATTGACCCTCATGCCGAGCGCGGCGTACGCGCTCGCCATAGGCGGCGCCGCGCGCACAACCGTTTCGCGGAACGCCGCGAGCCCCATGAAGACGGCCATCGCCAGGCCCGCCGCCATGGCGAGCCGCACCTGCGGGCGGGCGCCGGTCGCGACCGCTGGCCGTGCGTGCGGGCGCGGCTGCATGCGACGCCGATTTCCCCAGTTCGCCACGGGCGGCCTCCGAAGATTGCTGCGGTTTCCTTGATCGCAGGCTTATAGTTAATTGCGCGTTAAGCAGCCGATTCGACGTATCGCGGGTCGAGAGGGCGGGGGCGCGCCGGGCCTGCGGCCGTCTTGCGGGAGCATCGGATTGGTTCGATTCGACAACGTCGGGCTACGCTATGGCATGGGCCCAGAAATCCTGCAGGATCTGAGCTTTACGATTGAGCCTGGCACGTTTCAGTTTCTGACGGGGCCCTCCGGCGCGGGCAAGACGACGCTGATGCGCCTCTTGTTGTTGTCGTTGCGCCCGACGCGCGGCGTCATCACCTTGTTCGGCAGGGATTCCTCGCTTCTCGACAAGGACGCGCTAACCGCCATGCGCCGGCGCATCGGCGTGGTCTTCCAGGATTTTCGCCTGCTCGATCATCTGACGACATACGAGAACGTCGCCCTGCCGCTTCGGGTGCAGAACCAAAGGGAGGAAAGCTATCGGTCGGAGGTGCACGAGTTGCTGCGCTGGGTCGGGCTCGGCGACCGCATGCACGCATTGCCGCAGGTTCTTTCCGGCGGCGAAAAACAGCGCGCCGCCATCGCGCGCGCGCTCATCGTCCGTCCGGAACTGTTGCTTGCAGACGAGCCGACCGGCAATGTCGACCCGACGATGGCGCGCCGGCTCATCCGACTGTTCGTCGAACTGCAGCGATCAGGGACGTCGGTCGTCGTGGCCACCCACGACCTCGGCCTGATGGAGCAATTCGAGGATGCGCGGCGTCTCGTGCTCGGCGGCGGCCGATTGCACATCTACGATTGAAAGCGACCATGTCCGGTTTCCACGCGATCAGGGACCTTTCTCTCGGCCGGCGCGACGCTGAGGCGGCGCTGGTTCCCAAAGGCAGCATCGGCGGCCGCGCACTCATCACGGTGGTGGCGATCATGACCTTCTTGTCGTCGCTGGCCGCCGGCGGGGCCGTTCTGGTCGTGCAATCGAGTCAGGATTGGCGCGCGGCCATCTCGCGCGAAGCGACCGTTCAGATTCGCCCCTCGCCCTCCCGCAACATGGAGGCCGATATCAAGGCCGTGCTGAAGACACTCGACGCAACGCCCGGCGTGACCGAAATCCGCACGCTGTCGAAAAGCGATTCGGACCGTCTGCTGGAACCGTGGCTCGGTCAGGGGGTCAATCTGGAGGAAATTCCGGTCCCGCGGATGATCGTCCTCAAGACGTCGGCCACGCCCCGCGTCGATTTCGCAAAGCTCCGCGACGCGATTGCGACAGCCGCGCCCAACGCAACGCTCGACGACCATCGCCTCTGGTCGCAACGCCTTGCGACGATGGCCAATACATTCGTCGTCATAGCGCTGGTGATCCTGGCCTTGCTGGTGACGGCCATGGGTCTGGCGGTGTCCTTCGCCACGCGCGGCGCGATGGCCGGGAACCGGGAAATCATCGAAGTGCTTCATTTCGTTGGAGCATCCGACGGGTTCATCTCCCGGCAGTTCCAGCAGCGGTTTCTCATGCTCGGCCTGCGGGGCGCAGTCCTTGGCGCGGGCTGCGCCGCGTTCATCTTTTTCCTTGCCAGCATCGCATCGCGCCGCATGATCGCAACCCCGAGCGGAGACCAGATCGAAGCCCTGTTCGGCTCGTTCGCGATCGGCTGGGTCGGATACGCGGCGATCGCCACGATCGCAGCCCTCAGCGCGGCGTTTTCCGGACAGACATCGCGCATGGTCGTCTATCGAAAATTGAGAAGCTTGACGTGATGGAAGACGCCCAGATTCAATCCGCCGCCAGCACGCCGCCCGCGCCCGGCCCGTCGGTGGCGATCCGCTCGACCATCTACAATATCGCTTTCTACATCAACATCGTCGGCCTGATGATCTTGGGGCTGCCGACGATGTTCATGGGCCGCCACGCGGTCTTTGCGCTTGCGCGGGCATGGGCGCGCACCTCGCTATGGCTTCTGGAGAAGATATGCGGCACGCGCCTGGAGTTTCGCGGCGTCGAGAACATTCCGCGGGGCGGCGTGATCGTCGCCGCCAAACATCAATCGGTTCTCGAGACTTTCGCCCTCACGCTCAAATTCGAGGACTTCTCCTATGTGTTGAAGCGCGAGCTGATGTGGATTCCCTTGTTCGGCTGGCTGTTGAAAGGCGCCGAGCAGATCGCGATCGATCGCGCATCAGGCAAGGCTGCGCTGCAACAGGTCCTTGCGCGCGCAGCGGCGTTCATGAAGCAGAACGGCGCCTTGTTCATTTTTCCTGAAGGCACTCGTCGGCCGGTGGGAGCGCCGCCGCGCTACAAGCCGGGCGTGGTGCACATTTACAGAGCCACCGGCGCACCGTGCCTTCCGGTCGCCCTCAACACCGGCGTGTTCTGGCCGCGCCGCAGCTTCATGCGCAAGCCCGGCGTAGCCGTCATCGAGTTCCTGCCGGTGATAGAGCCGGGTCTGGAGGACGACGTTTTCGCTCGTCGGATGCGGGATGACATCGAGGCGGCGACCGACGCGCTGGTGGCGGAGGCCGTGAAGGCGAATCCGGCCCTCGCCCCGCAACCCAGGCCAGGCGATCCGTCGGCGTGAGCGAGCTGACGCGCCATAGTCCGTCCGACGCGCGCCGGCGCCGGCGGCGCGCCATTGTCGCCCTGCCCATCGGCGCCCTGATCTTTCTGGCGCTGGGCTGGTCGACCTTCTGGCTGCTCGCGCGCAACAAGGCCGACGCTGCGCTGACGGACTGGATCGCGCGCGAGGAAAGCGCCGGGCGAAGGTGGAGTTGCGGCGACCGGCAGATTGGCGGCTATCCGCTGGTGATAGACATCCGCTGCGAATTGCTTGCGTTCAGCGGCGACCTGGCCGGTGCGCCGACCTTCGCGCGCATGCGTCGCGTGTCCATCGTCGCGCCCTTGACCGCGCCGCGCCGCATCAATGTCGAAGCGACAGGTCCGCTCGAGGTGGAACGAAACCACGGACGGCTGGAGCTCGATTGGTCGCAGCTGAAAATCTACGTGCGTGGACTGCCTGAGCGCGTGGAGCGCATGACGCTTGCGAGCGAAGCCGTGCGTTTCGCGTTCGGCGACGACGCGCGCGCATGGCGCGGGACGATCGCGCGCGTTCACAGTCATTTCCGCCGTGAGGCGGGGGCGCCGGGCGCGGCATCGACAATCGAGAGCGGGTTCGCCGGCCTGGAATCTCCCGATCTCGATCGGCTTGCGGGCGACACGGCGCCGGCGCAGGTCGCATCCGTCATTTCGACGTCGCAATTCGACAAGCTGACGCGCGGCGCGCTCGCCGAACGTCTCGAACTGTGGCGTCAGGCCGGCGGCCGCCTGCATCTGGGGTTGATCGCCATTCAGAAGGGCGAGGCCGCCATCCAGGCCGACGGCGGCCTCGGCCTCGATCAGTCGCATCGCCTCGATGGTAAGATCGACGTGCGGTTGCGTCAGGCCGGGCGCATCGCGCTCAATGCCGGCGTGAACGCCGGCGTGTTGCGCGAAGGCGCGATGACGACGCAGCTTCTTGCCGCGTTTCTGCAGCGCGCCGGCGCCAATGGCGAAACGCGGCTCGATCTGTCGTTCGCCAATGGCGCGCTCGGCGTCGGGCCATTGAAGAACATCTTCGTCCTGCCGCCGCTCTACTGATCGGGATCGCGGCGTCCGAAATCGGGCGCCGCGGTCTCCTGCCCGCTTTCGACGATCGAGCGGCGGATGGCGCGCGTGCGTGTGAACAGATTGAACAGGCCGTCTCCATCGCCCCATCGGATCATACGCTGGAGCGCGCTCAAATCCTCGGTGAAGCGCCCGAGCACTTCCAGCACCGCATCCTTGTTGTTGAGGAAAACGTCGCGCCACATGGTCGGGTCGGATGCGGCGATGCGAGTGAAATCGCGGAACCCGCCGGCGGAGAACTTGATGACTTCCGATTGCGTGACCTGCGCCAGGTCGTCCGCGGTCCCTACGATATTGTAGGCGATGAGATGGGGAACATGGCTGGTGATCGCGAGCACGAGATCGTGATGCTGCGCGCCCATCGTCTCGACATTGCTGCCGGCCTCGCTCCAGAAACGATGCAGCTTCGCGACCGCCGCTTCGTTGGCGCCCTCCGGCGGCGTGAGAATGCACCAGCGGCCGTGGAACAGCGTGGCGAACCCCGCGTCGGGTCCCGATTGCTCGGTGCCTGCGACCGGATGTGCGGGAATGAAATACACATGCTTGGGCAGGTGCGGCGCCATCGCAGTGACGACCGCGCCCTTGACCGAACCGACATCCGACACGATGGCGCCCGGCGCGAGCGCGGGACCGATCGATTCCGCGATCGTCGCGTTCGCGCCGACGGGCGCGCAGACGATCACCAGATCGGCGCCGGTCACGCTGTCGCATGGATCGGCTGTCACGCGATCGGCGAGCGCCAAAGCCTCCACCCGTGCGCGCACGTTCGGCGAAATGTCGGCGACAACGATGTCGCGGGCGAGATTCTTGCGTCGCGCCACGCGCGCGATCGACGAGCCGATCAACCCGCATCCAATGATCGCCAGTCGCGCAAACAGTGGGTCTGCCAGCGGCGGGCCCAAACGTTCGGCCATTCGGTCACGCCCCCATGAATTCGCGCAACGCCTCGACGACCGCGCGATTGGCGTCTTCCGTTCCGATGGTCATGCGCAGCGAATGTGGAAGGCCGTAGGCGCCGACCGCACGCAGTACGAGGCCGCGGCGCGAGAGGAACGTATCCGCCTCCGCAGCCGTCTTGCCGGCGGACGTCGGAAAGTCGATCAGCACGAAATTGCCGACGCTCGGCGTCACGTTGAGGCCGAGCGTCGTCAGTTCGCGCGTCAACCACGGCAGCCAGACTTCGTTATGCGCGACCGAGGCTTCCACATGCGCCAGATCGCGGATCGCGGCCGCGCCCGCCGCAATCGCCGGCGCACTCACATTGAACGGTCCGCGAATGCGGTTGACGGCGTCCGCGATCGCGGCCGGCGCATAGAGCCAGCCGATGCGCAGCGCCGCCAGTCCGTGAATTTTCGAGAACGTCCGGGTCATGACGACATTCGTCGACGTCGAGACGAGTTCGAGACCGGCTGAGTAGTCGTTGCGCTTGACGTATTCGGCATAAGCGGCATCGAGCACCAGCAGGACATGCGGCGGCAGACTCGCGGCGAGCCGCTTGACTTCCTCGTGCGGCAGATAGGTTCCCGTCGGATTGTTGGGATTGGCCAGATAGACGATCCTGGTCCGGCTGGACACGCGCGCCAGCAGCGCATCCACATCGGCGACACGATTCTTCTCCGGCGCGACCACCGGGGTTCCGCCCGCAGCCAGAATAGCGATGCGGTACATGAGGAAGCCATATTCGGAATAAAGGCCCTCATCGCCCGGGCCGATATAGGCGTGTGTCAGCAGCGACAGCAGTTCGTCCGAGCCCGCCCCGCACACGATGCGGGCGGGGTCGAGCCCGTAACGATCGGCGATGGCCGCGCGCAGCGCGCTCGCGGCGCCGTCCGGATAGGCTTCCAGCGAATCGGCGGCCGACTTAAACGCCTCGATCGCGGCGCGCGAGGGACCGAGCGGCGTTTCGTTGGACGACAGCTTGACCACCCGCGCGACGCCCGCCGCAGAGCTCTTACCCGGCACATAGGCCTGAATTTGCATGACGCCCGAACGCGGGACGGGCGCTTGAATCGGTTCGTTCATGTCGGTCTCACAAATTCGGGGTCGAGCGCCGGGCGATGTCGAACGGCGCCGCATGGCTGCCGACCGGCGCCGGCGCGGCGGCGACCTCCGCCGCCGCCAGCGCGCGCACGGCGCGGGCGGCCCCCTCCGGCCCCGGAAAGGACAGAAGCAGAGACAGTCCGTAGTCGCTGGCCGCGTTTCCCACAAGAGACCCGCCTTCCCGCTCGATCGCGCCGGGCAGCGCGTCGCGCCAGCGGTCGAGCCGGACGGTGAACAGTTCGATATCGCGCGCCGCCGCTTCCGCCAGTGGCCGGGCGACCACGTAGAGCGGTATGCCGGCCGGATGGTCCGGCCGTTCCACGAACGGCACGCGCGCGATGACCTTGGGCGCATCCGCGCCGACGAGGTCCGCCCACCAGGGGCCGTCGCCCGCCCCGCTCGTCACGCGCAGCAGTCCCAGATCGCCCGAAGCGGCCGCCACCGCCGCGATCACGGCGCGAGGTCCATGATGGGGAACGAAGGGAACGGAGAATCCGAAGTGAAACCGCGCGGAATCGCGCATGGCGGCGTCGCCGGCCGACACATCGACATGGATCGAATATTTCGCCTGCACATACGTGAAGGTGGAAATGATGATCCGCCAGATGCTTTCCACCGTGTCGAGCGGCAGAATGCCCTCGTGCCGTTCGGCCAGCCGACGCATCATTTCCGCCTCGCGCCCAGGGCGGAACGCCGATCCTCCGCCCTGCCGCGCCTTGACCGCGATCAGCCGCTCGATGATTTCGCCACGCTCCATCAGCAGCCGGTGCACCTGCGCATCGATCCGATCGATGTCCACGCGCAGTTCGGCAAGCATTTTTTGCGGATCGATCGGGGCGGTGTCGGTCATGGCGGCGCTCTGGAAAGGCGCACTTCTAGACCATTCTCGGGAAAAGGGGCAGGCCTTGAGCCGCCGGACCCAGCGGTTCTCCAGGTCCCGGCCAGCGCGACAATTGGCGACTTGACAACCCGGCCCGTAAAATATTCTTCTTTCCGCACGATCCGTTCTAAATAAAGAACGGCCTGCTTTCTCCTGCGGGAGCTCCACGAGGGCCTGGGATATATGGCCGAACTAATGGTTGCCGATCCGCGCCGGCACGGCGCGCCCCGGGGCGCGAGCGTGACGTTTTCGCCCGATTCGCGCCTGCCGATGGACGCAGGCGGATCGATCGAGGGCGTAACGATCGCCTACCAGACCTATGGCGAGCTGAACGCGGACAAATCCAACGCCATTCTGGTCTGTCACGCGCTGACGGGCGACCAGCATGTCGCCAATGTCCATCCGGTCACCGGCAAGCCCGGCTGGTGGACGACGATGGTGGGGCCCGGTCGACCCATCGACACGAACCGGTTCTTTGTCATCTGCAGCAATGTCATCGGGGGCTGCATGGGCTCGACTGGTCCGGCCTCCGTCAATCCCGCCACCGGCAGGCTCTGGGGGCTCGACCTTCCGGTCGTCACTATCCGCGACATGGTGCGCGCGCAGGCCATGCTGATCGACCATCTGGGCATCGATACGCTGTTCTGTGTGGCTGGCGGATCGATGGGCGGCATGCAGGCGCTGCAATGGGTCGCCAGCTATCCCGAGCGTGTATTCGCCGCGTTGCCGGTTGCGACGGCGCCCAAACATTCCGCGCAGAACATCGCGTTCCACGAGGTCGGGCGACAGGCGGTGATGGCCGACCCCGACTGGCTCGGCGGGCGCTATGCGGAAGTCGGAAAGCAGCCGACCAAGGGGCTGGCGGTCGCGCGTATGGCCGCGCACATCACCTATCTGTCCGAAGGCGCGCTGCAACGCAAATTCGGTCGCAAGCTCCAAAACCGCGATGCGCCGACCTTTTCCTTCGACGCCGATTTCCAGATCGAAAATTATCTGCGGCATCAGGGCTCGAGTTTCGTCGACCGTTTCGACGCCAACTCCTATCTCTATGTGACGCGCGCGTGCGACTATTTCGACCTGGCGGCAGACTACGGCGGGTCGCTCGCGCGCGCCTTCGTCGGCGCGAAAACGCGTTTCTGTGTCGTGTCGTTCACCTCCGACTGGCTATACACGACCGCGGAAGCGCGCGCGATCGTTCATGCGCTGAACGCCGCGAGCCTGCCGGTCTCCTTTGTCGAGATCGACACCGACAAGGGCCACGACGCCTTCCTGCTCGATGAGCCGGATTTCATGGCGACGACGTCCGGCTTTCTGGAATCGGCGGCCAAAGCGCGTGGGATCGGCGCATGAACGGCGAAGCAAGCGCCTACGAGATCGCGCCGTCGAGCGCGCGCGTCGACCTCCTCGTTCTCGCCGACATGGTCGAGCGCGGTTCCCGCGCGCTCGATGTGGGATGCGGCGACGGATCGCTGCTGAAGATTCTCGCCGAACAGCGCGACGTCGATTGTCGCGGCATCGAGCTGTCGCAGGCCGGCGTCAACGAATGCGTCGCAAAAGGGTTGTCGGTCGTGCAGGGAGACGCCGACGCCGACCTCGTCGACTATCCCGACGATGCGTTCGATTTCGTCATCCTCTCGCAGACATTGCAGGCCACGCGCCGCCCGCGCGAGGTCTTGCAGCACATGCTGCGCATCGGTCGGCGCGCGATCGTGTCGTTCCCGAATTTCGGTCATTGGCGGGTGCGCGCGCAGCTGATGTTCACCGGCCGCATGCCGCGCACCCGGACGCTCGGCTATTGCTGGTACGATACGCCCAACATTCACCTCTGCACCATCGAGGATTTCGTCGATCTCGTGCACGAGATCGACGCGCGCATCGAGCGTGCGGCCGCGCTCGACCGCTCCGGCGCGAAGGTGCGCGTGAATGCGCCGTGGTGGGCCTGGAACCTGTTCGGCGAGCAGGCCGTATTCCTGCTGCGCCGCAAGGACGCGATCTGATTTCTATTTCGCCTTCTTCGCCCGCTCGATCGCTTCCAGAATAAGGCGCTGCGCCTCCGCGGCGTCACCCCAGCCAGCGAACTCCACCCATTTCCCAGGCTCGAGATCCTTGTAGTGGGAGAAGAAGTGCTCGATCTGCTGGACGGTGATCGACGGCATGTCGGTGTAGTTCTGGACCTTGTCGTATCGCTTGGTGAGTTTGTGCGTCGGAACGGCGACGATCTTTTCGTCGCCGCCCGCTTCGTCCTTCATGTGCAGCACGCCGATCGGCCGCACGGCGATGACCGCGCCGGGAATGATCGGGCGCGTATTGGCGACGAGAACGTCGCACGGATCGCCGTCCTCCGACAGCGTATGGGGAATAAAGCCGTAATTTCCCGGATAACGCATGGGCGTGTAGAGAAATCGGTCGACGACGAGCGTCCCGGCCGCCTTGTCCATCTCATATTTGATCGGCTCTCCGCCATGCGGAACTTCGACGACCACGTTGACTTCGTGGGGAGGATTGGGACCGATCGCTATGGCGTCCAGACGCATGAATGCCGCTCCTTAGGAATGGGATCGCGCAGCGCGATGCGCAATTCAGCGCGCATCGAATCCGAAGGCCACGCGCGCCAGCACCTCGTTACCGAAACGCTCCGGCGCGCGCCAGACCTCGACGCCGCCGAGCCTCTCGTAAAATCGTAGAGCGCGCGCGTTTTCGGCGAGCGCCCATACGACGAAAGACGAACGACCGGTTCTCCGCAATTCGCCTCGCGCGGCGCCAAACAACCGGGCGCCGAATCCCAGGCCCTGAAACGTGGGCGCAAGGTAAAGCTCGAAAATTTCGCCTGCGTAGGGCAGGAACCGGGCGCGGCTCGAGCCGACGCTCGCATAGCCGACGACCTCGCCTTCGAATTCGCAGACGATCAGACGCGCGCCGGACACGACGGCGCGCCGCCACCAGGGCGCGCCGCGGCGAGCGATCATGGACTCAAGCTGTCGGCCAGGGATGATTCCGCGATACGCCTCGCGCCACGAGTCGGCGTGCACGTGCGCGATGGCGCCTGCATCGTCCGGCCGTGCGCGTCTTATCGAATGGAGAACCTTCGCCATGCCGCAGGCTAGCCCAGAAGGCTGCGGCCCACTACTGCAATTTCTCCCGCCGCAGAAGGCCGGCGCCCGCGCGCCAGACCGGCGCGATCAGGAAGTGCACGACCGGAATCGCCACCGCCCCGATTGTCAGGCCCACGACGCCGGCGCCGGCGGCCGAGACGAGCCAGGACGCCAGGTCCTGTGCGATGGGCGAACCGGCCGCCGCGATGCGCGCAAGATGATCGATTGTGTGCTGTATCTGCGGTGCGCCGTATTTTTCAAGGCCGTGCGCGATGATACCGCCGCCGACCCAGATCATCGCCGCCGTGCCGATCCCGCTCAGCGCCGTCAGGAGATGCGGCATCAGGAGGACAAGTCCGCGCCCCAGCGCTCGGCCCATACGCGTGCGCGCGCTGCGGGCGAGCGCGACTCCGGCGTCGTCGGCTTTGACGATGAGCGCGACCGCGCCGTAAACGCCGAGTGTGATGAAAACGCCGACAAGCGCGAGCACAATCGCCTGTTTCCAGAAGTCGGCCTCCGGTATGGCCGCGAGCGTGATCGCCATGATTTCCGCAGACAGAACGAAATCCGTCTTGATCGCGCCATTGACCTTCTCGTCTTCGAGCGACGAATCGCTCGCGACGGCGGCGACAGCCTCCGCCGGCGATTCGGTTCGATGGGCCACGATCTCCCATATCTTCTCCGCGCCCTCGTAGCAGAGATAGACGCCGCCGATCATGAGCAGCGGCGTGATCGCGAACGGGGCGAAAAAGCTGAGCGCAAGAGCTGCGGGCAGGAGAATCAGCAGTTTGTTGCGCAACGATCCGATCGCGATTTTGGCGACGATCGGCAATTCGCGCTCGGCGGCGAAACCAGTCACGTAACGAGGGGTGACGGCCGCATCATCGATGACGACGCCCGCGGCTTTCGCGCCCGCCTTGGCGCTTTGTCCAATGACATCGTCGAGCGAAGCCGCCGCAACTTTCGCAATCGCCGCGACATCATCCAGGAGCGCAATGAGACCCGTCGCCAACGCCAACCTCTCGATTCGTGCGCGCATGCGTCGGGGATCGTTTGACGACAGTCGCGGACAAGACCCGGCCCTTTCTGGACCAGGGCGCGCGGCTGGACAACTTGGCGACGCGGAATTTGTTCACGCTGCTGGCGCGCCGGAATCCGCAGGCGGGCTTCTGAAAGCCGCTGTTGCGCGGAAAATTGTTGCGCAGAAAATTTGGAGCGGGCGAAGGGATTCGAACCCTCGACCCCAACCTTGGCAAGGTTGTGCTCTACCCCTGAGCTACACCCGCATCCGAGCCGGCGACCGCCGACGGCGCTATATGGCTCAATCGTATCGAGAATGCAACTGGGTTTGCGACGGCTTCGCCGGCCGGCCGGAATGTTGCGGTCATGGGCGGTCCGTCCTATCTGCCGGAGTGTGATGGCGGCGCTCCGCTTCCAGGGCCTGGTCACGGCGCCCGCCCGATGCCATCCGTCTGCATAATGCTCTAGACTGCGCCTGACCGAGATTGAGGAGCCGATTGATATGCCGCTGGCCCCGACCGAACGACCGCGCGCCGCCCCGGCCAAGGAAACGACGTCCGCCACCTTCCGGACGGACGTTCTCACGGCTTCGATGCAGCAACCGGTGCTGGTGGATTTCTGGGCGCCTTGGTGCGGTCCCTGCAAGCAGCTGGCGCCGATTCTGGAAAAGGCGGTCGCCGCGACGGACGGCAAGGTCCTCCTGTACAAGATGAACATCGACGAGCACCCGCAGATCGCGGGGCAGTTGGGCATTCAGTCGATTCCGGCCGTCATTGCTTTCGATCGCGGCAAGGCGGTGGACGGGTTTGTCGGCGCCCTGCCCGAAAGTCAGATCGCCGCGTTCCTCGAACGGCTCGTCGGCCCGCTCGGCGTCGACGAATCGGTGCTCCAGGCGGCGGAGGAGGCGATGTCGCGCGGCGAACCCGCAGAAGCCCTCGCCATTCTGACGCCCGTCGTCCAGTCCGACCCCGAGGATCTGAAGGCGGTCGGCCTCTATCTACGCGCGCTCGTCGCCGACGATCGCGCCGCGGAGGCCGAGGCCCTGCTCGCCCGGCTCCCCGACGACATGCGCAAGGACGCCCGGCTTGCGCAGGCCATCGCCGCCATCGATCTCGCCGCGCAGGCCGGCGACGTCGGCGATACGGCGGCGCTGAAACAGCGCGTCGACGCCGATCCGAACGATCACCAGGCGCGATTCGACCTGGCGCTGGCGCTCAACGCGCAGGGCGCCCGCGCCGAGGCCGCCGACGCATTGCTCGACATTTTCAGGCGCGATCGCGCGTGGAACGAGGACGGCGCGCGCAAGCAACTGATCCAGTTCTTCGAATCGTGGGGACCGCTCGACCCGGCGACGAAAGGCGCGCGGCGCAAACTGTCCTCCATGCTGTTTTCCTGATCGGAAAAGACATGCCCAGCAACCGGCGCTATGGCGATCCGGCGGAATTGCCGCCACGCATTCCGCTGTTCCCGCTCGAAGGCGCATTGCTGCTGCCGCGCGGCGCATTGCCGCTCAATATTTTCGAGCCGCGCTATCTCGCCATGATCGACCACGCTCTGACGACCGATCGCCTGATCGGCATGATCCAGCCCTTGCCGGACCAGGATGATCACACGAATCCTGCGCTGTATGGCGTGGGTTGTGCGGGCCGCATCACCCAGTTCGCGGAAACCGGCGACGGTCGCTACCTCGTCACGCTGACCGGCATCTGCCGGTTTCGGCTACAGGGCGAAACGTCCGGCGATTCGCCGTTCCGCGTCGGCTCGGCCGATTACGCGACCTTCGCCGGCGACCTCGCGCTGGAGCCCGACAGCACGTCTGTCGATCGATCGGCGCTGCTCGCGACCCTGCGCAGATACGCCGAGAGGAACAACTATGCGGTGGACTGGCAAAGCGTGAACAAGGCGCCGACACTCGCCTTGATCGACGCGCTCGCCATGGCCAGCCCCTTCGGGCCGCGGGAGAAACAGGCGCTACTGGAGGCGCCTGATCCCGCGACGCGCGCCGAGGTTCTGGTCGCCATCGCCGAGGTCGAAATGGCCGGCGACACGGCGGCGGGCGGCGGTCTGCAATAGGAGAACGAGCACATGAACGAGCCTTCGACTCCGCGCGAAAAGAGCGAATCGGCGCGTATCGATCCCCGCCTGCTGGAGATTCTGGTCTGTCCGCTGACCAAGACGACGTTGGAATACGACGCCGACAGGCAGGAACTGATCTCCCGCGCTGCGAATCTTGCCTATCCCATTCGCGACGGCATTCCGATCATGCTGCCGGACGAAGCGCGCAAGATCTAGCCGCCCATCGACTGTGACCAATTTGGCGGCAGTTTGCGCGCATTTTCCGCCGTCGACGGCTTTCGAATAGGCGATCTGGCGCACGATCGTCTTGCCTGCGTCCGCCTGTGCATTTTTGATCGGAGCGTCCATCGCAACGGCGCTACGCCCCACTTCTGTGCAGCCATGTCAAGTTTCCTCCGCGGACGCGGACTCCTGACGCTCGCCCTTCTGCCGGTCTCGGCCCCCGCCTTGGCCGCGCAACCGGCCATCAGCGCAGCCGATACCGGCTTCATGATCGTCGCCACGGCGCTTGTGCTGATGATGACGATTCCAGGGCTGGCGTTGTTCTACGCCGGCATGGTGCGCAAGAAGAACGTGCTGGCGACAATGGCGCAGAGTTTCGCGGCGACCGCGCTGGTCTCGCTGCTGTGGTTCGCCTGCGCCTATTCGCTGGCTTTCCACGGCGAGGGCGCGTGGATCGGCGATTTCGGCCGAAGCTTTTTCGCCGGCGTCGCGCTTGAAACGGTCAGCCCTTTCGCCAAGACCATCCCGGAGATGCTTTTTGCGACGTATCAGATGACCTTCGCCGTCATCACCTGCGCGCTGGTCGCGGGCGCGGTCGCCGATCGGATGAAATTCTCGGCGTTCCTCATCTTCTCCACGGTCTGGCTGTTCGTCGTCTACGCGCCGACCGCGCATTGGGTCTGGGGCGGCGGCTTTCTGGCGAGCTGGGGCGTGATCGATTTCGCCGGCGGCATCGTGGTCCACATCAACGCCGGCGTCGCCGGACTCGTCGCCGCGCTCGTGCTCGGCCAGCGACAGGGATACGGCAGGGACAATCTGGCGCCTTTCGATCTGACGCTGGCGGCCATCGGCACGGGGTTGCTGTGGGTCGGCTGGTTCGGTTTCAACGGCGGCTCCGCGCTTTCGGCGGGCTCGCGCGCGATCTTCGCGATTGTCGCGACTCATCTGGCGGCCTGCGCCGGCGCCGTCGTGTGGAGCGCGCTCGAATGGATCGAGCGCGGCAAGCCATCCGTGCTCGGCATCGTCTCCGGCGCCATTTCCGGTCTTGGCACGATCACGCCCGCGTCCGGCTACGTCCTGCCGTGGCACGGAGTTCTGATCGGCCTGATCGCCGGCGCGGTCTGCTACTTCTTCTGCACGCGTGTGAAAATCTGGCTCCGCTACGACGATTCGCTGGATGTGTTCGGCGTGCATGGCGTCGGCGGCGTTCTCGGCACGTTGATGGCGGGCGTGTTCGCCACCGCGGCGGTCAGCGCCAGCGCAACAGACCCCGGCGTATCCGGCCTCCTCGAAGGCGCCTCGCGCCAGCTCGGGTTGCAGGCGCTGGGGGTGGCGATCGTGGCCGTGTGGTGCGCGGCCGGCACATGGGTCGCGCTCAAAGTCGCCGGATTTCTGTCCGGCCTGCGCGTCACGCGCGACGACGAGCGTCTGGGACTCGATCTTGCCTTGCACGGCGAGGCGATCCATCAATGAGTCGCTGACGCCGTTCGCGTCGGATCAGGACGAGAGACGACGCGCCACACATGACACCGATCGAATCCCTGCTCGAAATTCTCGATCTGGAGAAGATCGAGCACAACATCTATCGCGGCCGTTCGCCGCAGGTCGGCTGGCAACGCGTGTTCGGCGGGCTGGTGATTTCGCAGGCGCTGGTCGCTGCAGCCCGCACCGTGCCGGATCGTCCGCCGCATTCGCTCCACGGATATTTCGTGCTGCCGGGCGATCCATCCGTGCCCATCGTCTACGAGGTGGACCGCATTCGCGACGGCAAGTCGTTCACCACCCGCAATTGCGTGGCGATTCAGCACGGGCGGCCCATCTTCTCGCTGTCCGCCTCGTTTCAGGCGGAGGAGACGGGCCTCGAACACGCCTTTGCGATGCCCAGCGTCCCTCCGCCGGAGCAATTGCCGTCGGAGGCCGAACTGAAGGCCGGTTTCACCGAAAAAACGCCCGAGCCGATTCGCCGCTATTTCGACCAGCCCCGGCCGATCGAGGCGCGCCATGTCGACCAGAGCCGATACAAGCCGCGCGCCGGAATTCCTGGCGAACCGATACAATATGTCTGGTTCCGAGCGACGGAGCGATTGCCCGACGACCCTGCCATCCATCGCGCCGTGCTCGCCTACCTGTCGGACATGACGCTGCTCGACACCGCGCTCATCGCCCACGGCCGTTCGGGCTTCGACCGCGACATGCAGGTGGCGAGCCTCGATCATGCGTTCTGGTTTCACCGGCCCTTCCGGGCGGACGACTGGCTTCTCTATGCACAGGACAGTCCGACGAGTTCCGGCGCGCGCGGACTGACGCGCGGTTTGATCTACTCGCGCGACGGCGCGCTGATCGCATCGGTGGCGCAGGAGGGTTTGATCCGGCGCCGCGACGGGTAAGGTTAAGCGGTCCTTAACTTCACTTTCCTAGCTTGGCGCAGGACGTCGAACGGCCGGACATCCTCCCTTTTTGACAGCGCCAGGTTGGTTGAATGCGCAGTGCAAGCTCCCTGCTTTCCGCAGACGCGATCCCGCTCGCCGCGCGGCGATTTCTGGCGCGCCGCGCTGCCGAAATCGGCGGGCTCCTGCTGATCGTCGCGGTCGTGCTGGTTGGTCTGGCGCTCGCGACCTGGTCCACGCGCGATCCGAGCATAAATCACGCGACGGCAGGCCCCATTCGCAATGTGCTGGGGGCGCGTGGCGCGGTGCTGGCGGATCTGCTGACCCAGATATTCGGTCTGGCTTCCCTCGCGCTGGTGGCGCCGCTTGGATTGTGGGGCTGGCGGCTGATCGCCGAACATCGGCTCGACCGCTTGCGCTGGCGCGTGTTGCTGTGGCTCGTCGGCGCTGTGTGCGCGGCCGGCGTGGCCTCGCTGTTGCCGGCGCCCGACCGCTGGCCTCTGCCGTCGGGCCTCGGCGGTATGATCGGGGACGCCATTACGAGCCTTCCCCGCCGCTTGGCTCCCTCGCCTCTGGTTGGTTTCGGCGCGGCGATCGCGCTTTCGGCAGCCGCGCTGCTGTCGCTGGCCGCCGCCTGCGCGTCGAGCAGGACCGCCGTTCCGGAGCCGGAGCCGGAGCCGATACAGCCAAAGCGGCGCGCACGCGCCGACGACGACGACGAGCCGGGCGCCGCGGTGGCCTGGCTCGGCGCCGTCCACCATGCCGGCCTGTCGGCGCGCGGCGCGGTCGAGCGGATGGGGCAGCGGCTGAAAGAGCGCCTTGGGCGCCAAAGCGAGCCGAAAGACGAAGCCGTCGCTCCGGCGCCGGCGCGCGGGCGGGACAGAATCGAGCCGCTGTTCCCCGAAAGCCCGGCGCCGAAAACGCCGCCGCGTCTGGAACTCGAACCGATCTCCGTCGAAGCGGAAACGCCGGACGTCCGCCCTGCCGAAGATCGGCCGGAAAAAACCGCCCGCCGTCCCGCGCGCATCGCCAGATCCGACGCGCCCGGACATTACGCGCCGCCGGCGCTCGGCCTGCTGACCGAGGCGAAAAAATCCTCCGGGCGGCGGCTCTCGCAGGATGCGCTGGAGCAGAATGCGCGTCTTCTCGAAGGCGTGCTCGACGATTTCGGCGTGAAGGGCGAAATCATCAACGTGCGCCCCGGCCCCGTCGTCACGCTCTACGAACTGGAGCCCGCGCCCGGCATCAAGTCTTCGCGCGTCATCGGTCTCGCCGACGACATCGCACGTTCGATGGCGGCGATTTCCGCGCGCGTCGCCGTGGTGCAGGGACGAAACGCGATCGGCGTCGAACTGCCGAACCAGGATCGCGAAACCGTCTATCTGCGCGAGCTGCTCGCTTCGCAGGAATTCGAAGCGTCGAAACATCGGCTGGCGATTGCGCTTGGCAAGACGATCGGCGGCGAGGCGGTCATCGTCGATCTCGCACGCATGCCGCATCTGCTGGTCGCCGGAACGACCGGCTCGGGCAAGTCTGTCGCCATCAACACGATGGTGCTGTCGTTGCTCTATCGACTGAAGCCGCAGGAGTGCCGGCTGATCATGGTCGATCCGAAAATGCTGGAACTATCCGTCTATGACGGCATTCCGCACCTGCTGACGCCCGTCGTCACCGACCCCAAGAAGGCGGTCGTCGCGCTCAAATGGGCGGTGCGCGAGATGGAGGATCGCTACAAGAAAATGTCGAAGGTCGGCGTGCGCAATATCGATGGTTTCAACGCCCGCGTCGCGGAGGCCGCCAGCGCCGGCAAGACCATCACGCGCACCGTGCAGACCGGATTCGACCGGGAGACCGGCGAGGCGATCTACGAACAGGAGGAGATGGATCTCAAGCCGCTGCCGTATATCGTCGTGATCGTCGACGAGATGGCCGATCTCATGATGGTGGCCGGCAAGGACATCGAGGGCGCCATCCAAAGGTTGGCGCAGATGGCGCGCGCCGCCGGCATTCATCTCATCATGGCGACGCAGCGACCTTCGGTCGACGTCATCACAGGCACGATCAAGGCGAATTTCCCGACACGCATCTCGTTCCAGGTGACCTCGAAGATCGACAGCCGCACGATTCTCGGCGAGCAGGGCGCAGAGCAGCTGCTGGGGCAGGGCGACATGCTCTACATGGCCGGCGGCGGGCGCATTTCCCGCGTGCACGGGCCGTTCGTCTCCGACCACGAGGTCGAGAAGGTCGTCGCCCATTTGAAGACGCAGGGCGCGCCCGAATATCTCGACGCCATCACCGTGGACGAGGACGAGGATGGGGGCGAAAGCGGCGGCGCGGGCGACTATGGCGATGAATCCGGCGACCTCTACGACCGCGCCGTCAATATCGTGCTGCGCGACCGCAAGTGTTCCACGAGCTATATCCAGCGCCGTTTGTCGATTGGCTACAACAAGGCGGCCTCGCTCGTCGAGCGAATGGAGCAGGAAGGCGTGGTTGGTCAGGCCAATCACGCCGGCAAGCGTGAAATTCTCGTCGGCAGCCCCGAGCGCGACGCCATGGGCCGCGTCGTCCAGTTCGAGGACGATTGAGTCGACCTTCAAATCGCCACGAGCGCCGCCTACCTGATCGGCGCCGAAGCTCTCGGTTCGGTTGAAAGGTTCGCTTGATGGTGCGCATATCCCGTTTCACGGTCGCGGTCGCGCTGGCCAAATCGTCGATGCTGGCCATATCCTCAACGCTGGCCATGTCGTCGGTGCTCGCCGTGTCGTTGGCGATGTCGTCTGCGCCTGCCCTCGCCCAGGCGGCCAGGGAGCAGCCGGCGCCGGTAAAACAGGCCGCAAAGCCTGCCGACGCCCCTATCATGGACCGTGAAACCGCCATCGAGAAGGCTAACGCTTATCTCAATGGCGCGAGCACGATGGTCGCCGATTTCGTTCAGATCGCCGCCGACGGGCGTCGATCCGAAGGCAAACTCTACGTCCAGCGCCCCGGCCGCATGCGGTTCGAATATGCCCGGCCCGCGACGCTCGAGATCGTCGCCGACGGCACCTCCGTCTCCATTCGCGATCGCAAGCTGGCGACGCAAGACCTCTATTTCATCAAACAGACGCCGCTGAAATTCCTGCTCAAAAGCAACATCGACCTGTCGAAGGACGTGAAGGTCCTCAAAGTCGAGGGCGACCCGAAACAGATCACCATCACGGTCGAGGACAAGGCGACGTTCGGCGGCACGTCGCGCATCAAGCTCATCTTCGATCCGAAGACCTTCAGCCTGAAGCAGTGGCACGTGACCGACCCGCAGGGCTACGAGACGCTGGTGTCGCTGTTCAACATTGATCTCGGTCGCAAACCTGATTCCAACCTGTTCGTCATCAATACCGAACGCATGCTCTCCCCGAACTGAACGGGGATAAGCCCGCTGCGGGCTTGCGCGCGGCCGATGGCCATGTTTGCTCGTCTCATGAGCGACGCCTGCCTTCTCACGACCTGGAACATCAATTCCGTGCGCCTGCGCTTGCCGCTGGTGGCGCGCTTCGTGCGCGAGCGCAATCCGGACATTCTGTGCCTGCAGGAGACCAAGTGTCGCGACAGCGAGTTTCCGTTCTCGGGGCTCCGGGAACTCGGATACGAGCACATCGAGATTCACGGCCAGAAGGGATACCACGGCGTTGCAGTGGCTTCGCGCCGGCCGCTCGGTCCCGCGCACCGGCGCGACTTTTGCGGAAAAGGGGATTCGCGCCATATCGGCGTTTCGTTCTCGCTGGGCGCGCGAACGATCGATCTTCACAACATGTACGTTCCGGCCGGCGGTTACGAGCCCGACCGCGCGATCAATCCAAAATTCGGGCACAAGCTCGATTTTCTCGATGAGATGGCGGCCTGGTGCAAGGCCGCGGATACCGGGGCGCGCGACTGCATATTGGTCGGCGACCTGAACGTGGCGCCGCTCGAAACGGACGTATGGAATCACAAGGCGATGCTGACCGTGGTCAGTCACACGCCGATCGAAGTCGAAAAAATGAATCGTGTCATCCGGCAAGGCGGATGGATCGACGTCATGCGAAAGTTCGTGCCGCCCGAGAAGCGGCTTTTTTCGTGGTGGAGCTACCGGTCCCCGGACTGGCTGACGGCTGACAAGGGCCGAAGGCTCGACCATGTCTGGACCAGCCAATCGCTGGCGGACGCTGTTGCGGCCATGGATGTCCTGAAAGAAGCGCGCGGCTGGGAGCGCCCGTCGGACCACGCGCCCGTAACCGTGCTCTTGAAGGCCTGAACGCTATTTCGCGGCCAGCGGCGTGAGTTGGCCGGCAAAGTCGCTCAGTCGGCCCGCCAGCGCCTTGCGGATCGCTTCCGCGCTGCGGGGGTACTCCACCAGCACGCGATGGAACAGCGTGCGCGCGATGAAAAAGATGGTCGAGGGCTCACGCGCGACCATCGAGCCGCTGATTTCGCTCTCGCAGATGAGCGCGATCTCCCCGATGAGCGCCGGCGCCGCCAGCACGCGCACCGGCGCGCCGATCTGGTCGCGATTGTCGAATATCGCGACGCTGCCGCGCGTGAGAAGGCGACCCCCATGCATGCTCCCGGGGGCCCGAATCACGACATCGCCCGCGCGCAACAATTTCGTCTCGGCGGAGAAAGCGAGCAGACGCAATGCATCCGGCTCAAGCAACCGAAAGATCGGAATCTGCCGAAACAGTTTCAGGTCGTCCTCGAGCGCCATCGCGATCCCCAGCCGTTTCATTCATCCATACGGGAAATCGACGACGACAGTCGATATCCACTCGCGGTCGTGAGAATGCGTTCCGGCGCGAGCGGATTTTTCTCCACCTTTCTGCGCAGGCGGTAGATGTGCGTTTCGAGCGTGTGGGTGTCGACGTCGGACCGGTAGTCCCACACGGCGTTCAGCAGGTCGTCGCGCGTCACGCCGGCTTCGCCGGCCTGCGACAGCAGGGACAGAATCGCGGCCTCCTTTTCCGTCAGCCTGCGAACGGAGCCGTCCTCGAGGACATAGCTGCGGGCGATCGCGTCGAAGCCGGGCGGCGAGGGCGCGCATGATCCCCCCGCCCCCGCCGCCCGCCGCACGCGTTGCAGGAGGTCGCGGAAGCGGAAGGGTTTTTTCAGCTCTTCCGAGGAGTCCCCGGCGCAAACGACGATCGCACGCTTGCAGCCGCGGCTATCGGCGATGGCGACGGCGCATCCTTGGCCTGCCCGCACCAGTTCGAAATCCGGCATCGACTCGATCTGCTCCGCCAGGGCCGCGGCCAGCGATTCGTCGTGGGTTTCGAGGCCGATGCGTGTCGGAATGACGGCCATGTTTTCGTTTGCCTCGTCGAACGCGACGTGAAACCTCTGGAGAAGAATCAATTCTGACGGCCGGTGGCGGGCGTGTCTATATTTTCGAGACAGTACAATAAAAAGCCGGTGCGCAGGATTTGCGTCCGGCGAGTGTATGGCCGCGACATTCTGCAATCCGGGGCGTGGTCGATCCGCTGCGCGATCGGTCGGTCCGGGCGCACGATGCATAAGAAGGAGGGGGATGGCGCATCGCCGGTGGGCGAGTATGACATCCTTTCGTGGCGTTTGCGCGCGGTTGTCGGGGCGCCCAGGCCATGCGCGCCCTGGCGCGCGACGCGCGAGACGGACGGATGGTGCGACGATCCGGCGCACGGCGCCTACAATCGGGCGGTGGTTCTGCCGTTCCCGGCCTCGTGCGAAACGATGTGGCGCGACGACGGCAAGTATCACGCGGTTGGCGTGCTCGATTACAACGTTCGGCGACGGGCGAAGAGGCGCGGCAGCGCCATCTTCTTTCATATCTGCGACGACGATTATGCACCGACGGCCGGCTGCATCGCCATTCCGGCGCGCGAAATGCGCAAATTGCTGCCTCGCCTCGCGCGAACGACGAGGATCAGCATTGTCTGAGAGGCTAGGAGCGCTCGCCGAATATGCCGGACCCGACTCGCACTTCGGTCGCGCCGAGCTGGATGGCCCGCTCGAAATCAGAACTCATCCCCATCGATAGCCGGGTCAACCCGTTGCGCGCGGCGATTTTCGCCAGCAGCGCGAAATACGGAGAGGGCGGCTCGCCCAGAGGAGGAATGCACATCAGGCCGGCGATCCGCAGCCCGAACGCCTCGCGGCATTGGCGCAGGAACGCGTCGGCTTCCCCCGGCGCGACGCCCGCCTTTTGCGGCTCCTCTCCGATATTGACTTGCACGAAAAGCTCCGGCGCCTTGTTCTGGCGGTCGATCTCCTTGGCGAGCGCCTGTGCCAGTTTGGGTCGGTCCACCGTTTCGATGGCGTCGAACAGTTCGACGGCCTCCCTGACCTTGTTGGTCTGAAGCGGGCCGATCAGGCTCAGTCGCAAGTCGGGGAAGCGCTTGCGCAACTCCGGCCATTTCGCCTCGGCTTCCTGCACGCGATTCTCGCCGAAATGCCTATGCCCTGCCTCGAGAATTGACTGTATGCGATTTTTGTCGATCGTTTTTGTCACACAAACAAGTCGGACGACATCAGTTTTGCGGCCCACGCTTTCGATGGCTCGCACGATCGATTTGCGCACGGTCGCCAGGCGATCGAGATCGTTGGATACGGGGGGCTGCGCGGTCATAGAAGAAACCTCCATCGATTGTTTTTCGCGATGTTGACCCCGCTCGTCAAATCAGGCTCATTGCCGCCGAACCGCTGTCATTTTCAGAGTTTTTGGCCCATGCGACCCGACCGCTACAACCCGCGCGAATCCGAACCGTTCTGGCAGCGCGCCTGGGAGGAAAGCGGCATTTTCCACTCGCGCAACGACGATCCGCGCCCGAAATACTATGTGCTGGAGATGTTTCCCTATCCGTCGGGGCGCATCCACATGGGCCACGTTCGCAATTACGCGATGGGCGACGTGGTGGCGCGCTATATGCGGGCGCGCGGGCGCAACGTTCTGCATCCCATGGGATGGGACGCATTCGGCATGCCTGCGGAAAACGCCGCCATGCAGAGCGGCGCGCATCCGGCCGTCTGGACGTATGCGAACATAGACACCATGCGACGCCAGTTGAAGTCGATGGGCCTGTCGCTCGATTGGTCGCGCGAAGTGGCGACTTGCGATCCGCGCTATTACAAGCACCAGCAGAAGATGTTTCTGGATTTTTACAAAGCCGGACTCGTCGATCGCAAGACCGCCAAGGTCAACTGGGATCCTGTCGACCAGACGGTGCTCGCCAACGAGCAGGTGATCGACGGCCGCGGCTGGCGCTCCGGCGCGCCCGTCGAGCAGCGCGACTTGACCCAATGGTTCTTCAAGATCACCGATTTCGCGGAGTCGCTCCTGTCCGGTCTTGATACGCTCGAGCGCTGGCCCGAGAAGGTGCGGCTGATGCAGCGCAACTGGATCGGCCGGTCCGAGGGCCTGCTGATGCGGTTCGCGATCTCGGGCGATGGCCCCTCTTCCATGGTCGAGGTTTTCACGACCCGTCCGGATACGATATTCGGAGCTTCTTTTGTTGGTCTGGCGATGGATCACCCGATCGTTCGCGCACTGGCGGAAAAACGGCCGGAACTCGCCGCGTTCTGCGACATGTGCCGGCGCACCGGAACGTCGACCGCCGACATCGAGACGGCTGAAAAGCAGGGCTTCGACCTCGGGATCGCGGCTGACCATCCTTTCCTGGACAACGTGCGACTGCCGATCTACGCGACCAATTTCGTGCTGATGGACTACGGAACGGGCGCGATCTTCGGTTGTCCCGCACATGACCAGCGCGATTTCGATTTCGCCAGCAAATACGCGTTGCCGATCGTTCCGGTAATTTGTCCGCCGGGCGTCGAACCGAAGGACGTGTCGGTCGCCGAGGGGCCTTATACCGGCGATGGCCTGTTGTTCAATTCGCACTTTCTCGACGGCAAGACGGTCGACGCCGCCAAGGACGAGATCGCGGCAAGACTTGAGGCGCGCCGGATCGACGGCGCGCCGCAGGGCGTCAGACGCGTCAACTACAAGCTGCGCGATTGGGGCGTCTCGCGCCAGCGCTACTGGGGCTGCCCGATTCCGATGATTCATTGCGACGCCTGCGGCGTCGTGCCGGTTCCCGAGAAGAGCCTTCCGGTCGAGCTGCCGCAGGATGTCGAGTTCGATCGTCCCGGCAATCCCCTCGACCGGCATCCGACATGGAAGCATGTGGCGTGTCCCACGTGCGGCAAGCCCGCCCGTCGCGAAACCGACACCATGGACACGTTCGTCGACTCGTCCTGGTATTTCGCGCGTTTCACCGACCCGTGGAACGAAGCGGCGCCGACCACCGCAAGCGCGATTTCGAACTGGTTGCCTGTCGATCAGTATATCGGCGGCATCGAGCACGCCATTCTGCACCTTCTCTACTCGCGCTTCTTCATGCGTGGCATGAAGGCGACCGGTCACGCCGACATCGAGGAACCGTTCGCCGGCTTGTTCACGCAGGGCATGGTTGTTCACGAGACTTACCGCGGCGCAACCGGGTGGCTGTCGCCGGCCGACGTCCGGATTGAGCAAACCGCCGAAGGTCGGCGGGCGTTTTCGTTAAGCGACAAAGGGGAAGTCGAGATCGGCTCCATCGAGAAAATGTCGAAGTCGAAGCGCAACACCGTCGATCCAGACGAAATCATCGGCTCGTTCGGCGCAGATGCGGCGCGCTGGTTCATGCTTTCGGATTCGCCGCCGGAAGGCGATGTGATCTGGTCCGAAGAAGGCGTGCAGGGCGTCGCCCGCTTCATGCAGCGCATCTGGCGGACGGTGGGCGAGCTTGGAAATATCGCCGCGCCCGTCGGCGCGCCTCTACCCGCGACGCTCGGTCCGGATGCGTTCGCCCTGCGCAAGGCGACGCATCAGGCGTTGGCGAAGGTGGAGGACGATATTGTTCGTCTGCGGTTCAATCGCTGCGTCGCCCACGCGAACGAGTTCGTGAACCGCCTGGGCCAGGCGATCGGCGCGATTACGACCGACCAGGTTGGCGCCGACCTCGCCTTCGCGGCGCGCGAGGCGGCCGAGGCGCTCGCGCATCTGGTGGCGCCGATGATGCCGCATCTGGCCGAGGCGTGCTGGCGGGACCTGGGGCACGCAGAATTCATCTCCAGCGCCGCCTGGCCGGTCGCGGACCGCGATCTGGTGCGCGAGGATATGATTTTGCTGCCGGTTCAGGTAAATGGAAAGAAGCGCGACGAGGTGCTTGCGCCGCGTGGCGCGGACACGGCGACAGTCGAGGGGTTGGCGCTGGCGAGCGAGGCCGTGCAGCGCGCGCTCGAGGGCAGGCCCGTCAAGCGTGTGGTGGTCGTGCCGGGAAGGATCGTCAATGTTGTCATTTAGACGCACGCTTCTGGCAAAACTCGGGTTGGTTGCGGCGACCTCGGTTGCGCTCGGAGGGTGTGTCGAGCCCCTTTACGGTTCGCTTGGCGCCGGTGTGCTCGAGCGCGAGCTGCAGGCGATCAAGGTCGAGCCCATCCCGGACCGGTTCGGGCACTATGTCGCGCAGGAGTTGATCTTTGCGTTGAACGGCTCTGGCGCCGCCGTAGCGCCGCGATACAGGCTTGTGGTGACGTTGAAGCAGCGTGTGCAATCGCCGATTGTCGACACGGTGACGTCGCGCGCAACGTCCGCTTCGCTCGTGGCGGACGCCGGCTATGCGCTCTTCCCGGTCGGCGGCGGGCCATCCATCGCGGAAGGCGTCGCATTCAGCGTTGCGAGTTACGACCGGTTCAGCCAGCGGATTTCGAACGTGCGCGCGGCGCGCGACGCCGAAATTCGGGACGCGAAGGCGATCGCGGAGCAGATCCGCAATCAGATCGCAGCGCGCCTTGCCGCTCATCGCTGAATGCCAACGCTGTCGGCAAAAGCGTTCCAGGAGTTGCTGGGCGGCGGACTGCCGCGCGGCGCCATTGTGGCGCTGCACGGTGCGAACGAAACGCTCAAGAGCGACCTTCTGAAATCCATCTATCGTTCGATGGATGTCGACCCGCACGATCCTTTCCGGGTCGTTCGGCTGGAAAACACCGATCTGGATTCCGATTCTGCCCGGCTGGCCGACGAATTGACGGCGATCTCGATGTTTGGGGGAAGCCGTCTGGTCGTTGCGCACTGCGCCGCGCGTCGTATGGCGGAGCGCGCCGAATTGGCGCTTTCGCTACCGCGAGGGGAATGCGTGCTGGCGCTGAGCAGCGGCGCTTTGAGCGAGGGACAGGACCTGCGTTCGCTTGCAGGGGCCCATCGCGACATTCTCGAAATTGAATGCGCGGAGGAAGCCGCCGGCGATTTTCGCGCGTTCGTCGTGGCGGAGCTTGCGCGCAGGGATGTGACATTGGACGCCGCAGCGCTCGACACGTTTTTGCAGCTCGTCGGCGAGGATCGCCCTGCCGCGCGCGCGGAGATCGAAAAGGCGTGCTGTTATCTGGGCGCGCCGGGATCGCTGACGAGCGATGAAATCGTCGCGGTCGTTGCGGACGGGGCCGGCTTCGTCGCCGGCGAAATCGCCAAGGCTGCGGTCGCCGGTCGCCTCACTGACATCGCCCGTGGACTTGACGAAATGGACGCGAGCGGCGCCGATCCGCAACAGGCCCTGATGGCCGCAAGCTGGCAGTGCGCAAATTTGTACAGAGGCAAGCTCAAGCGCTGGGCTTTCGCCGACCGCGGCACGGCCCGCAATCTGTCTGAAGCCGAGCTGCGTCAGATTATGGGCTCCCTCAACGAAGCTGTGCTGCGCGCGCGTCGGGATTCGACCGTCGGGGCCGTGGCTTCGCGGCACGCCTTGTTGGCGCTTGCGCGAACCGTAGACGCCAAGGCCCGTAAGAGCCGTCGTTGATCTAGGACGTGGCAGCCATGAGGCGGCTGCATATGAGGTCCAGCTGTTCGAGGTTTTTATACTTCAGCTCCAACGCGCCGCCCTCCCCTGAAGCGCGGATCGTGGCCGAAAGGCCCAAGGCGTCGGACAGTTTGCGTTCGAGAGCCCGGGTGTCCGGATCAACCTCCATCTGAGCCTTTCTTCGTCCCTGCCGGGCTTTCGGCGCGCCCTTGGCTTCGTCCTGAGCGATGCGCTCAACATCACGAACTGTCAGACCTTTTTGTATGATACTTTCTGCAACAGCGTCTGGCCGCTCGACCGCCAGTAGGGCGCGCGCATGACCGGAGGAAATTTTTCCCTGCCTGAGCAATGACTTAGAATTATCGGGCAATTTCGTAAGACGCACCATGTTGGCGACGTGGCTACGGCTCTTGCCGATCGCCGCCGCGATATCCGCATGGGAATATCCATATTCTTCAGCGAGCCGTTCATATCCCGCAGCCTCCTCCAAAGGATTGAGGTCCGCGCGCTGAACGTTCTCGATAATCGCCAGTTCGAGCGCCTCCTTGTCGGTTGCGCTCACGACGACGATTGGCACTTCGTGCAACCCGGCCCGCTGCGCGGCGCGCCAACGGCGTTCGCCAGCGATGATTTCGTAGGCATCGGCCAGCGTGGGCGACGAACGCACGACGATGGGCTGAAGAATGCCCCTCTGACGGATCGACGACACGAGATCTTCCAGATCCGCCTCGTCAAAGTCCTTGCGCGGGTTGTGACTGTTCGGGCGCAAAAATTCAACCGGCGCCTTGCGCTGCGCACCGCGCGGCACATGGACTTCCACATCGTCGTTGGATGCGCCGAGCAACGCGGCTAGGCCACGCCCAAGACGTTTCGGCTCTTCCACCATGATCGTTCCGGCCTAGGCCGCCCTGATTTGACGTTCCCGTTGGATGATTTCGGACGCAAGCCGCAGGTAGGCTTGGCTGCCGGCGCATTTGAGGTCGTAAAGCAACGCAGGCTTGCCATGCGACGGCGCTTCGGACACCCGCACATTGCGCGGTATCACCGTGTCGTAAACCTTATCCCCCATATGCCCGCGCACGTCCGCCACAACCTGGGTCGCCAAATTGTTGCGCGGATCGAACATGGTCAGGACGATGCCGTGAATCGTGAGGCGCGGATTGAGAGATTTTCGCACCTGCTCCACGGTCGAGAGCAACTGCGAAAGCCCTTCCAATGCGAAGAATTCGCATTGCAGGGGCACAACGACGCTGTCTGACGCTGCGAGGGCGTTAATCGTCAGAAGATTTAAAGAGGGGGGGCAATCGATCAAGACATAAGAGAACGGCCGCCCATCCTCTACGGGCAGATCGCCAACCTGCGCCAAAGCTTTCTTGATCCGGGCCGTACGGTCAGAGGTCGCTGCGATTTCCAGCTCAACGCCCAGGAGATCGAGGGTCGACGGCGCGATCCACAATCGGGGAACAGATGTCGGAACAACCGCTTCCGAAAGAGGATGATCCCCCACAATGACATCATAAGTGGAGACGAGGCGGCTTTTTCGATCAATACCCAGTCCGGTGGACGCATTTCCCTGCGGGTCGAGATCGACAATCAGAACACGCTCGCCAATCGCTGCCAGCGCCGTGCCCAGATTGATCGCGGTTGTGGTCTTTCCTACACCGCCTTTTTGATTGGCCAAGGCGAGCACGCGCATCGCTATATCCTTTTGCCGAGTCCGTCGGCTACAAAGCCAGCTCCACCGTCGCCACATATCCCAGTTCATTCGTGGGGCTGCGGTCAACCTTCAATAAAAAATTACTAGATATTGTGAGTGCGGTCAATTCATCCTCTATATTTTGACCCTTCAAAAACACACATTTTGCCCCGCATCGGATCCTTCGATCGCATATTTCGATCAAACTGCGCAGCGGGGCCATAGCCCGGGATGTAATGATGTTCGGAGCGATCGCGTCAAGCACGTCTTCGGCTCTGGCAACATGAATTTCGGCGCGAGCGCCTGTTTCACGTGAAACTTCTCTCAAGAACGCCGCCTTGCGCCGATCTGCCTCGATGAGATGCGTGACGGCGCCTGGATGGGGCTTCTGCAGCAGGGCCACAATCATGCCCGGAAATCCGGCGCCCGACCCAAGATCGGCCCAACGAGCGTCAAGAGGTGCAAACTGTACAACCGCACTCGAATCCTCGAAATGGCGAGCGCGCATCGCTGAAACGGTACTGGGTCCAATGAGATTTATGCGCCTTTGCCAGCGCCGGAGGAGGCCCGCGTAAATCGCGAGCTCGGCTTCTATCGAGGCGAGAGAAACCTCGGTCATTCCGCCACCGACCGCCGCCGTCGTGCATGGGCGCTCAAGATCGTCAATGCCGCAGGCGTAATTCCTTCTACCCGCTCGGCGTGAGCCAGTGTCGTTGGACGCGCCGCCGACAACTTCGAACGGATCTCGTTGGATAAGCCTCCGATCGCCGAATAATCCAGATCGGGCGCCAAATCGAACTCCAGCGCGCTTTTGTACTGACAAATGCTATCGCGTTGCCGATCCAGATACACCGCATATTTGGCTTCCGTCTCCAGGTGCTCCCCATAGGGCCCGGCTGCATCTGCAAGTTCCGGAAGCGCCCGTGCAATATCGTCGAAGCGGACATCGGGCCTCCCCAATACATTGTACGCCGAACGTCGCGTGCCGTCGAAGTTGACCGCAAACCCCAAGCGCCCCCACGCGCTCGGGGTCAGCGACGTTCCAACGAACATGTCGCGTGCGTGGCGGATCCTCTTGCATTTCTCGTTGAACGAGTTCTGCTGCTCTGGAGCGATGATGCCAAGCTCCATGGCCAAAGGCGTCAGACGTAGATCAGCGTTATCCGCACGAATGCTCAACCTATATTCGGATCGCGATGTGAACATGCGATATGGTTCTGTGACAGGCCGCGAAGTCAGATCGTCAACCATCACGCCAATGTAAGAAGTGGTGCGATCAAACATCTGCGGCGTTCGTCCGCCGGCAGACAATGCTGCGTTCAGCCCAGCGACGATGCCTTGCCCCGCGGCCTCTTCATAACCGGTCGTCCCATTCACTTGACCGGCCATGAACAAGCCCACGATCTTCTTCGACTCAAGCGTCGGATAAAGGTCGTTTGGGTCGTAGAAATCATACTCGATGGCGTATCCGGGCCGCAGAAACTCCGCCATTTCCAACCCCGGTATCGTCCGGACAAACCGATGCTGGGCTTCTTGCGACAGGCTAGTGGAAATGCCATTCGGATAAATCACATCCGAATCGATTCCTTCTGGCTCGAGGAAGATTTGATGGGAATCGCGATCCGCAAAACGCATCACCTTATCCTCAATGGATGGGCAATATCGTGGCCCCCGACCTTGGATCGACCCATTGAAGAGCGGAGAGTTTGGAATGTCCGCCGCGATTTCCGCATGTGTCGCGGCGTTGGTGCGGGTGATGTAGCAGCAGATCTGGCGATTCCGAATTGATCTGGTCGCGGTCGAAAAAAACTCCGGATCCGAATCGGCCTCCTGCCTCTGCAGATCATTGAAATTGATTGAGCTCGCTCGCAATCTCGGCGGAGTTCCGGTCTTCAATCTGCCCACTCGGAGACCGAGGCTGCGCAGGGATGCGCCAAGATCGGTCGATGGAGCCTCCCCAATCCGACCGGCGGGAATGCGTTCGTGGCCAATGTGGATCAGACCGTTGAGAAATGTCCCGGCGGTCACGACCACGGAGCGTGTTGAAATCAAGCCCGCGCTCGTCGCCACACCGACGACCCGATCCTGCTGGACTTCCAGGCCGAGCGCCACCAGCTCCCGAACTGTCAGGCCGGACACTGCCTTCAAGGCCTGCCGCATGCCGATCTTGTAGAGTTCGCGATCGATCTGCGCACGAGGACCGCGCACCGCCGGGCCACGTGAACGGTTAAGAAGGCGGTACTGAATGGCGCTCAAATCGGCCACCGTCCCCATGAGCCCGCCGAGCGCGTCGATCTCCCGGACGATCTGCCCCTTGCCAAGACCACCGATCGCCGGGTTGCACGACAGGCTCCCGATGTCCCCTAAGCTCTTCGTCAAGAGAAGCGTTCGGGCGCCAAGGCGCGCGGCGGCCGATGCGGCTTCACAACCAGCGTGCCCGGCCCCAATCACAATAACGTCGAAAACGGAGGGAAGCGCTTTCGCACCCGAATCGAGTTTCACGTGAAACACTCACTTTCCGATGCAAAATCGACCGAAAACTTCGCCCAGGATATCTTCGATATCCACGCCGCCACCTAGACTCTCCAGGGCATCCAGAACAACGCGGCATTCTTCAGCCGCCAGCTCGATATTTCCAGTGGCCAGGTGCGCCCCAAGCCTATCACACGCGTCGACCCCTTTCCCCACGGCGTCCCGCTGGCGTGATCGCAAGACCAACCCTTCAGCCCCGTCACCTGCCAGAGATCCCAATATGGGGACTATCGACTCGACGAGCCTATGCAGGTCGGCCGAACTCCGACAGTCCAACTCCATCCACCCTGCCGGAGCCGGCTGCCCCAAATCGGCTTTGGTCCAAACCCGCAGGAACCGCCTGTCTCCGACCACCGGTTCCGCAACGGCGTCGTGGGCGTTTAGCCACAGCACAATGTCGGCTGCTTCGACCGCCGCCCTCGCCCTATCCATGCCAATCTGCTCGATATCGTCTCCCGATTCTCGTAACCCGGCCGAATCAATCAGCGTTACCGGAAAGCCCTCGATATCTATGTCCGCATAGAGCAAGTCCCGCGTCGTGCCGGGGTGAGCCGAAACGATGGCGCGCTCCATGCCCACCAACCCGTTGAACAGCGTCGATTTGCCGGCGTTCGGCGGTCCGGCGAGGACAATGGATATACCGTTTCGGAGGCGACCGCTCCTCTCTCCGTTCCGCAATTCCTCCTGCAACTGGACCTCAAGGTTTCGGCGCCAGCTCGCCGCCAACCGAAAATCGTTTTCCCCGACATCGCCTTCGTCGGAGAAATCAAGCTGTGATTCCAGTTCGGCGGCGATCTGCAGAGCAATCTCGCGCCATTGCGCCACCTTTTCCCTCAGCCCGCCACTGGCCACGCGCAGTGCCTGACGCCGCTGAAATTCCGTTTCCGAATCGATGAGATCCGCGATTCCCTCCGCCTGCGTGAGATCCAGCTTACCGTTCTGAAAAGCCCTGCGTGTGAACTCGCCCGGCTCCGCCGGTTTGATCCCGGGAAACGCCTGCAAAATTTCGGCAAGCGCCGCCACCACCGCGCGCCCGCCATGCACGCCAATCTCGAGCAAATCCTCGCCGGTATAGGAGTGGGGAGCCGGGAAAAAGGTCACGAGCGCCTGATCGATCCGCTCGCCGGATCCCGGCGCGGTCAGCCATCGCAGGGCCGCCTGTCGCGCCGGAGGGGTCGCCGCGTTGGTCAACAACTCCAACGCCCGAGAGCTGGATGGACCGGACAGACGAAAGACAGCGATGGCCGATCGCCCTGGCGGCGTGGCGACGGCGAAAATGGTCGGCGCTGCCGGCCGGACCATGTTTACGTGTTCATGGATTCGAAGAAGCTCGGATTGCCCTTGGGCGTTTCACGCAGCTTCCCGAGAAGAAACTCGATGGCGTCGACCGTCCCCATCGGATTGAGGATGCGGCGCAACACATACATCTTCTTGAGAATGTCGCCCGCCACCAACAACTCCTCCTTGCGGGTGCCGGACCGGGTGATGTCGATCGCCGGAAAGACGCGCTTGTCGGCCACTTTCCGATCCAGAATGATTTCGGAATTGCCGGTGCCCTTGAACTCCTCGAAGATCACTTCGTCCATACGCGACCCCGTGTCGATGAGCGCGGTCGCGATGATCGTCAAGGAGCCACCCTCTTCAATGTTACGGGCGGCGCCGAAAAATCTTTTCGGACGTTGAAGCGCATTCGCGTCCACGCCGCCGGTCAGAACCTTACCCGACGAAGGCACGACCGTATTATAGGCCCGGCCTAGGCGCGTGATCGAATCGAGCAAGATCACGACGTCTCGACCATGCTCGACAAGACGCTTCGCCTTCTCGATGACCATTTCCGCCACCTGCACGTGCCGGACGGCCGGTTCGTCGAACGTCGATGAAACGACCTCGCCTTTCACCGACCGCTGCATGTCCGTCACTTCCTCCGGCCGCTCGTCGATCAGCAGAACGATCAAATAGCATTCCGGATGATTGGCGGTGACGGATTGCGCGATATTCTGCAACAACACCGTCTTGCCGGTGCGCGGGGGCGCCACGATCAGCGCGCGTTGCCCTTTGCCGATAGGCGCGACAATGTCGATGATGCGCGACGACAGATCCTTGCGTGTCGGATCTTCAATCTCCATCCGCAAACGTTCGTCCGGATAAAGCGGCGTCAGATTGTCGAAATGGACCTTGTGCCGCGCCTTCTCAGGATTCTCGAAATTGATCGTGTTGACCTTGAGCAGCGCGAAGTAGCGCTCGCCTTCCTTCGGGCTACGAATGAGCCCCTCGACCGTATCTCCGCTGCGCAGACCAAACCGACGGATTTGCGAGGGCGAAACATAAATGTCGTCCGGTCCGGCCAAATAATTTGCGTCAGGCGATCGCAAGAAACCGAACCCATCCTGCAAGACTTCGACGACGCCCTCTCCAATAATCTCCGTGTCATTCTCGGCAAGCTGCTTGAGAATAGCGAACATCAATTCCTGTTTTCGCATCACAGAGGCATTTTCTACCTCAAGCTCTTCGGCAAACGACAGCAGATCGGTCGGAGACTTCTGCTTCAGATCCTGAAGTTTGATTTCCCGCATCGGGATTTTTCCTGCGCTGTCAGATAGCGTTGCCGCTGCGATGGATGGATCGATCTTGAGCTCTTGCAAGCCGCAGCGCTACGGGTGGCGCACGTTCGATCGAATGGGGAGAGAACTATCAAATACCGCTTGCCGGTCGCTTTTGCAAGCACGCGCGCCTAGGCGACGGTCACCCGCGCACCAGCTTCATCAATCGCTCGACATGCTCGACCGGAGTCGTCGGCAGGATTCCATGACCAAGATTGAAAATGTGTCGGCTTCCCTCGAAAGCCTGGAGAATGCGCGCCACGCTCGCATCCAGGCTCCTGCCGCCGGCCAGCAACGCCAAAGGATCGAGATTACCCTGCAAGACAGACGCGCCGCCGACGATCCTGCGAGCTTCGCCGATATCCTCGCTCACGCCCAGGCCCAGGCCATCGGGCGTGGCCACGTCGGCGAAACGTTTGAGGTTCGAGCCTGCTTCTCTGGGAAATGCGATAATCCTCAACCCCGGCGCCCGCGCCCGCAATGCATCGATCATGCGAGCCACCGGACGCACGCACCATGCGTCGAACTGATCGCTCGGCGCCAGCCCCGCCCAGGAGTCGAAAATCTGCACTGCTTCAACGCCCGCGCGCCATTGCGCGCACAGATAGTCGACAGACGCCTCCACCAGCTTGTCCATCAGCATGGCGAAAGCTTCCGGATGCCGATAGGCGAACAGGCGAACGGGCTCTAGATCGCGCGTCCCTTGCCCGGCGATCATATACGAAGCGACCGTCCAGGGCGCCCCGCAAAACCCGATGAACGCCGTCTCGCGCGGCAAAGCGCCCTTCACACGATCGATCGTCTCGAACACCGGCGCGAGACGATCCAGGTCGAGCGGGCCTATCCGCATGACGCCATCGACATCCAGCACAGGCGAAAGTCGTGGCCCCTCGCCTTCCTCGAATCGCACCTCCTGCCCGAGCGCATCGGGAACAACCAGAATGTCGCTGAACAGGATGGCGGCGTCGAACCCGAATCTGCGAATGGGCTGCAGAGTCACCTCCGCTGCCAGCGCCGGCGTATAGCAAAGATTGAGAAAAGAGCCCGCGCGCGCGCGCAGGTCCCGATATTCCGGGAGATAACGCCCGGCCTGCCGCATCAGCCAGATCGGCGGGCGTTTCCGAACGCCGCCATCGAGAACTTCGAGCAAGGGCTTGCCGCTGACAGTTGTGGGAGAGGCTTCGTTCACAGTCGCCTTCATAAAAGAATCTTTCGAAAGGAAGCTTTCTTTTTCTGCTGGACCGGGGATTAGAGGGTTTCCTGTCGCCGCACAACCAATCCCGCCACGTGGCGTGGCCTCGGCGACCGCGTGGATTGCTGTGAATTGCGCGGACATGGAAATACTTAATTTGAATCAAATGAATATGGAATGCCTTCGTCGCACGGTCTGTGCATGCCCGCGGATTGAAACTGTCCCGGATTCCTGTTCCCGCAATCGCGACCTGTCTCCCTTGTGGCCCGCCCAGCCCGTTGCGCACAGCCCGCCACTGACATGCGGACGCAACTCGCCTATTGTCCCCAGCAATTCACAGTTTTTCACCTGATGGAGCGCCTTTCCGTGGGTCGCAACTATTTTCATGTGCACCTCGTTTCGGACGCGACGGGAGAAACGCTCATCGCCGTCAGTCGCGCGGCGGCCGCCCAATATCAGGGCGTCTCGTCGATCGAACACATTTATCCTCTGGTCCGCACGCTGGCGCAGCTCGACAAAGCGATCGCGGAGATTCGCGCCGCCCCGGGGATCGTCCTGTTCACTCTGGTGGAGCAGTCGCTCACCGAACGCCTGCAGGAAGCGTGTGTGGAAGCAGGCTGTCCATGCCTGTCCGTTCTCGAACCGATCCTTTCGCTGTTTCAATCATATCTCGGCGCCGCGGCTACCCCGCGTCCCGGCGCACAGCATATTCTGAATTCCGAATATTTCCGTCGCATGGACGCGTTGAATTTCACCATGATGCATGACGACGGACAGGCTACCGACGACCTCGACCAGGCGGATGTCGTCTTGCTCGGCGTCAGTCGAACGTCGAAAACGCCCACGAGCATCTATCTCGCCAATCGCGGCATCAAGACCGCCAACATTCCCATCGTGCCCTCGGTGCCGCTCCCGCCCGGTCTCGACAAGTTGCGGAAGCCGCTCGTGGTGGGGCTGGTGGCTTCACCCGACCGCATCGTGCAAATCCGCCAGAACCGTCTGCTGGCGCTCAACGCGGATCAGGATACCGACTATGTCGACCGTTCGCTGGTCGCCGACGAAATCGCCACGTCGCGCCGCATGTTCGAGACGCACAAGTGGCCGATCATTGACGTGTCGCGTCGCTCGATCGAGGAGACGGCCGCCGCGATTCTCGATCTGTATCGCGAACACCGCATGCAATTCATTGCGCAGGGATGAGCGAACGTCCTGAGCAGTTGTGGCTGGGCGCGCCCGTCGTTCTGGCCTCGCGAAGTGCAGGTCGCGCGCGCATCCTGCGCAATGCCGGCGTTCCGTTCACTGTTCACCCCGCCGATATTGACGAGCGGACGCTCGAAATCGGCGTCGCGCACGACGAGCTGGCGTTGAAACTCGCACAGGACAAGGCGAGGCATGTGTCGAGGGAACATCCCTCCGCTATCGTGCTCGGCGCCGATCAGACGCTCACGATCGCCGGCGCGCTGTTGCACAAGCCGGGCGCCATGGGGCAGGCGCGCGACCAGCTGTTGTCGATGCGCGGTCGCTCGCATACGCTGACATCGGCGCTCGCGGTCGCGCGCGACGGAGAAATCCTGTTTCGCCATCGGGAAACCGCGACGATCATCATGCGCCGATTCTCGGAGCGAACGCTCGACGCCTATCTGGCCGCGATGGGCGATCGCGCGCTGGCCAGCGTCGGTTGTTACGAGATCGAGGGGCTCGGAACGCATTTGATCGCGCGTATCGACGGCGACTGGTTTACGATCGTCGGGCTGCCGATTCTGCCGTTTCTCGCCTATTGCCGGAAGCACGGCTTGTTGCGCGACTGAGGATGTGACGATGATCGTACTCGGCCTTACAGGCTCGATCGGGATGGGCAAATCGACGACCTCGGCGATGTTCCGCGCCGAAGGAACGCCGGTCTACGATGCCGACGCCGCCGTGCATCGGCTCTATGCGAGCGAGGCGGTAGGGCCGGTCGGCTCGATGTTTCCGAGCGTCATCGTCGATGGCAGGGTCGACCGCGCCCGGCTGTCGGAAATCGTCCTCAAAGACGCCGCGGCGCTGCGCCAGCTCGAATCCATCGTTCATCCGCTCGTCGGACACGATCGCGCCAGCTTTCTTCAGCACTGCGCGCGCAGCGGAGTCGCGGCCTGTGTGCTGGACGTGCCGTTGCTGTTCGAGACCGGTGGCGAGCGCGCCGTCGACCTCGTCGTCGTTGTTTCGGCGAGTGGCGCTCAACAGGAACAGCGCGTTCTCGAACGCCCCGGCATGACGCGAGAAAAGCTCGCCGCCATTCTCGCCAAACAGACGCCGGATGCGCAGAAGCGTCGGCGGGCGCATTTCGTCATCGACACCGGTCGTGGCGTCGACTACGCGCGCCGTCAGGTGCAAGCTCTCCTGCATGCGTTGGGAGCGTGACGCGACATGCGCGAAATCGTACTGGACACCGAAACGACAGGACTTGATCCGGCGACCGGCGATCGCATCGTTGAGATCGGCGCCGTCGAATTGTTCAACGGCGTTCCCACCGGGCAGAACTTCCACGTCTACCTCAATCCCGAGCGCGACGTGCCCGAAGGCGCGGTGCGCGTGCACGGGCTGACCGCCGATTTTCTGAAAGACAAGCCGCTCTTTGCGACTGTCGCGGAAGAATTCATGGCGTTCATCGCATCCGACCGCCTCGTGATTCATAATGCGGAATTCGATGTGCGCTTTCTCAACGCCGAGCTCGCACGGATCGCCGCGCCGACGATTGTCATGGACCGCGTTCTGGATACGCTGACGCTGGCGCGCAAACGCCATCCCGGCGCCCAGAACTCCCTGGACGCGTTGTGCAACCGCTACGGCGTGGATTCGACGCGCCGCAAGAAACACGGCGCCTTGTTGGACGCCGAACTGCTGGCGGAAGTTTATCTGGAGCTGAACGGCGGGCGACAGTCGGCCTTTACGCTGACGACGGTCATCGAGGTCGTCGAACGTTCGCGGACTGAGACATTGATATTCGAACGCGCCGGCGCTCTGCCGGCCCGCCTCGGGGCCGGCGATCTGGAGGCGCATCGTGCGCTTGTCGCCGCGCTAGGCGACAAGGCGTTCTGGACGAAATTCACGCCGTCAGGCGACGGGGCGTGATCCGGCCTGGTTCTGCTCTTCGGCCATCCGCTGCATGTAGAGGGCGCCGAAATCGATCGGATCGAGATAGAGCGGCGGAAATCCGCCGTTGCGCACCGCGTCGGCCACGATCTGTCGCGCGAACGGGAACAGAATGCGGGGGCACTCGATCATCACGACAGGATGCACCTGATCGGCCGGAAAGTTCGTCACTCGGAAAATCCCGCAATACTCCAGTTCAAAACGAAACAGCGTATCGGCGCCTTCGCCGGCCGAACCGTCGAGCTTGAGCGAGACCTCGAAGTCCTGTTCCGCCAGCTGCTGGGCGTTCACATTGACCTGAACGGAAATGTTCGGTCCCCTTTCCTGCGGGCCCAGCGAGCGGGGCGCGTTCGGGTTCTCGAAGGAAAAGTCCTTGACATATTGGCCCAGAGTATTGATTTGCGGGCCGGTGTTGGCGGCGCCCGCGCCGTTCCCGTTTGCTTCGGACATCTTTTTCTCCTTGATGGTGGGGTGCAGCCCGCTGGCGGGACGGACGGAGCTCTAATCGGAAAACTGGGCCGCCGGGTATCATGTATGCGGGCCCGGAACAAGAACCGGCGAGGTGCTGGCCGCGGCCGGTTTGTATGACTATCTATAGGGCGCGCCCGAAAAGGGCGGGAGTGAGTCAACTCATGCATGACGGTCTCGACCCGACGACGATCATATTCGCCCTGGTGGCGCTTTTCGTTGTGTGGAAGCTGCGCTCGGTGCTTGGAACGCGCGTCGACGTAGAGAAGCGCCCGCCCGGCGAGAACGGAGCCGGCGCGCCGGCGGCGGGCCGCAGCGCGGCGCAGGATGGCAACATCATCAGACTGCCGGGCGCAGCCGTTCGGATGCCTTCCACGCCCGCGCGCGGTTTCGAACCCTATGCGCGGTCGGACAAGGCCAAGCAGGGCCTCACCGAGATCGTGGCCGCCGACAGGACGTTCGATCTCCAGCGCTTCGTCGACGGCGCCAAGATGGCCTATGACATGGTGGTCTCCGCCTTTGCGTCCGGCGACCGTGCGACCCTGGCCAATCTGGTGAGCGCCGATGTCCTTGGCTCGTTCTCCAGCGAGATCCAGAAGCGCGAGGCGGCGGGAGAGATAGCCAGCACCAAGCTGGTCGGGATCGATTCCGTCGAGGTCGTGGACGCCGGCATCAAGAACAAGACGGCGCAAGTCACGCTCCGGCTCGAGACCAAACTGATCAATGCGGTCAAGGACCGTTCGGGCGCCATCGTGACCGGCGATCCCGATCTTGTCGTGACCACGGAAGAACTCTGGACCTTCGCACGCGACGTCGAGAGCCGCGACCCCACCTGGAGGCTGATCGCGACCGAGAGCGAACCAAACGCCTGATCGGCCATGTGTTTGGAACATGTCGGGTTCGACCGTCTGCCCGGATGGAACGCGCGAGAGGCCCGATCCGTCTGGCCTGCCTTTGTGCGGTCGGCGAAGGCGATCGAGGAAGGCCGGGCGTCTTTGCGCGGCGCCGTCGAACCCTCGCCAGCCCTGAAAGCCGCTTGCCGCGCGGCGCTTGCCCTTTCCGACAAAACGGGGGATTCGCCGAATTTCGACGACGCAGCGGCATTTTTCCAGGAATGGTTCTCCCCGGCGCGCATCTGCGCCGCTGGTTTTCTGACCGGCTACTACGAGCCTGAAACGCTCGGTAGCCGTATCCCTTCGCCGGATTTCGCCGCGCCGGCGCTCGCGCGTCCCGATGACCTGATCGACATGCGGGGGACGGAGACGCCGGGCTGGGACCGGCGAATTCAGGGCGCCCGCACGTCGCCCGATGGCCGCCTGCAGCCCTATCCAACCCGAGCGGAAATCGAGGACGGCGCGATTGACGGCGCATCCCGCGCGCTGGTCTGGTTGCGCGATGCGGTGGAACTGTTTCTGATTCAGGTGCAGGGTTCGGCGCGGGTGACCTTTCCCGATGGCGCGCGCTGCCGCTTGATCTACGATGGCCGCAACGGTCGCCCTTACACCTCGGTCGGCCGGATCCTCATTGAGGCCGGATACATACCGGCTGACGAAATGTCGCTGGCCCGCCTCAAGGCCTGTCTGCGCGATCTGGGACTTGGTTCGGGCGAGGCAGGCCGCGCGATCATGCATTGCAATGAATCGTACGTCTTTTTCCGTTTGGCCCCGGCGCCGGCGACGGATGAGGGCCCGATCGGCGGACAGGGCCTGCCATTGACGCCGCGCCGCTCGCTGGCGGTCGACCGCGATATCTGGTCCTACGGGCTGCCATTCTGGATCGGCGCCGATCTGCCGGCCCTGGGCATGACGCCGCGCACGGGGCGGCTGTGGATCGCTCAGGATACGGGATCGGCCATCGTCGGCCCGGCCCGTTTCGATATGTTTGCGGGAACCGGCGAGGCCGCTGGCGCTCTTGCTGGCGACATTCGCCATGGCGCAGAATGTTTCGTCCTTCTGCCACGCGCGGTTTCATGAAATGCAGCGAAGATTGACGCCGGAGGAAGTGGAGCTCTGGCGCAAAGTGACGGCGACGGTGCGGCCCCGCAAACCGGTCCCGCCATTCCCGCAGGCTGTCGCTCAGAAGCCGATTCCCGAGCATCGCGACCCCATGCCGCCCGCGCGCCCGCCGGCGGCGGTCGCCGCGCTGCCGCATCGTGCGCCGCAACCGTTGGATATGCGGACATTGCGCGATCTGCGCCGTGAACGCATGACGATTGACGCGCGCATCGATCTGCATGGCATGCGCGCCGCCGAGGCCCATGCCGCATTGAACGAGTTCCTGCGGCGCGCCCAGCGTTCCGGCGCACGCATGGTGCTCGTGGTGACGGGCAAGGGAAGTTCGCCGGGCGCCGACCCGTTCGCCGAACGGGGCGTCTTGCGTCGTCACACGCCCATGTGGCTGGCCGACGGCGCGCTTGGCTCCGTGGTGTCGGGCTTTTCCCAGGCGTCGGATGCGCATGGCGGGGCCGGAGCATTGTATGTTCGACTGCGCCGCAAGGAGCCAACTCATCATGTCCGATAGATTGGAGCGGGGCGCCCCATGACGCCGTTCGGCGCAAAACTGCGGGAAATGCGTGCGAGCCGGGGCGTCACGATGGCGCAAATGGCGGAGGCGGTCGGCGTGTCGTCGGCCTATCTGTCCGCTCTGGAGCACGGCAGGCGCGGCGCGCCGACCTGGATTCTCGTCCAGCGCATCATTTCCTATTTCAACATCATCTGGGACGAGGCGGAGGAAATATGCCGTCTGGCGCAGGTTTCCGATCCGCGCGTGAAAATCGACACGGCGGGCCTTGCGCCGGAAGCGACCGCGTTCGCCAACCTGCTCGCCAAATCCATTCGTCTTCTCGAAAATGAGGATTTCGCGGCGCTGACGCATGTCGTAGACAGCGCCATCGCGCGCGCGCCGCTGAAGTCGCGCGCCTCGTGAAGATGGAACCGGCGATGCAGTTGGAAAAGAAATATGATGTCGTCGCGATCGGGAATGCGATCGTCGATGTGCTGACGCGCGCCGAAGACGATTTTCTGGCCGCTCATCGGCTGCACAAGGGGACAATGGCGCTGGTGGATGAAGCCGCGGCCGATGCGCTCTACGCCGCGATGGGGCCCTCCACCATCGTTTCCGGCGGATCGGCGGCCAACACGGTGGTCGGCGTGGCGAGCCTCGGCGGCAGGGCGGCCTTCGTCGGTAAAGTGCGTGACGACGAGGCCGGCAGGGCCTTCGCACACGATATCCGCGCCGCGGGCGTCGGTTTTGCGACCGCGCCGGCGACCACGGGGCCCGCGACCGCACGGTGCCTCGTGCTCGTGACCCCGGACGGCGAACGCACGATGAACACCTATCTCGGCGCCTGCGTCGAACTCGCGCCGGAGGACGTGGACGAAACGGTCATCGAAAACGCGTCCATCTTCTATTTCGAAGGCTATCTGTGGGATCCGCCGAAAGCCAAGGCCGCCTTCCGCAAGGCGGCGCAGGCCGCGCGCCGCGGCGGCGGCCGGATCGCGCTCACGCTATCTGATTCCTTCTGCGTGGACCGCTACCGCGACGAATTCCTGTCGCTGATCCGCAACGGCGAGATCGACATATTGTTCGCCAACGAGAGCGAAATGCACGCGCTCTACCAGACGGCCGACTTCGATACGGCGGTGGCCGCTCTTGGCGCGGAAAATGTTCTGGCCTTCGTGACGCGGTCGGAGAACGGCTGCGTCATCGTCGACGGCGACCAAACGACCGCGATTCCGGCTGCGCAGATCGAGCGGCTGGTCGATACGACCGGCGCTGGCGATCTGTTTGCGGCAGGCGTGCTGTTCGGATTGGCGCGCGGCCTGCCGCATGAAGCGGCGGCGCGGATCGGCGCGCTCGCGGCGGCGGAAATCATACAGCACTATGGCGCACGCCCGGAAGCCTCGCTCGCCGAGCTCGTCGCGCAAACCGCCTGAACGCGTCCTGGAGCGCTTTCGAGCGAAGATTCCCGATCGCGTGAAGAGAACGCGTCGGGATTCAACTGGAGCATCGCTTTTCGGTCCATCAGACGCGAAAACGATCTAGAGTTCCGTCAGCATCCGCTTCAAGAACTCGATATCCTGCGCAAGCGTCCGGTCGCTGGTCGAAAGCCCTTCGATCTTGCGCACGGCGTGAAGCACGGTCGTATGGTCGCGGCCACCGAAACGGCGCCCGATTTCCGGCAACGATCGCAAGGTCAGGACTTTGGAAAGAAACATGGCGATCTGCCGCGGGCGCACGACGGATGCGGTCCGGCGCGACGACAGAAGATCGGCGCGAGAAACATTGTAATGGCTGGCGACGAGTTTCTGGATGTCCTCGATCCGCACCTTCTTGGGATCGCGGGTGCGCACCAGATCGCGAATGGCGGCTTCCGCGGTTTCGATTGTCAGCGGCGCGCCCGACAGGGTCACGCGCGCCACCAGTCGGTTGACGGCGCCTTCGAGATCGCGGCCATTCGTGTCGATCGCGCGGGCGACATAGCGCAAGACGGAATCGGACGCTTCGAAGCCGGGCAGCTGGCTTTTCGCGGCCGCAACGCGGGCGGCGAGAATCGACAACCGCAAATTTTCGTCGAGCGCGCCGATTTCGAGGCATAGACCGCCCGTCAAACGCGAACGCACGCGCTCATCCAGCGATTCCAGATCGATCGGCGGACGATCGGCCGCGACGATCACCTGACGACCCGCGTCCAGCAGCGAATTCAGCACATGGCCGAACTCGCTCTGAATGATCTTGCCGCTGAGGAACTGCACGTCGTCCACCACCAGAATATCGATAGTTCGCAGCGCCTCCTTGAAGGCGACGGCGTTCTGGGCCTTCAGAGAATTGACGAATCCGTACATGAACTTTTCCGCCGTCAGATAGACGACGTTGCGCCCTGTCGCGATCGTGGCCTGCGCGACGGCCTGCGCCAGATGCGTCTTTCCGAGACCGACATTGGCATGCAGATAGAGCGGATTGAACAGCACCGGATCAGTCGAGGCGGCCTCGACAATACGCCGACAGGCCGCATGCGCGAGCTGGTTCGACGGTCCGACCCTGAATGTGTCGAAGGTCATGCGTCGGTCGAGCGGCGATCCCGCCATCATCGGCCGGTCGGCATGCGCGGCCGGCGATGCGACGCCCTTCGGGAAGCTCCTGCGCGCCAGTGCGGTCGCCGGTGTTTCGGCGCGCGCCTGTACGGGCTCATGTTCGCCGGAGTCGTTGCGCACGACGGCCATCGGCCGAACCGCGCTTCGCACATGAATGGCGATCGTTTCGACACCGGCGATTTCGGCGGCCAGCGCGGCGCGAATGCGGTCGACGTAATGGGTCTGGATCCAGCTCTTTAGAAATTTGGTCGGCACCGACAAGTGCGCCGTGCGGCTTTCGATGCGGTCGAGCTCGATCCGAGCAAACCAGGAATCGAATTTTGCGTCGCCGAGTTCGCCGCGCAATCGCCTGCAAACCTGAGTCCAGCAACGTTGCGGATCGATTGAGGCATTGGCGTCTTGGGAAACGGTCGTGATGGGATGCGCCGTAATTTTCATCGTGATTTCTTATTGTTCTGGGGTCGAAAAATGACGCGCTCGTTGGCGAGTCGCGGTCGCCTGAAATTTGTCCTGACTGGAAATCGTCGCAGCGCGCTAGCGACTTCGGTGGATGCCCCACGCGCCCGATCTTTCGATCCGGGCGTTGTTGGAGCCGACGGCCGCGTTGTGGAAATGAAAGCGAAGTCGCACGGCAATAACCCCCGATCATCGCCGACGATGGTCGGCGACGCCTGTTCATTCAATTTTTGTGAACGCAATCGCCGCCATTGCGACTCGACGCATACACCCGAGTCGGATTGGAAGCGTGAAGTTCTTAAGACGTCGAACGGCGAACCATGCACGCTGTCAGCAACGAGGAGAACGCACCATCTACCGCGCCACATCTGATTTTTGATGATGACGAAACCGTAATGTCGACGCCGCTGCGCGGCAAGATTTTTGGTTGATGGCGGCGCGAACCGTTTTTCGACACCGCGCCACGTGGGCGGCGACCTTGCGTCAACGACCTGATTCCGCGTGGAATGTCGTGGGATTTCGTCGATCAGGTGTGAACTGTTCAGCGCGCGGCTCAACGCATCGAATGAATGGAGTCAAGTCACGCATCCGGGCGCGCCCGCACGCCTTGCGCCGCAAATCGTTGAATCGTTTTGCAATCATCTGCGCGGCCGAAAAGCGCTCGCGAAAAAAATATTACGGTTGCACGACAGAGACTCGCAGCGTGCGCCGCGCAACAAAAAAGCCGGGCATGGCCCGGCTCTCTCGTTCGAAAGTCGCATTCGCGTCGTGCGGCGCGCTCAGCTCGCAAGAGCGCGCACGCGCGCGCTCAGGCGCGATATCTTTCGCGAAGCGGTGTTCTTGTGCACGACGCCCTTCTGCGAGGCGCGCATCAGGACCGGTTGGGCCTCCGCGAGGGCAGCGGTCGCAGCTGCGGAATCGCCGGACGCGATCGCTTCCTCGACCCTGCGCAGGAACGTGCGCATCTGGCTGCGGCGGGCTCGACGCACGGCGGTGCGGCGGGCGATCTTGCGCACGGCCTTCTTTGCCGAACTCGTATTCGCCATGACATCTTCCTCAAAGCGGCGAGCTTCGGAAACGGGAAGCCGCCGGGATTCCAAAAAATCGGGCGCCCGGCTCCATAGGGGGCCGGGCGATCGAGGGCTTATAGAGGAGGAGCCTTGCGGCCGTCAACTTGCTGCGGGGCGCCGGCGCTCAGCGGTTGCGGAAAATCGGCTTCCGCTTCTCGATGAAGGCGGTCATGCCCTCGGACTGGTCGTCCAGCGAGAACATCGAATGGAAAACACGCCGTTCGAACCGGATACCCTCGGTCAGGGTGGTCTCGTAAGACCGGTTGACGGTTTCCTTCGTCATCATGACGACCGGAAGCGACATTTCCGCGATCGTCCGCGCCGCCTTCAGCGCTTCCTCGATCAGGGCGTCGGCCGGCACGACCCGCGAGACGAGCCCCGACCGTTCGGCTTCGGCCGCGTCCATCATGCGACCCGTCAGGCACATGTCCATGGCCTTGGACTTGCCCACGAACCGCGTGAGACGCTGCGTGCCGCCGACTCCGGGCATGACTCCGAGCTTGATCTCCGGCTGGCCGAATTTCGCCGTGTCGGCGGCGATGATGAAATCGCACATCATGGCCAGTTCGCAGCCGCCCCCGAGCGCGAAACCCGCGACGGCGGCGATGATCGGCTTGCGCACCCGCGAGACCTGCTCCCAGCTGGTGATGAAGTCGCCAAGATAGACGTCCATGTAGGACTTGGTCTGCATCTCCTTGATGTCTGCGCCCGCGGCGAACGCCTTGGCCGAGCCCGTGATCACGATGCATCCGATGCCGGCGTCCGCCTCGAAGGCGGTCAGCGCCGCGTTCAATTCGGCGATCAGCTCGGAATTGAGCGCGTTGAGAGCCTGAGGCCGGTTCAGCCGGACGAGTCCGACCGCCTCATGCGTTTCGACCAGAATATTCGAATAGGACAAGGTTCCCTCCCCGGATCGGCCGCCAAAGAAAAAGCCGCACTGTGTGCGGCTTCTGTAAGCATGGGCGGAACGCGGCGCAAGACGCTCGTCACAGCCCGTCGAACAGCGCGGTCGAAAGGTAGCGCTCGGCGAACGAGGGGATGATGATGACGATGTTCTTGCCTGCCATCTCCGGCCGCCTGGCTACTTCGAGCGCCGCGGCGATCGCCGCGCCTGACGAAATGCCGACCGGCAGGCCTTCCAGGCGCGCCGCAAGCCGCGCATATTCGAACGCCGTCTCGTTGCCGACCTTGATGACTTCGTCGATCACGGCGCGATCGAGCACCCTCGGGACGAAACCGGCGCCGATGCCCTGAATCTTGTGCGGGCCGGGTTGTCCGCCCGAAAGGACGGGCGAGTCGACCGGCTCGACGGCGACGACACGGAATGACGGCTTGCGCTCCTTGATCACCTGACCGACGCCGGTGATGGTCCCGCCGGTGCCCACGCCCGAAATCAGCACGTCGGCCGCGCCGTTCGTGTCGTTCCAGATTTCCTCGGCTGTCGTCCGCCGATGCACGGCCGGATTGGCAGGGTTCTCGAACTGCTGGGGAATGACGGCGCCCGGCACGGTGTCCACCAGTTCCTGCGCCTTGGCGATGGCGCCCTTCATGCCCTGCGGCGCAGGCGTGAGAACGAGTTCGGCGCCCAGCAGCGCCAACATCTTGCGTCGCTCGATCGACATCGATTCCGGCATCACCAGAATGAGCCGATAGCCGCGGGCCGCCGCGACGAACGCCAGCGCGATGCCGGTGTTGCCGGACGTCGGCTCCACCAGAACGGATTTGCCGGGCGCGATGCGCCCCTCGCGCTCCATCGCCTCGATCATCGCAAGCCCGATGCGATCCTTGACGCTGGCGAGCGGATTGAAAAACTCGAGCTTGGCCAGCAGGTTCGCCTTTACGCCCTGTTCCTTGGCCAGCTTGTCGAGCCGCACCAGCGGCGTGTCGCCAATCGTTTCAGTGATCGATCCATAGATCTTGCCACGACCGGGCCGGGCTGCGCTGGCGTCCGCCATTGTTTCCTCACATGCGACTTCTGGCGCGCGGGCGCGCGCGGGATCGTGATTATCCGGGAAACAATCGACGAAGTTCAATGGCGTTTTTTCAAGCGAGCGGAGAACGAACGCCTACAGGGCGCGCGCACGACGGCGATTTCATCCCGTGGAGCCGAATCCGCCGCCGCCGCGCCGTGTCGCCGATAGGCCGTCGTGGGCGATTTCGATTACCGCATGCGCGACCGGCGCAACGACGAGCTGGGCGATCCGGTCGCCGCGCGCAATCCGCCAGGGCTGCGCTCCGTGATTGATCAAGAGCGCCATGACCTCGCCCCGGTAGTCGCTGTCGATGGTGCCCGGCGCATTGAGCACGGTCACGCCGTGGTTCAGCGCGAGGCCGGAGCGCGGGCGCACCTGAGCTTCGAAACCCGGCGGAATATCCAGCCTCAGGCCGGTCGGGACGAGAAAGCGCGCCCCCGGCGCCACCACGACCGGCTCGTCGATCGCCGCGACCAGATCGAGCCCGGCCGCGCCCTCGGTCTGATAGGCGGGTGCGGGCAGTCCGTGCGCGTGATCGAGAATCTCGATCCGCAAGAGCGCCGCGCCGCTCATGCCTTGGCGCTTCTGAACCGCGCGGCGAAAAGATCGGCCAGCCGCGCCGCAACATCGCTCTTGAGGGTCGGCGGCCATTCTTCCGCGCCGTCGCCGTCGACGATCACGACACGATTGCGGTCGCCGCCGAATATCGTCGGATCGCCCCCAACGTCGTTCGCGACGATGAGATCGCATTTCTTGCGCAGCAGTTTTGCGCGCGCGTGTGCGACAAGGTTCTCGGTTTCCGCCGCAAATCCGACGACGAGCGCCGGCCGCATTTTCTTGAGTGTCGAGACGGTCGCCAGAATGTCCGGGTTCTCGACGAGCTCGATGCGCTGTGGGCCTTTGGCGCCCTTCTTCGTCTTCTGCGACGCGACGTTCTTGGCGCGCCAGTCGGCGACAGCGGCCGCGCCGACGAAGAGGTCGGCCGGCAGAGCCTGTTCGACCGCCGCCAGCATCTGTTCGGCCGTCTGGACGCGGGCGAGCTTCACGCCGTCCGGCGCGTCCAGCGCGACAGGCCCGCTGACGAGCGTCACCTCGGCGCCGGCCGCCGCGAGCGCTGCGGCGATCGCATAGCCCTGCTTGCCGGAAGAACGGTTGGAAATGTAGCGGACCGGGTCGAGCGGCTCCTGCGTCGGGCCGGCCGTGACGATGGCGCGCCGACCCGCGAGCGCCCGTGGCGCGCCGGGCGGCGGCGGAATAACGCGGGACCGGGCGTCGCCCGCAAGCTTTTCGAGCGCCGCGACGATGTCGAGCGGTTCGATCATGCGGCCCGGCCCGAACTCGCCGCACGCCATGTCGCCGTCCGTGGGGCCGAGGAAAGCCGCGCCATCGGCGGCGAGTTGCGCGACGTTGCGAGCTGTCGCCGCATTGAGCCACATGCGCACGTTCATCGCCGGAACGAAAATCGGCCGCTTGTCGGTGGCCAGCAACAGCGTCGAGGCGAGATCGTTCGCAAGCCCCTGCGCGGCCTTGGCGATCAGATCGGCGGTCGCGGGCGCGACGACGACGAAATCTGCGTCGCGCGAAAGCTGAATGTGCCCCATTTCGGTTTCGTCGGTCAGCGAGAACAGATCGTCGTAGACCTTTCGGCCCGTCAGGCTGGCGAACGATAGCGGCGCCACGAATTGTTTGGCCGCTGCCGTCATCACCGCGGTGACGATCGCGCCGCGCTCGCGCAGCCTGCGGATCAGGTCGAGCGTCTTGTATGCCGCGATGCCGCCGCCGACGATCAGCAGGATGCGCTTGTCTCCGAGTTTCGAACCGGTGAAATCCTGCATGGCGCGCCTATGAGAAAATGGCGAGGACGACGACGACCACAAGAGCCCACAGAGCATATGTCATCCGCCGCGCCCATGGATCGGGCGGCGAGACGGCCGGCGTCCCAAGCGCTTCGAATTTATCGATCAGTTGGGGTGCGCGCGCAAGCATCGCGAGCGCGGCCCCGACCGTGGCGTTGGCGTCCTTCAGCTTGCCGGCCGGTCCGAGATTTTCCTCGATCCAGCCGCGCACGACGGGTTCGGCGGTCGTCCACATGTCGAGCTGCGGGTCGAACTTGCGGCCGACCCCTTCGACGACCACCATCGTTTTTTGCAGCAGCAGCAGTTCCGGCCGCGTGCGCATGTCGAACAGGCCGGTGATTTCGAACAGCAGCGTCAACAATCGCGCCATCGAAATCTGGTCCGCCCGGCGCGCATGGATCGGCTCTCCGATCGCCCGGATAGCCTGGGTGAACTCTTCGACTGCATGGTGACGCGGCACATAGCCGGCTTCGAAATGGACGACCGCCACGCGCCGATAGTCCTTCACGATGAACCCGTAGAGGATCTCCGCCAGAAAGCGCCGCTCCTTCGTTCCCAGCCGACCCATGATGCCGAAGTCGACCGCCGCGAGGCGGCCCTCTCGATCGACGAACAGATTGCCCTGGTGCATGTCGGCGTGAAAGAAGCCGTCGCGCAGCGCCTGTCGCAGGAACGACTGGATGATCGTGCGGGCGACCTTCTTCGGATCGTGACCGGCGGCGGCCACGGCGGCGATGTCCGACAGAGGGATGCCGTCGATCCACTCGACCGTCAGCACCGCGCGCGCCGTGCGGTCCCAGTCGACGCGCGGGGTCCGGAAGTCCGGGTCGCCGGCCGTATTGGCGGAGAATTCGGAAGCCGCGGACGCCTCGAGCCGGAAATCCATTTCCAGTCGCACGGATCGCGCGACCGTTTCGACAACCTCGGTCAGCCGCAGGCGCCGCGCCTCGGCCGAGTGCTGCTCCGCGAACGCGGCCGCATGCGCCATGTCCGTCAGATCGCGGCGAAACCGCGCCTCGACGCCGGGACGCAGAATTTTCACCGCGACATCGTGTTCGCCGTCCTCGTCGCGCACGCGCGCCCGATGCACCTGTGCGATGGAGGCGGCGGCGACCGGTTCCCCGAACGTAATGAAAAGCTCGTCGATCTTCCGGCCGAACGCGGCCTCGACGATTTCGACGGCTCTGGCGCGCGCAAACGGCTCCATTCTGTCCTGGAGCAGTTCCAGATCGCGCGAGGCGCGCGCGCCGACGATGTCCGGTCGGGCCGCCAGCACCTGTCCCAGTTTGACGTAGGAGGGCCCCAGTCGCGCCATGGCGCGGGCGAGCGCTTCGCGCTGCTGCGCGGCGCCTTTGCGCGCAACGCGCCGCAACAATCCGAAGAACGGACGCAGCGGCGGCGGCAGAATCTCCGGATCGACGTCCGCGAACACCCCTTCGCGGGCGAGGATGAATCCCGCTTTCAGATAGCGCGGGCTGCGCCACAGAACCTGAAATATCGCGCCTAGGTCGCTCACAGGTTCCAGCCGCTGTGAATGGCGACGACGCCGCCCGTCAAGAGTTCGTACGACGCGCGCTCAAAACCGGCGGCCGCGATCTGATCGCGGAAATCCTCGGGGCTCGGAAACGTCCGGATCGATTCCACGAGATATCGGTAGGGATGCGCGTCCCCCGTCACGACTCGGCCGAGCGGCGGCACCACGCGAAACGAAAATTGTTCATAGATGCGGTCGAGCATGGGCACGTCCACATGCGAGAACTCCAGACAAAGGAAGCGACCGCCCTTCTTCAGAACCCTGCGCGCCTCCCGCAGCGCCACGTCCATGCGCGGCACGTTCCGGATGCCGAAGGCGATCGTGTAGACGTCGAACGATCCGTCGGCGAAGGGCAGGGCCTCAGCGTTCGCTTCGACCGTTTCGACACGCTCGCCGAGGCCCAGCCGCCCGGCGCGCGCGCGGCAGACGCGCAGCATGTCGCCGTTGATGTCGGCGACCGTCGAATGAACGTTGGCGTCCCCCGCCAGTCGGAAAGCGATATCCCCGGTGCCGCCCGCGACATCGAGATGACGCAGCACGCCGCGTCGCGCGATGCGGGCCTTGGCGACGAATACGTCTTTCCACGCCCTGTGGAGGCCAAACGACATCAGATCGTTCATCAGGTCGTAGCGATCGGCGACAGAGTGGAAGACGTCGTCGACAAGCCCCTGCTTGTCCTCGAGCGGCACCCGGCGGAAACCAAAATCCGCTTCCTGTTTTGCGGCCCCTGTCGTGGTGTTCCGGTTCATGGTTCAGCCTTCCCGAATTGGGCCGGACAATAAGACATTTTAGCCGAAAAGCGACGGCGCTTTCAGACCGCCGCCCGTTTAAGTTAAAAAGTCCGGGTTGGTCCCTTCAGCGTCGTCATGCCCGAACTGCCCGAAGTCGAAACCATTCGCCGCGGTCTCGAGGCCGCGCTCGCCGGCCGGACGATCCGCGAGGTCGAGCTGCGGCGGCGCGACCTGCGGTATCCGTTCCAGCCGGGCTTCGCCGAAATCCTCGAAAACCGAAAGATCCGCTTTTTCGAACGGCGGGCGAAATACCTCATGGCCCGCCTGGAGGGCGGGGCGACGCTCGTCATTCATCTGGGGATGAGCGGCGCCATCCGGCTCGAACTGCCCGGCCGCGCCGCCGCGACGGCGCGCCTGCATCACGAGACGACGCGCATCGCCAGCCACGATCATGTGGTGTTCGAATTCGACGATGGCGCGCGCGCCATCTACAATGATCCCCGAAGGTTTGGGTTCATGTTCGTCGCGCGGGACGATGAGCTGGATCGGCATCCACGACTGGCGGCGCTGGGGATCGAACCGCTCGATCCTCCGCTCGACGGCAGGACGCTCGCTCAACGCCTGGCGTCGTCCGGCGCCGATCTGAAATCGGCGCTGCTCGATCAGAAGCGTATTGCGGGCCTGGGCAATATCTATGTGTGCGAGGCGCTGCACCGCGCACGATTGTCGCCGTGGCGCGCCGCTGCGACGCTTGGCGAAAACGATCGCGCGGCGCGCGGGGCTGCGCGCCGGCTCGCGATCGCGATCGGCGAAACCTTGAACGATGCGCTCGAGGCGGGCGGTTCGTCGTTGCGCGACTTCTCCTCCGCGGAAGGCAAGCCCGGATATTTCCAGCACGCGTTCCGTGTCTACGATCGAGCCGGCGCGCCGTGCGCGCGCAAGGCGTGCGACGGAATCATTCGTCGGGACGTGCGGGGCGGTCGCTCGACGTTCTATTGTCCCAAGTGTCAAAAATGAAACCCGGCGAATTTCAACGTTCGAAGTGTCGCGCATCGGACGGCGACGCGTTCCATCGGCGTCCGCGCGCGCGCACAGGCCATGTCCAGGACGCATGGCGCGCAGTAGCGCAATTTGGACAGCTCGGTTAAATGATTCGCATGCGGCGCATCGAACGAACCACGGATTCAAAACCCGCGGCGATAGAAGTCGAGCATGACGGCGAAACCTACGCCATTCATGTGCGACGAAATGCAAGCGCGCGGCGCTTCATTCTGCGTGTGCGCAACGCGACGTGCGACGCTGTGCTGACGATGCCGCGGCGCGCTGCGCTGAAAGACGCGACCGAGTTCGCCGAACGCAACGCTGCTTGGATCGGCGTGCGACTGCGGCGCCTGCCGCAGCTCGTGCCGTTCGCGCCCGATCACATCATTCCCGTGCGCGGCGTCGCGACGCGCATCGTGCACCGGCCGCAGGCGCGCGGCGTCGCGTGGCTCGGCGAGGACGGCGGCGAGCGCGCGTTGCACGTGGCCGGCGGGCAGGCGCACGTCGCCCGGCGCGTGCGCGATTTTCTCAAGAACGAATGTCGTCGCGACCTTCAGGGCGCCGTCGTGAAATATGCGCAAACCATCGGCAAGACGGCGCCGGCTGTTTCGCTCCGCGACACCAAAAGCCGCTGGGGCTCATGTTCGAGCGCGGGGTCGCTGAATTTCTCGTGGCGATTGATCATGGCGCCGCCTCAGGTTCTGGATTACCTGGCCGCGCATGAGGTGTGCCATCTGGCGCATATGAACCATTCGCCGAAATTCTGGTCGCTATGTCGGTCGATCTGCCCGCACACGGACAGCGCGGAAGCCTGGCTGACCGCCAAGGGCGTCGATCTTCATCGTTATGGCTCGTCGCAATCCCCGCAGCCGCAGGCTTGGATCGGCGCCACGCTCAACGACGTATGAAAGTGAGATAGGAAGACTTGCGACCTTCGGCGCGCGCCTTGGCTTCGTAGCGCGTGCTCACCCAGCCCGCCCATGGAACGCGCCAATTGGCGGGCCGTTCGGCGATCCAGCGAAAATGCCTGCCGCGCGCGATGCGCGCAAGAATCCAGCCACAATAGTCGTCGTCGTCGGAGGCGAAACGCAGCGTCGCGCCCGGCCGCATTTTCGCCGCCAGCAGATCGAGGAAATCGTCGGATACGATCCGGCGCTTTTTCTGCCGCCGCTTCGGCCAGGGGTCGGGATAAAGAATCTCGACGAGATCGAAAGAACCATCCGGAAGCAGGGGGAGAAGCTCGCGCGCGTCGCCGGCGCAGAGGCGAACGTTCTCGATACGGCGGCTCTCGATGAGCGCAAGCGCCTTGGCGACCCCGTTGACGAACGGCTCGCAACCGATGAAAGCCGCATCCGGGTTTTCGGCCGCGCGCTGGATCAGGCGGGCGCCGTCGCCGAAGCCGATTTCAAGATGCAGTTCGCGATAGGGCCGGCCGAACAGCGCCGCCGGCGCGATCGGTGCGCCCGCCAGGTCGATGGCGAGGCGGGGCAAGAGCTCCGCCATGAGCGCGCAATGGTGCGCGCGGAGCTTCTTGCCCTTCCGTCGACCGTAGAGTTTCGGCAACGTCGTCCTAGAAGTAGGCTTTCAGCTTGTCGGCGAGATCTGTCTTCTCCCAGGAGAAGCCGCCGTCGCTGTCGGGCGCGCGGCCGAAATGGCCGTAAGCCGACGTGCGCGCGTAAATCGGCCGATTGAGCTGGAGGTGTTCGCGAATGCCGCGCGGCGACAGTTTCATGGCCTGCATCAGCACGGTCTCGAGCCGGGCTTCGTCGACCTGGCCCGTGCCGTGCAGATCCGCATAGATCGACAGCGGCTCCGCCACGCCGATGGCGTAGGAGAGTTGGAGCGTGCAACGATCGGCAAGACCGGCCGCGACGACATTCTTGGCGAGATAGCGCGCGGCGTAGGCGGCCGACCGGTCGACCTTGGTCGGATCCTTGCCGGAGAATGCGCCGCCCCCGTGCGGCGCGGCGCCGCCGTAGGTGTCCACGATGATCTTGCGTCCCGTCAGGCCGCAATCGCCGTCCGGGCCGCCGATGAAAAACTTGCCGGTCGGATTGATGTGCCAGACCGTCTCGGCGGAAATCCAGCCGTCCGGAAGCGCATTGCGCACATAGGGCTCAACCAGACGGCGCATGTCCTCGGAGCTGAGGTGCTCGTCGATGTGCTGATGGGACACCACGATCTGCGTCACGCCGACCGGCTTGCCGTTGACGTAGCGCACGGTCACCTGGCTCTTGGCGTCCGGCCCCAGGCGCTTCTCGGCGCCCGAACGGCGCGCATCCGACAACGCGTGCAGAATGCGATGCGCATAGTGGATCGGCGCAGGCATGAGATCGGGCGTCTCTCGGCAGGCGTAGCCGAACATGATGCCCTGATCGCCCGCGCCTTCATCCTTGTTTCCGGCAGCGTCGACGCCCTGCGCGATGTCGGCCGACTGGGCGTGCAGCAGCACGTCCACCTGCGCCTTGCGCCAATGGAACCCCTCCTGCTCGTAGCCGATATCCTTGATCGCCCCGCGTGCGACCGCCTCGATCTCGGCGGCGGAAATCTTGGAGCCGCGCACCTCGCCGGCGATCACGACGCGGTTGGTCGTCGCCAGGGTCTCGCAGGCGACACGGATCTGATAGGGGTCGAGACCTTCGGCCGCACCGTGCTTGAAGAACAGATCGACGATCTCGTCGGAAATGCGGTCGCAGACCTTGTCGGGATGGCCTTCCGAAACGGATTCGCTCGTGAAAAGATAGTTCTGGCGGGCCACACATGCCTCCAAAAATCTGCCGGCGCGGCGGGGATCGACGGATCCGGGCGCGCATCATCGGCTCATGAACGCGATCGGCGACCGTTCGGTCGCGGCGATTCACATCGCCCGAGCCTGCGGCCGGGCGGGCGCCTTGTCGCAGCGTGCGTTCGTTTGGTCAAGCCATTTCTGGCGGATCGTTCGGTTTGAGGAACGATGATCAGCGCGCGGGGGCGCCTGCTTCACCGTCCGCGATCGCCCCCACCATGTCGATAATGCTCTGCCGCAGCTTGGGGTTGGAGACGCGCGCGAACGCCCGGTTGAGAATGACGCCTTCGGCGGCGGCGCGCTCCTCGTCGATCGCCGCTGAGGGTTCGGAAAGCCCGGAACTCAACCCTTCGAAGAAGTAGTTGACGTCGACCCTGAGAAAATTGGCGATCATGAACAATTGTCCGGCGCTGATACGGTTCGCGCCCTTCTCGAACTTCTGAATCTGCTGAAACGTCACGCCGATGTGTTCGCCGAGCTTCTCCTGACTGATGCGCAGAAAGGTCCGGCGCATGCGCAGCCGGTTTCCCACATGCAGGTCGAGGGCGTTCGGGGCCGGACTGGGTTGATCCGTCGGGAGCGCGTTCGAGGTCAAGGTTTTTGCCTGTGCGGTTGCTTGGGCGGCGTCATACCGTGCGGCGGTGAATCACAACGACCGCAAACAGCGCGGCCAACATAAGCCATGCCGGAAGGTTCGCATATAGGGAGAAAACGGTCGGCGGAATTGGCTTGGGCAGGTCCGAATCGAGCACGCCGGCGATCCCGAGCGGCAGCGACTTGATCGTGCGTCCATAAGGATCGACGACCGCCGACACGCCGGTATTTGCGGCGCGCACCAGCGGCAAACCTTCTTCGACCGCGCGCAACCTCGCTTGCGCGAGGTGCTGATAGGGACCCGAGGTGACGCCGAACCAGCCATCGTTGGTGATGTTCAGGAGAAAGGCGGGCCGCTCGGTGGCCGGGCCGCTTCCAGCCGCGGGCGTCGCCTCGCCGGGAAATATCGCCTCGTAACAGATGAGCGGCTGGAACAATGGCAGCCCGGGCGCGGACATCGGGCGGCGCATCGGGCCGGCGTCGAAGCCGCCCGGCAGCGCGATGAATTGCCGCAAGCCCAGCGCCCGCAGCCACCCGCCGCCGGGCAGATACTCGCCGAACGGCACCAGATGCGTCTTGTCGTAGGAGCTCAGTATTTTTCCACTGGCGTCGATGGCCATCAGCGAATTGTAGGCTTTCGAGGCGCCGCGTCCGCCGTCCTCCAGACGAATCGCGCCCGTCAGCAGCACGGTCTTGCCGCCGAGCGCGGCCGCGATGGTCGCCAGCGCCTGCGGTTCGCGGTTCAGCGCGAACGGAAATGGCGATTCCGGCCAGACGAGATGGGTCACGCTCGACAGACCGACGGTCGTCGGCGAGGTCGAGCGATCGGAAAGCTCCAGATAGGACCGCAGGATTTCGGCGCCGGCGGCGGGTCGGAATTTCGCATCCTGCGGCAGATTGGGCTGCATGATGCGCAAGCGCACATTCGGCGTCGATTCCACCTTGGCGACTGCGAGCCGCGCCGCGCCGAACGCCGCAACGCCCACCAAAGCAGCGAAAGCGACGGCGACGGGCGCGATTCGTCCACGCACCGAAACCGGATCGAACAGCGTCGCCGGACTGGCCGCCATCGCGACCGTCAGAATTGTCAGCCCGTACAGCCCGACGATGGAGGCCGCCTGAGCCAGCGCCGGCCACTGGCCGAGCGCCATGCCATAAGCGTTCCATGGAAACCCCGTGAACAGAACGCCGCGCAGCAGTTCGGCCAGCCCCAACCCAAAGGCGAAAGAAAGAACGCGCCGCCATCCCGGACGCCAGACCGCCGCAGCGACCGCGAACCCGAATGCCGTGAAGAGGGCGAGTATGGCCGGCAGGCCGAGGACGCCGAGCGGCAGCGCCCAGGCGAATTTGTCGGCTTCGACAAGGAAAGCCGATCCGAGCCAGTAGAGTCCGGCGACGAAATAGCCGAACCCGAGAAACCATCCGGCCACGGCCGCCGACCGCAAGCGCGCGCCGAAGGCGCCAAATCGGTCCCGGCCGCTTGCGCCGCATCCGTCGATCAGCCAGACCCCGACCGTCATCGGCGCAATCATGGCGGGAAAGAAACCGATGGGCGGCAGCGCCAGGGCGCCTGCGGCGCCGGCGACGAAGGCGATCGCCGCCCGTCGGAAACCGACGGCGAGCGTGATGCGCTCGGCAAACTGGGCTGACGAGCGATTCAATCAATCGATCTCGCGAATCACCATCCGACCATTGGGCCGCGAAACATCGGCGCGTCAAAGGGAAACTCAGCCGCCGCTCTCGGACCCGGGCTCGGCCGCACGGTTCGTTTCCGTCAGGCGCATGCGCAACCGTTTGATCCGTCGGGGGTCGGCGTCGATGATCTCGAATTCCAGCGGCAGCCGGACGGCTTTGATGATTTCGCCGCGGGTCGGCACGCGTCCAGCGATCAGGGTGACGAGACCGGCGAGCGTGTCGACGTCGCCGCCTTCGGCCTCGGCGAGCAGCGCCAGGCCTGTCGCCGCCGAGGCAGCGTCGAGATCGGCGCGCGCGTCGGCCACGAACTCGCGCTCGCCGGTCTGTTCTATATGCGGACTTTCGTCGAGATCATGCTCGTCCTCGATATCGCCGACGATCATTTCGACCACGTCCTCGATCGAAACCAATCCGTCCGTGCCGCCGTATTCGTCGATGACGAGCGCCATATGCGTGCGAGACGCCTGCATGCGCACCAGAAGGTCGAGCGCCGGCATCGAAGGCGGTACAAAAAGCACCGGCCGGATGACCCCGGCCGACGACAGCGGCGCGGCAAGGTCCACGGCGCCGAGCGCAGCCAGACGCCCGCTGCGCCGTTCGGCCGACTGGTTGGCTTCCCCGTTTGCTTCTTCGCCCGATTTTCTGCGGGCCTGCGCCGTTTCGACGGCGCGCGCGATGTAGTCGACGAAATCGCGGATGTGAACCATGCCGCGCGGGTCGTCGAGCGTTTCGCCGTGGACCGGCAATCGCGAATGGCCCGCCGTCCGAAAAACTTTCAAGACATCGGCCAGACTGGCGTCGATCGCGACGGCGACGATGTCGGCGCGCGGCACCATGATGTCGTTGACGCGATGCTCGTGGAGTTCGAGAACGTTGCGCAGAATGGCGCGTTCGTGCGGCGAAAAGGAATCGGCGCTGTCGGTCTGTTCAAGCGCGTCTTCAAGATCGTCGCGCAATGAGGGCGCAGCCAGCCCGAACGCCTGTTTCAGTCGCTCCAGCAGCTTGGGGCGGCCGCCGTTGGGCGTATCGGAAGAGGGATCGGTCATGGCGACGGGTCGGCCTGTATCGGCATCATAGAAGACTTCATTTGCTCCGCGCCATAGGGATCGGCGACGCCGATCGTGGCGAGAATGTCGCGCTCCATGCGCTCCATGGTTTCCGCCTCTGCGTCGTCGAGGTGATCATAGCCGACGAGATGCAGAAATCCGTGCACGACCATGTGGGCGAAATGATCCTCGATCGCCCTGCCGGCGTCGGCGGCTTCTCGCGCCACCGTCTCGAATGCGACGACGATGTCGCCGAGGCTCTGCGCGCGCAACGGTCCTTCGGCCGTTGGAAACGACAGGACGTTGGTGGGTTTGTCGATGCCGCGCCAGGCGCGGTTATGCGTGCGCATTTCGGCGTCGTCGCACAAGGCGAGCGTCACCTGCGCTCCGTTCGCATCGCCGACAGCGCGCCGACAAGCCGTCAGCGCGCGCCCCGCGATCGTCTCAGCCGCGATCTTTTCCCACAGCGGAGACAGGACCACGATATCCAGCGCTGCGCACATGCCGTCAACCGCCGCGCGCGGCGCGATCGGCCGAGGCGTATGCGTCGACGATGCGCCGCACGAGATCGTGACGAACTACGTCCGCCTCGCGGAACACCACGTGCCCGATGCCTTCGACCCCCGCCAGCAGTTCGATTGCGTGCGACAGGCCGGACTTCTGACCGAGCGGCAGATCCGTCTGCGTCGGGTCGCCGGTCACGATCATGCGTGAGCCTTCGCCCAGGCGTGTCAGAAACATCTTCATCTGCATCGTCGTGGCGTTCTGCGCTTCGTCGAGCAGGATGCAGGCGTTCGACAGCGTACGACCGCGCATGAAGGCGAGCGGCGCCACTTCGATCATGCCGGTCTGCATGCCGCGTTCGATCAGCCGGCCTTCCATGAAATCCTGCAACGCGTCGTAGATGGGGCGCAAATAGGGATCGACTTTCTCGCGCATGTCGCCCGGCAGAAAGCCGAGACGTTCGCCGGCTTCGACCGCCGGCCGCGAAAGGACGATACGCTCGACCGCGCCCTGTTCCAGCAGCGAAACGGCATGGCCGACCGCAAGCCACGTCTTGCCCGTACCCGCCGGACCTTCGGCGAAGACGAGTTCGTTTTGCCGCAACTGACGCAGATAGGCGCTCTGGGCGGCCGTGCGCGCGCGAACGCCGGGGCGCTTTCGTGTATGAATTTCCTCGAAGGCGAGGCGCCCGCTCGGCTCGTTGGGAAACAGCGTGCCTTGCAACGCGGTCTCTTCGAGCGCGCTGTCGACATCGCCGAGCTCGACCGATTTGCCCTCGGCCGCACGCGCATAGAGCGCCTCGAGCGCGCGTCGCGCCTGATCGCAGGCCGCCGGCGCGCCCTTGATCGTCACATGATTGCCGTTGGCGTGCGCGATGACATTCAACCGCCGTTCGATCTTCGCGAGATTGTGATCGTACTGGCCGAACGCCAGCGAAGCGACCCGGTTGTCTCCGAACGTGATGGTGATCTCGGCGCGCTCGCCGAAGGCTGCTTCCCGGCCCGGTTCTTTCCGTGGACGTTCGTTCAAGAAGCAACCCTTTCGTCCATGTCGACGAGCTCGCCGAACAGCGAATTCGAACCCGGTCGCGCGATGCGCACGCGCCGCACCGTTCCGATCAGCGACGCAGACCCGTCGACCTGCACGCTTTGCAGATAGGGCGTGCGCCCCACGAACTGCCCCGCATGTCGACCCGGCTTTTCGAACAGCACGTCGAGCGTGCGCCCGACGCACGCGGCGTTGAACGCCACGCGCTGCGATTCCAGCAGCGCCTGCAACTCGGCGAGGCGTTCCTTCTTCGCCTGCTCCTCGATCTGGTCGGCGCGCTCGGCGCCGGGCGTGCCGGGGCGTCGCGAATATTTGAACGAGAAGGAGCTGGCAAAACCGACATCGCGCACAAGACGCAGCGTGTCCTGGAAATCCTGCCCGGTTTCGCCTGGAAACCCGACGATGAAATCGGAGGACAACGCCGTGTCGGGCCGCGCGGCGCGTATGCGATCGATCAGCCGACGATAGTCGTCGCTGGTGTGGCGACGGTTCATCGCGCGCAGAACCGCGTCCGAACCGCTCTGCACCGGAAGGTGCAGATAGGGCATGACGGCGGACAGGTCGCGATGGGCGGCGATCAGGGCCTCGTCCATGTCCAGGGGATGGCTGGTCGTATAGCGCAGCCTTGCGATGCCGGGGACAGCCGCCAGACGCGAGAACAGATCGGCGAGCGTCCAGGTTCGTCCGTCGCCGGACCAGCGATAGGCGTTGACGTTCTGGCCGATCAGCGTCGCCTCGCGCACGCCATCGCTGGCGAGCCGCTCGACTTCGGCGACGATATCGGGCGCCGCGCGCGAGATTTCCGCGCCGCGCGTATAGGGCACCACGCAGAAAGAGCAAAACTTGTCGCAGCCTTCCTGCACGGTCACGAAAGCGCTGATCTGGCGCGGCGCGATTCGCATCGGCCGTTCGCGCAGGTCGCGGAATTTCTCGCTCGTTTCGAACTCGCCGTAGAATGGCCGCTCGCCGGCGCGCGCGCGCGCGAGCGCCTCGTCGATGCGGTGATAGGCCTGCGGTCCGAGAACGAAATCGACGACGGGCGCGCGTTTGAGGATCTCGTCGCCTTCGGCCTGCGCCACGCACCCGGCCACGCCCACCACCAGCTTGCGACCCTGCGCGGCGCGCTCCGCTTTCAAGACACGCAGCTGGCCCAGCTCGGAATAAACCTTCTCGGCGGCCTTCTCGCGAATATGGCAGGTGTTGAGGACGACGATGTCCGCGTCCTCGACGCCGTCCCGCTGGTCGAAGCCCGCCGTTTCGAGCAATCCGCCGATCCGCGCGGAATCGTAAACGTTCATCTGGCAGCCGAACGACTTGACGTATCCGCCGCCCCGCTCGGCCGTTGGCTTGTCCCGCACGCCTCGATCTTCTCCAGATAGCGCCTTCGGTATGGAAGGTTCGGTCCTTATACACCGCCAGCCGGCAGGGGAACACGGGTCTTGCCCGCCACCATCGCGTCAAACTCGACCTTGACCAGCGCCCGGGCGGCGGCGGCGACCGCCTTCCGCTCGCTGTCGCGCCGGAACGTCATGGCGGGACCGAAGACGACCCTGCATTCGACCCCGCCGTCCCGCAGCAATTGCAGGAGATGGGGAAACAGCGTGGTTTCTCCGTACCAGGCGACGTCCGAACGGGCGAAGCGGCCGAGCGGCAGGCCATGGCGGCGCGTATAGCCGAGCGCGAAGGGGGCGATACGCACGTCCGAAAGATGGAGCGAGGCGCGCAACAGGTCGCGCGCCGCCGCAAAATGGGCGGCGTGAAATTTGAGCAGGCGCGTTCCGTCGCCGGTGGTGGCCTCGGGAAATAGCGCCACCAGCCCGCCCTTCGCCAGCCGGTTGGCGATGGCGCGGTTCACCTGCGGAATCTGCCGCCGGCGCCCGCGTTCCAGGAAAAGGGTCCCATGCAACCGCGCGAGCGCGCCGACGCCGGGCCAGTCCACCAGATCGTGGCGCGCGACGAAGAACACGGGCGCGACCGAGCCCAGCGCCAAGATATCGGTCCAGGAAATATGGTTTCCCACGAGAAGCGCGGCCTTTGCGGGCGGCGCGCCTTCAAGGCGCACCTTGAGACCGACGATCCGGCAGCCGCTCCGGCACAGCGCCATGCGGAGGCGGGACAGACGCGCATCGCGCGAGCCGGGAAAGGGCAGGCTGAACACGAGCGACCCGAGGAGGCCCGCAAACAGCAGCGCCAGAAACAGCGCCAGTCGCAGAAACGGCATGGCTGTTCCTAGCCCGCCCGCGCGACGATGTCATGACGGTTCAAAGGTCCGCTCGCAGGATCAGCGCATGTGCGCGCGCGCCGTCCTTGCCCGCGTAGTAGTTGTTCCTGCGCCCGACCTCCCGAAAGCCGAACCGGCGATAGAGCGCGCGCGCCGGCGCGTTGCCGTCCTCCACTTCCAGAAACAGCCGCGCGACGCCCGCCCGCGTCAGGCGTGCGGCATGGAACGCCAGAAGCTGGCTCGCCAGGTTGCGTCCGCGCCGGACGGGATCGACGGCGACGGTCAGGATTTCGGCTTCGTCCGCCGCCCGCCGCGACAGGATGAAGCCGGCGAGCGCGGCGTCTCCGACGGAGATGCCGTCGGCTAGCACGGACTGGCTTGCGAGTAGTCGCTCGAATTCGGCCGCGCTCCACGGCGCGGCGAACGAGAGTTTATGGAGAACGGCGCACCGCGCCGCGTCGCCCGCGTTCAGAGCCCGGCGGACGGCCTCGGACTTGTTGCCAAAAGAGAAAACCACGTCTCAGGACGCAGCGGCCGGAGCGAGGGTCGTCTCCGGCGGATTGAGGTATAGCGGGCGCGGCGGGGCGCTCTGCGGGTCGGCCGCCCGCGCGAGCCGGGCCACGAAACTGATGTCGGGCGCCGCCGCATCCGAAAAGACCTCCGCTTCGACGCCCGCGCGCCACGCCTCGATCGCGAGCGCGGCCGCCGCAGGACCGGCGAGACGGATCGGGCCAGAGCCAATCGCCCGCACCGCCTCGCGCGCGCTCGCCACGCGCGGTTGCAGCACCGGATGGCCGTCGAGAAATGCGGCGACGAAAACACGGCCGTGGCGCGCATCGATGGCGGCGGCGACGACGCCTTCGGCATGCGAGGCCATGACTTGCGCGACATAGGCCGAAAGCGTGGAGACGCCGACGACCGGCGCATCGAGCGCCAGCCCGATCGCCTTGGCGGCTGAAACGCCTATCCGCAATCCCGTGAACGAGCCCGGCCCGACGGTCACGGCGACGCGGTCGATGCGCATGTCACGCCCGCCGGCCGCGCGCATGGTTCGGTCGATCAGGGGTACGATCGTTTCGTCGTGCCCGCGCGCCTGCCAGACTGTTTCGGCGGCGAGCGCCACATCGGCGTCGGAATCGAAAACACAGACTGCGGCGGCCGCCAGAGAGGTGTCGATTGCAAGAATTTTCATGGCCGCCGCGTTGTCTTGCCCTTGTTGTCAGACCTGCTCGACCGCCTGAACTTCTGGCAGATAATGGCGCAGGAGATTCTGGATGCCGTGTTTGAGCGTCGCCGTCGAGGAGGGGCAGCCCGAACAGGCGCCCTGCATGGCGAGATAGACGACGCCATCCTTGAACCCGCGGAATCGAATATCGCCGCCGTCTCCCGCAACTGCAGGCCGAACGCGCGTGTCCAGCAATTCCTTGATCTGCTCGACGGTCGCTGCGTCCGAATCCTCGAAAAACTCTCCCGAATCGTGGATCGTCGCGGCCTGGCCGCCGTCCGCGAACACCGGAGCGCCGGAGACGAAATGCTCCATGATCACGCCGAGCACGCTTGGTTTCACATGCGCCCAGTCGCCGCCGGTGTTGGTGACGGATACGAAATCGGAGCCGAGAAACACATTGGCGACGCCGTCGATCTGGAACAGGGCGGCCGCCAGAGGCGACTCCTGCGCTTCGCCGGCCGAACGATAATCAGCCGGGCGCGCCCCGGCGACTTCCCGGCCGGGCAGAAACTTGAGCGTGGCGGGGTTGGGTGTGGGTTCGGTTTGAATGAACATGGCGCCTCTTGCAGGGTCCGGGGTCAAGGGCCGGCCCTTCGGCCCCTATTTAAGCAAGACGCGCCGTTCAGGCCAGAGCGTCGATCTCCGCATCGCTGAGCGAGCCCGGCACGATCACGACGGGAACGGGAAACATCTGGGAGGCCCGTCCGCCGATCATCGAAACGAGCGGGCCCGGACCTTCCGATCCTGTGCCGGAGGCCAGCGTCAGATAAGCAATGTCCTCGTCTTCCTCGATCAGTTTGAGGATTTCGTCGGCCTTCGTTCCCGTTCGCACGACCCGCTCGCAGGCGATGTCTCCGAGCGACTTGCAGGCTTGTTCGTAGGCGTCGATCAGGGCTTCGGCGCGCTCGTTGGCTTCCTGTTTCATCAGATCGCCGACCCCGAGCCAGTGCTGAAAATCGCTCGCGTCGACGACCGACAGCATGATAAGCCGCGCCCCCGTGCGCAGAACGCGGCGCGCGGCGAAGCGAACCGCACGGCCACATTCCTCCGTCTCGTCGACGATGACGAGGAATTTCGGGCTGTGGCCCGGCTCGAAGGCGCGGCGCATGCGGTTGATCATCGGTTCAGTCTAGCGAATGAAGCCGAGAATGTCCTTTACCGCCGCCATGTTCGCGCGCGCAATCGCGCTCGCCCGCTGCGCGCCGTCGCGCAGGACGCCGTCGATATAGGCGGCGTCGGCCTGCAACCGTTTCATCTCCGCACCTACCGGGCCGAGTCTGGCGACCGCCAGATCGATCAGCGCCGCCTTGAAGGCGGAGAAATTCTGACCGCCGAAATCGCGCAGCACCGCTTCCTTTGTCGTCTCGTTGAGCGCAGCGAACACGCCCACGAGATTGTCGGCTTCCGGTCGCCCGGCAAGGCCGGCGACCTCGCTCGGGAGCGCGTCCGGATCGGTCTTGGCCTTCCTGAATTTCTGCGCGATCTGGTCGGCGTCGTCCGAAAGATTGATGCGCGAGTAGTCGGACGCATCCGACTTGGACATTTTTTTCGATCCGTCGCGCAGGCTCATCACGCGCGTCGCCGGTCCCTGAATCACAGGTTCGGGCAGCGGGAAGAAAGCGTCGCCATGTCCGCGCGCCGCGATGCTCCCGGAAAAATCGTTGTTGAACTTCTGCGCCACATCGCGCGTGAGTTCGAGGTGCTGCTTCTGGTCCTCGCCGACCGGCACGTGCGTCGCCCGATAGACGAGAATATCGGCCGCCATCAACGTCGGATAGGCGTAGAGGCCGACGGATGCGTTTTCGCGATCCTTGCCGGCTTTCTCCTTGAACTGCGTCATGCGATTGAGCCAGCCGATGCGCGCGACGCAATTGAACACCCAGGCAAGCTCGGCATGTTCGGCCACCTGGCTCTGGTTGAAGACGATGTTCTTTTTGACGTCGACGCCCGAGGCGATGAAGGCGGCCGTCACTTCGCGAATGTTTTTCGTCAGTTCCACCGGATCCTGCGGCATGGTGATCGCATGCAGGTCGACCACGCAATAGACGCAGTCGAAACTTCTCTGCAGATCGACGAACTTGACGAGGGCGCCAAGATAGTTGCCGAGGTGGAAATTGCCCGTGGGCTGGACGCCCGAGAAGACGAGCTGGGGAAATTGCGCCATGATCGCTGAAGCTCCGCACAAGCGCAGGGGTCATATCCCAACCCGCCGGCATGGGCAAACGCTGGCGGCGCAACTCTCCCCGGATCTGGAGCGCGTCGGGCTTGCAGCCGGCCTCAGAGAATGAATCGGCTGAGATCGACGTTGCGGGCGAGCGCGCCGATGCGCTCCTCCACATAGGCGGCGTTCACCGTCACTGTCTGGCCCTGCATGTCGGACGCGTCGAAACTGACGTCCTCCAGCACCCGTTCCATGACGGTTTGCAGCCGGCGGGCGCCGATGTTTTCGACCGACTCGTTGATCTGCACGGCGACCGCGGCGATGGCGTCTATGGCGTCCTGCTCGAATTCCAGCGCCACGCCCTCTGTCGCCAGTAGCGCCTTGTATTGCTTCGGCAACGCGGCTTCGGTCTCGGTGAGGATGCGGATGAAGTCTTTTTCGGTCAGAGAGGCGAGTTCGACCCGGATCGGCAGGCGGCCCTGCAATTCGGGCAGCAGGTCGGACGGTTTCGACACGTGGAAGGCGCCCGATGCGACGAACAGGATGTGATCGGTGCGCACCGCCCCGTGTTTGGTGGCCACCGTCGTGCCTTCGATCAACGGCAGCAGATCGCGCTGGACGCCTTCGCGCGAAACATCGCCCCCGCCCCGCCCCTCGCGCAGACAGATCTTGTCGATTTCGTCGATGAACACGATGCCGTTGTTTTCCGTGTCGCGGATGGCGTCCTGCACGATCTGTTCCTGGTCGACGAGCTGCTCGGCCTCTTCCGCGATCACCGGTTCGCGCGCGTCGCGCACTTTCATGCGTTTGCGTTTCGGCTTGCCGAGCCCCTTGCCGAAAAGGTCGCTCAACGAAAAGGCGCCGATCGACCCCGCGCCGAGATTGGGCAGTTCGAGGAAAGGCGCCGCTCCGCCGCTGGCCGACAGCTCAATCTCGACATCCTTGTCTTCAAGCTCGCCCGCCCGCAGCATGCGCCGGAAGGAATCGCGCGTCGCGGCGGAAGAACTGGCGCCCACGAGCGCTGTCACCAGACGCTCCTCGGCGGCGGCTTCCGCGCGGGTGCGCACGGCGGCGCGTTGCTTTTCCTTGCGCAGGGCTATGGCGACTTCGACGAGGTCGCGCACGATCTGCTCGACATCGCGCCCCACGTAGCCGACTTCGGTGAACTTGGTCGCCTCCACTTTGAGAAACGGCGCCTCGGCCAGGCGCGCGAGCCGGCGGGCGATTTCCGTCTTGCCGCACCCGGTCGGCCCGATCATGAGGATGTTCTTCGGCAGCACCTCCTCGCGCATTTGGCCCTCGAGCTGCGCGCGCCGCCAGCGGTTGCGCAACGCGATCGCGACGGCGCGTTTGGCCTCCTGCTGGCCGACGATGTAGCGGTCCAGTTCGGAGACGATCTCGCGGGGAAGAAATTCGGCCATATGGTCCTCGGGGCGCTGTATCGCCAAGCAGGCGCGCATGCTTGCAGACCGGCCGCCCGCCGGCGTGCGCGCGACGCCGGTTATTTCGATTCGATGGTTTCGGAAATGATGTTGGCGTTGGTGTAGACGCAGATTTCGGCCGCGATCTCCATCGCGCGCCGCGCGATCTGTTCGCTGTCCATCTGTCCGTCCAGCAATGCGCGCGCCGCGGCCAGCGCGTAATTGCCGCCTGATCCGATCGCCATCACACAGCCTGCCGCATGCTGCTCGGGTTCCAGCACGTCGCCCGCCCCCGACAGGAGGAAGGCCGCGTTGGCGTCCGCCACCAGCATCATCGCCTCCAACCGCCGCAGATAGCGGTCCGTCCGCCAGTCCTTGGCCATTTCCACGGTCGCCCGCATGAGCTGGCCGGAAAACTGCTCCAGCTTGGCTTCGAGCCGGTCGAACAGGGTGAATGCGTCGGCGGTCGCGCCCGCAAACCCCGCCAGCACCGCGCCCTTGCCGAGCCGGCGGATTTTTCGCGCGTTGGATTTCATCACTGTCTGCCCGAGCGACACCTGTCCGTCTCCGGCCAGCGTCGTCCGACCGTCCTTGCGCACGAGCACGATGGTCGTCGCCCGCCAGCGATTCTGGTCGTCCTGGAGCGGATTTTGGCGCATTGGTTCCCGCCTTGCCTGCTGTTCTCGTCGTCCGCCCGCGATTGCGACGTCCGCCCTGTTTGAAACCGTGGCCAATGGCGCGATTTAGGGCTAGAAGGTCGGCCGAAACGGACGAGGAACCTATATGCGGCGCGCAAACATCCACCGCAAGACGAGCGAAACGGAGATTTCGGTCGCCGTGTGCCTCGACGGGACGGGAAAGTCCAATATTTCCACGGGCGTGGGGTTTTTCGACCACATGCTCGACCAGATCGCGCGCCATGCCCTGCTCGATCTCGACATCGCAGCCCGCGGCGACCTGCACATCGACGACCATCACACCGTCGAGGATGTCGGCATCGCGCTCGGGCAGGCCGTGAAAGCGGCTCTGGGCGACCGCAAGGGAATAGCCCGCTACGCAAGCGTCTACCTGCCGATGGACGAGGCGCTGGCGCGGGTCGCGCTCGATCTCTCCGGCCGGCCGTTTCTGGTGTTCGAAGCGGCGTTCCCCACGCCCAAGATCGGGACGTTCGACACCGAACTGGTGCGCGAGTTCTTTCAGGCCTTTGCGACGAACAGCGGGACGACCCTGCATATCGACGCGCTGCGCGGCGCCAATAGCCATCATATTGCGGAGGCCTGTTTCAAGGGTTTCGCCCGCGCGCTGCGCGCCGCGGCGATGCTCGATCCACGCCAGCCTGACGCCATTCCCTCGACCAAGGGCGTGCTGTGAGCCCGGCTGCGGAAGGTGGCAAGGAACGGATGTGATGCGATCGGCGAATGTCTTCACCGCTCACGCGCCGCCCGGCGCGCCGGCCGATCCGGCCGCGCAAGCCGCCGCGCTGTGCGTCCTCCCGGCCGGCTTCTCCTGGGCGGCGCTGCTGTTCGGTCCGTTCTGGCTCGCCGCCAAGGGTTTGTGGCTGAGGGCGGCCGCGCTCGCGGCCGTGTACGCGGGGCTGGGTCTGGCGGCGTCCGCCGGCTATTTGTCGGCTGCGGCGGAACTCGCCGTTTCTCTGCTCGTGGCGCTGTTCGTGGCGCTCGAGGGTCGGGAGTGGGCGCGCCGCCGGCTGCAGCGTCGCGGGATGCCGATCGGAGACATCGTCGTGGCCGCCAGCGAGACAGAGGCGGCGGCGCGCGTGTTGCGCCGCCTTGCGCCCCGCGAGGCTGGAGGCGCGGCATGACCGTCGCTCTGGTCGACTACGGATCCGGCAACCTCCATTCGGCGCGCAAGGCGTTCGAGCGCGCCGCGCAGGAAGCCGGTCTGTCCGCCGCCAGCATTACCGTCACCAACGAGCCCGACATCGTGCGACGCGCCGACCGCATCGTTCTGCCGGGCGTCGGCGCCTTCGCCGATTGCCGCGCCGGCCTCCAGGGCATCGACGGCATGATGGAGGCGCTGGAAGAGGGCGCGCGCGAGCGCGGGCGGCCGTTTCTGGGCATCTGTGTCGGCATGCAGTTGCTGGCGACGCGCGGTCTGGAGCACGAAACCACGCCCGGTTTCGACTGGATCGGCGGCGAGGTGGTCCAGATCCAGCCGAACGACGCAGCGCTCAAGGTGCCGCACATGGGCTGGAACACGCTGGCGCGCCGGCGCGTGCATCCGTTGCTCGACGGGCTGACGCTCGGCCCGTCCGGCCTGCACGCCTATTTCGTGCATTCCTATTGTTTTCGCGCCGACGACCCTGCGGCGATCGTGGCTGAATCCGACTATGGCGGGCCGCTGACCGCCATGATCGGGCGCGACAACATCGCCGGCGTTCAGTTCCATCCGGAAAAGAGCCAGACGCTCGGCCTGAAGCTCATCGCCAATTTCCTTCGGTGGTCGCCGTGATCCTGTTTCCCGCTATCGATCTGAAGAACGGCGAATGCGTCCGTCTCGTCCACGGCGACATGGAGCGCGCGACGGTGTTCAACACCGATCCCGTCGCCCAGGCGCGCGCGTTTCAGGACGCGGGATTCGAATATCTCCATGTCGTCGACCTCGACGGCGCCTTCGCCGGCGCGCCGGTCAACGCCGCCAAGGTCGAGGGCATGCTGCAGGCCCTGACCATTCCGGTTCAGCTTGGCGGCGGCATTCGCGATCTGCGCACCATCGAGGGCTGGCTGTCCAAGGGCGTCACACGCGTCATCATCGGCACGGCCGCGGTCCGCGACCCCAGCCTGGTCAGGGAGGCAGCGCGGCTTCATCCCGGCCGGATCGCGGTCGGCATCGATGCGCGCGAAGGATTGGTCGCGATCGAGGGATGGGCGCGCGCCTCGCAGCTGACGGCGGTCGACCTTGGCCGGCGCTTCGAGGACGCGGGCGTGGCCGCCATCATTTACACGGACATCATGCGCGACGGCGCGATGCTTGGCCTCAATATCGAAGCCACCCTGGCGCTCGCCGACGCTGTCGACATTCCCGTCATCGCCTCCGGGGGGCTGGCTTCGCTCGACGACGTGCGTCGTTTGCTCCAGCCCGATTGCGCGCGCCTGGCCGGCGCCATCTCCGGCCGTGCGCTGTACGACGGGCGGCTCGATCCGGCCGAGGCGCTCGCCCTCATCGCGAACGCGCGCCTGACGGCCGTGGATGGAGCGCGCCGTGCTTAAGAATCGCGTCATCCCCTGTCTCGATGTGAAGGACGGGCGCGTGGTCAAGGGCGTGAATTTCGTCGGCCTGCGCGACGCCGGCGATCCGGTGGAATGCGCCATCGCGTACGATGCGGCCGGCGCGGACGAATTGTGCTTCCTCGACATCACGGCGACACACGAAAACCGCGGAATCATTCTCGATGTCGTGCAGCGCACGGCGGAGGCGTGTTTCATGCCGCTGACGGTCGGTGGCGGCGTGCGCACGCTCGACGACATTCGCAGGTTGCTGCTTGCCGGCGCCGACAAGGTTTCGATCAACTCGGCGGCGGTCGCCAACCGCGATTTCGTGCGCGAGGCCGCCGGGAAGTTCGGTTCCCAATGCACGGTCGTAGCGATCGACGCCAAGCGCGTCGCGGAAGGGCGCTGGGAGATTTTCACGCACGGCGGCCGCAAGCCGACGGGTATCGAAGCGATCGGTTTCGCACGCGAGGTGGTGGCGCTGGGCGCCGGCGAACTACTCCTGACCTCCATGGATCGCGACGGAACGCGCAGCGGGTTCGATCTCGAACTGACCCGTGCGGTGGCCGACGCCGTCTCCGTGCCTGTCATCGCGTCCGGCGGGGTCGGCGAGCTCGACCATCTGGTGGACGGCGTTCGTCTCGGCCACGCTTCAGCCGTTCTGGCCGCGTCCATTTTTCATTTCGGCGAGTTTTCCATACGCCAGGCCAAGGAGCATATGGCGCGCGCAGGCCTGCCGATGCGCCTCGACTTTGCCGCCTCGGAGCCGTTCGGCCTCGAAAAGCTGCGCGAAATCGTCGCCGAGCGTGCGCGCAACGCCGACAAACCGTCCTACACCCGCGCGCTTCTGGAAGCGGGGCCGCCGCGCATCGCCAAGAAACTTGGCGAAGAGGCGGTCGAAACCGCGCTCGCCGCCTGTATCGGCTCGGATCAGGATGTGATCGCCGAAACAGCCGATCTCCTGTATCATCTCATGGTGTTGCTGGAGGCGCGCGCCATAGCTCTGGACGACGTTTTCGCCGAGCTGCAGAAGCGGACGCGCCAGTCGGGTCTCGAAGAAAAGGCCGCGCGCGGCGCGTCGGGCGGATGACATGCACAGACTGATCGAGAAAGACGCCGACGACGCTCCGGCCGCCGTGTCGCCCTATCGCTATTTCACGCGGCGGGAGTGGGCGGAACTGCGCGCCGACACGCCGCTGACGCTGACCATCGACGACCTGACGAAGCTGCAGTCGATGAATGATCCCATTTCGCTCGAAGAAGTGGTCGCGATCTATCTGCCGCTGTCGCGCCTGCTCGCGCTCTATGTCGCGGCGACGCAGGGTCTGTTCAAGGCCACCCAGCGCTTTCTCGGCGCTGAGGACGGGAAGGTGCCTTATATCATCGGCGTCGCCGGATCGGTCGCCGTCGGAAAGTCGACGTCCGCGCGCGTATTGCAGGCGCTGCTCTCGCGCTGGCCGAACACGCCGAAGGTGCAGTTGGTCACGACCGACGGTTTTCTGCTGCCAAACGCGGCGCTCGAGCGCGAAGGCCTCATGGACAAGAAGGGCTTTCCCGAAAGCTACGACCATAGCGCGCTGGTGCGGTTTCTGTCCGAGGTGAAGGCAGGCATGGCGCGCGTGTCGGCGCCCGTCTATTCCCATCTGACCTACGACGTCGTGGAAGGCGAGAAAATTTACGTCGACCGCCCGGACATTCTCATTGTCGAGGGCGTCAACGTGCTGCAGCCGAGCAGACTGACGCGGGACGCCAGGGATGTTCCGTTCGTATCCGACTTTTTCGATTTCTCGGTTTATCTCGACGCCGAGGAGAGCGTGCTCGAGCGCTGGTACGTCGATCGCTTCATGCGGCTGCGCCAGACCGCGTTCCGCGATCCGAAGTCCTACTTCCGGAAATACGCGGACCTGAGCGATGCTGATGCGCAGGCCACGGCGCGCGATATCTGGGCGCGCATCAATCTGCGCAATTTGCACGAGAACATATTTCCGACGCGCGCGCGCGCGAGCCTCGTGCTGACCAAGGGTCCCAATCACTCGATCGAGCGTGTGGCGCTGCGCAAGCTTTGATGCGCGTTGTTCCTATCGCCCGAGTTTGACGCGTGACCATTCGCGCGTGATGACTTTTTGCATCGCCGGATCCTTCATGCCGACGACGAAAATGCGCTTCATGGTCGCGTCGTCCGGAAAAATGTCCTTGTTGTCGACGAGCGCGGCGGGAAGATGCGCGCGCGAGGCGGGTACGGGATTGACGAAGTTGGTCAGAAGCGTGTTGCGCGCTGCGATCTCGGGCCGCATCAGGAAATCGAGAAAGCGGTGTGCGTCGGCCACGTTTTTCGCGTCCTTGGGAATTGCGAACGAATCGATCGACATCAGCGTGCCCTCGCGCGGGATCGCGTAGGCGATCTCGACGCCATTGTTGGCTTCGCGCGCGCGGTTGCGCGCCTGCAGCGAATCGCCGGCCCAGCCGACCGCCACGCAGATGTCCCCGTTCGCCAGCGCGTTGATGTATTCGGAGGAGTGAAACTTGCGGATCGATCGCCGCACGCCGGCGATCAGATCGGCGGCGCGTTTGATGTCGCCCGCAGAGGTCAGGTTTGGATCGAGGCCGAGATATTTGGCGGCGATCGCCAGAATGTCCTCGGGGCTGTCGAGAAAATAAACGCCGCAATCTGCGAGCTTGGCGAGAATCTGAGGCTTGAGCACAATGTCCCAGGAATCGACCTTCTGCTCGCCGAGCCGTTCGCGCACCTTCTTGACATTGTAGGCGATGCCGGTCGTCGACCACATATACGGAACGGAATACGCCCCGCCGGGGTCGAAAACGTTCATGCGTTGCACGATCTGGGGATCGAGCTCCTTGAGATTGGGGAGCAGCGCCTTGTCGATCTTCTGGTAGACGCCCGCCTGAATCTGGCGTTGCAGGAAACTCGAGGTCGGCGCCACGAGATCGTAGCCGGTTGCGCCGGCGAGGAGTCGAGTCTCCAGCGTCTCGTTGGAATCATAGGTGTCGTAGGCGACCCTGACGCCTGTCTCACGGGTGAAATCCTCGATCGCCTTCGGATCGATATAGTCGCTCCAGTTGGCGACGTTGAGCGTCTTGTGTTGCGCGAACGAAGGCGCGGGCGCCAGCAGCGCACAGGCCAGAGCGGCGCATGCCGCAAGTTTATGAATCATCCTTACGTCGCCCATCTACTCCGAACGTGACGGCAGGAAATTGCGATGCCGCTCGAATGTCAATTCGAAATGCATTGAGCGGGAACGGGACAGGGCTGCAAACCAAAAACCCCGCGTCGCGGGGACGCGGGGCTTTCATGTAAGCGAGCGTCGGCTCAGCGCGTCGCCTTCGCCTTGGCGAGATCGGCGTCCTGCAGGAAGTCGACGAGCTTCTGGACCGGCCCGACATTGTCGATATTGGCCAGCATTTCCTGATAGGCCTCCTGGGCGCGCGGCGGCAGTTTGTGCGCAACGCCCTGATGGCAGTCGATGCAGGTCTTGCCTTGCGTCAGCGCGGCCTGGTGGACCTTGGACGCGCGCGGCTCCTGCAGCGACAGATCCATGTAGTCGAACTTGTGGCAGTTGCGACACTCGCGCGAATCCGTCGTCTTCATCGACCGCCAGACGCTCTTCGACATGCTCAGGCGATGGTCGTTGAACTTCTGCGGCGTGTCGATCGTGCCGAGCGCCTTGTGCAGCAATTCGTTCGACGCCTGAATTTTGCGCACCACTTTGTGCGTCCACTCCTTCGGAACATGGCAGTCCGGGCAGCTTGCGCGCACGCCGGTCTTGTTCGAATAGTGGACGGTGTTGCGATACTCGAGGAACACATTCTGTTTCATCTCATGGCAGGAGATGCAGAATTGCTCCGTGTTCGTGGCTTCCATCGCCCAGTTGAAACCACCCCAGAACAGAATGCCGCCAGCGAAAGCGACAATGGCGATCAGGCCCCACGCCGTTCGCACGGCCGGCGACAGGAACCAGCGCACAAATCGCCGTATCGGACCGCCGCGGCGTTGGCCGTCGGCCGGCGCCGCCTTCTTGGAATTTTCGGTATCCGTCATGGCCCCCTCCCGTCAGTTCGCCTGCGTGGCGTTGCGGAAGGAATTGCCGACCAGCGGTTTCGCGTCCGCCTGTGGCACGTGGCATTGCTGACAGAAATACCGCGTTCCGGAGACCTTATCGAGCCGCACGCCCTGCCGGTCCACATAGTGCGTTTCGGAAATCTTCGGCGCGTTGAAGCGCGTATTTCCGGGCCAGTCATGGCAACCCATGCACGCATTGTTGCCGACCGTGACCTGATAGCCGTCGACCTTGTGCGGGATCAGCGGCGGCTGCTGGCGATAGGCGCGGCCGAAACCTTCCGCAGGCATCGATTGCTTGTAGAGATCGGGCGGGGCGCCGCTCTCGGTCAGAGGCGTTTCGCGCAGGGTCTTGGTCTCCTGAGCAGCGCCATACGCGACCAAACTGACGCTGGCGACTAGAACCGCCACGACGGGCAGAAGGAGTTTCGGCGTGGCCATGGGTCTATCCTTTCGCAAGGGAAGAGGTTGAAGCGATGGGCTCGGCCATCGCGCCCGACGAGCGTCGGGCTGGTTCGGTTCTCGTGTCGAAACGATGTGCGAAGCGGAACACGCTTTCCGGACACACATCGATACAGGCGCCGCACAGCGTGCAATCGGCGCCGAGAATGACCGGGCTCGCGCCCGTCTTCTCGCCGCGCAACGCCGGCGGGATGACATGCGGCTCCGGGCAAACCGCGAAACATTCCATGCAATCGTCGCAGGCCGCGCGCGCGGGCGCTGCGACGCGCAGAAGCGAGGCCTTGCCGATCGCGCCGTAGGCGGCGCCGACCGGGCAGATATGGCCGCACCATCCGTGTTTGGCGACCAGAAGATCGAATACGAACACGGCGCCCGCGCCTGCGAGACCGAACCACATGCCAAACACCAGCGCCCGATGGAACGCGGTGATCGGATTGACGAGTTCCCAGGCAACCGCGCCCGTCACGGCCGAGACGGCAATGACGCCGAACGCGAGATAGTTGCGAAAGGCCGGCCGCAATCTGGCCGAATGCGTCACGCCAAGACGCTGGCGCAGCCAGCCGGCGAAATCGGCGACCGGATTGAGTGGGCATACCCAGGCGCAGTAGCTGCGGCCGCCGAATATCAGATAGCCGGCCAGAACGATCGCGGCGCCGATCACGGCCGTCAGTTCGGGCCAATGTCGCGCAGCCAGCGATTGCACGAGCACGAACGGATCTGTCAGGGGCAGCACGCCAAACGTCATCGAAGATGCAAGCGTGCCTTTGGCGATCCACAGCCCGAACAGCGGGCCGGTCAGAAACACGGCCAGAAAGAGACCCTGCGTTATGCGCCGCAGAATTCGATAACGCGACGCCTCCCACAACCCCTTGCGCCGGCGCGCCTCGACATAGAGTCGGTCCTCGACGCTCATGGCTTGACTCCCGGCAGCGGCGCATCGGGCAGGCGCGTCGGCAGTTTCACGGGGGCGTCGACCAGCGCGCCGCCGGCCTTTTCTTTTTCGATCCAACCGCGCTTGTAATGCGCGTCCTGCTTGAGAGCGGCGATTTCGACCGGCAGCACTTTGATGGCGGCATCCGTCAGAACGCACGATTTCTCGCACTTCCCGCAGCCGGTGCAATAGTCGGCGTGCACCACGGGTTCGAACACCGCATGTTTGGTGGTGCGCGTGTTGTGCGTCCGTTCGAGCGTGATCGCCTTGTCGATGACAGGGCAAACGCGATAGCAGACATCACAGCGCAGGCCCTGCAGATTGAGGCAGGTCTCGCGGCTCGTGATGGCGGCGACCCCCATCTTCGCCTTGCCGATGTCGACCAGCGCATGATCCAGCGCCCCGGTCGGACAGGCCTTCACGCAAGGGATATTGTCGCACATTTCGCACGGTATCTGCCGCGCGTGGAAATAGGGCGTGCCGAGCGCGGGGCCGTCGCCCCAGTCGGCGAGCTTCAAGGTCTTGTAGGGACAATCGCGCACACACAGGCCGCAGCGCACGCACGCCGCCAGAAAGTCTTTTTCCGGCAGCGCGCCGGGCGGGCGCAGCGCTTGCGCCGGCCGCGCCCGCGATTGCTCGGCGAAAGCCGACAGCATGACCGCGCAGGCGGCGGCCCCGCCGCCGAAACGCGCCACATCCTCGAACGCCTTGCGGCGTCCGGGATTGGCGAGCCCGCCCTTGCTGTTCTTGTTCGCGTTCATGGCGTTCGCCCGTGTGCGTGTCGACACGTTCTCCTAAGGCGTCAGGCCGGCGTCACGCGGCAGGCGCATTTCTTGAAGTCGGTTTCTTTCGAGATCGGACAGGTTGCGTCGAGCGTGAGCTTGTTGGCGAGCTGGCTCTCGTCGAAGAACGGGAAATAGACCAGCCCCTGCGGCGGCTTGTTGCGACCCTTCGTCTCGACGCGAGTGAGAACCTCGCCGCGCCGGGTCTGGATTTTAACGGTCTGCCCGCGCAGCAGTTTGCGCGCCGCTGCATCGTCGGGATGCATGAACAGCGTGGCGGAGGGAACCGAGCGGTGCAGTTCCGGCACGCGCCGCGTCATGGAGCCGGAGTGCCAATGTTCGAGCACGCGGCCTGTGCACAGCCACAGATCGAACTCCTTGTCGGGAACTTCGGCCGCCGGCTCCACCGGACAGAAGATGATGCGCGCCTTCTTGTCCGGGCGGCCATAGAACGACACGCCCTCACCGGCCTTCACGTACGGATCGTAGCCCTCGCGGAAGCGCCACAGCGTCTCCTTGCTCTGCACGACCGGCCAGCGCAGACCGCGCGACTGATGATAGAGCTCGAAATCGCCGAGGTCGTGGGCATGGCCGCGCCCGAACTTGGCGTATTCCTCGAACAACCCCTTCTGCAGGTAATAGCCGAACGATTCGGATTCCGAATTGTCGAAACCCTTCTGCGTTTCCGAAAGCGGGAACTTGTTGACCTCGCCGTTGGCGAACAGCACGTCATACAGGGTCTTGCCGCGATACTCCGGTTTCTTCGCGATCAGCTCTTCCGGCCACACTTCCTCGATCTTGAACCGCTTCGAGAATTCGACCGTCTGCCAGACGTCCGACCGCGCCTCGCCCGGCGCCTTCACCTGCTGGCGCCAGAACTGCGTGCGCCGTTCGGCGTTGCCGTAGGCGCCTTCCTTCTCCATCCACATGGCGGTCGGCAGGATGAGATCGGCCGCGAGCGCGGTTACGGTCGGATAGGGATCGGACACGACGATGAAGTTCGCCGGGTTGCGATAACCCGGATAGCCTTCCTCGTTCATGTTCGGGGCCGTCTGCATGTTGTTCGTGCACTGGACCCAATAGGCGTTGAGTTTGCCGTCCTTCAGCATGCGGTGTTGCACGACCGCATGGTACCCGACCTTGTCGGGCAACGTGCCGGGGGGCAGCTTCCACAATTGCTCGGTCAGTTCGCGGTGCTTGGGATTGGTCACCACCATGTCGGCGGGCAGGCGATGGGCGAACGTGCCCACCTCGCGCGCGGTGCCGCAGGCGGACGGCTGGCCGGTCAGCGAGAACGGGCCGTTGCCGGGCTCGGAGATTTTTCCGGTCAGCAGATGCACGTTGTAGATCATGTTGTTGACCCACGTGCCGCGCGTGTGCTGGTTGAAGCCCATCGTCCAGTAGGAGACGATCTTCTTCTTCGGATCGGCGTACAGCTTGGCGAGACGCTCGAGATTCTCCTTCGGCACGCCGGACGCTTTATGAGCGTAGTCGAGCGTGAAGGGCTCCAGCAATTTCTTGTACTCTTCGAAGCCGATCTTGTCCTTGAATCCCGCCGGATCGAGCGCGCCGTCCTTGCCGGCCTTGTGGGACGCGTTGACGGCCTTGGCTTCGAGCGCGTGCGTCGGACGCAGGCCATAGCCGATGTCCTCGACGGTGCGCGCGAACTCGATGTGTTTGGACACGAAATCCTGATTCACCGCGCCGTTGTTGACGATGTAGTTCTGGATGTAGTTGAGAATCGCCAGGTCGCCGTGCGGCGTGAAGATCATCGGATTGTCGGCCAGCTCGTAGGAGCGGTGCTCGAAGGTGGAGAGCACATGCACCTCGCAGCCTTCGTGCGTCAGGCGGCGGTCGGTCAGGCGCGACCACAGGATCGGGTGCATCTCGGCCATGTTCGCGCCCCAGAGCACGAATGCGTCCGCGTGCTCAAGGTCGTCGTAGCAGCCCATCGGCTCGTCGATGCCGAACGTGCGCATGAAGCCGGCGACCGCGGACGCCATGCAATGGCGCGCGTTCGGATCGAGATTGTTGGAGCGGAAGCCCGCCTTGAACAGTTTGGCGGCCGCATAGCCTTCCCAGATCGTCCACTGGCCCGAGCCGAACATGCCGACGCCCGAAGGACCCTGCGCTTTCATGGCGGCCTTGAACTTCTCGGCCATGATCGTGAACGCCTCGTCCCATGAGACGGGCGTGAACTCGCCGTTCTTGTCGTAGACGCCGTTCTTCTTGCGCAACAGCGGCTTGGTCAGCCGGTCCTCGCCATACATGATCTTGGAGAGGAAATAGCCCTTGATGCAGTTGAGACCGCGGTTGACCGGCGCATCGGGGTCGCCCTGGGTCGCCACCACGCGGCCGTTCTTCGTGCCGACGATGACGCCGCAGCCGGTGCCGCAGAACCGGCAGACGCCCTTGTCCCAGCGAATCCCGTCTGTTCGCGTGACCTGTGCGCTGACCTCTTGCGGAATCGCGACGCCCGCCGAACTCGCGGCGGCGGCGATGGCGGCCGATTTCAATGCGTCGCGGCGGGATTGAACGAGCGCGCCGTCGGGGGCCTTGTGTTCGGACATGGCTCAGATCCTCTGCTGTTGGCTGGACGCCGCGGCCGTCTCGGCGTCCGCCGCGGAATCGAATGCGTGGAAAACAAGGGCGGCGGACACGACGCCCGGCGTGCGATGAATGGCGGCGATCTGGTCGATCGCCTTCGTCTGCGGACCGTCGACGGCGGTCACGATCAATCGGCAATTGTCCGCGCGCGCGTGAATCTCGACCCCGGGCAGCGCGGCGATGGCGCGCTCGGCCGCCGTCGCGCGCGCCGGAGCCAGATGAACGACCAGGCTGCAAATGTTGAAATCGTCGGTCATGCGGGTCGTCCAGAGACGGCAAGTCCCGCGGCGATCGCCGCGCGGTCGGTCGAAACAAGGGAGATGGCGCCGACCGGACACACGCCGACACAGTCCCCGCACCCCACGCAGGCGTCCACGCTCAAAAGAACGGCGGCGCGCCCGCCCGGCATCGGGCGGAAACGGATGGCGGCATGGTCGCAGGCCTCCCCGCACCGCCTGCAAACGACCCCCTTCGGCTCCACGCAACGCTCGTCGATCCGTGCGACGACCGGCCCATCGCTGTCCGCGCTCCCGGGCGCGAACGCCCTGAACAAGCCGCGACGGGAAAGCTCGGATTTCATATGCACTCCTGGCGCATGAACAACCAGACTTTGGTCACATCGCGCCACAAAATCAATGTCGCACTATGGTGCGCCGCATCGCTATTTCATTGACAATTGTCAAAAAGCACATCCCGATTGGGCTGCGGGTTCCTTTTGTCGCAGGGGGCGGCGCTACAAGGCGCGCGCCATGGCCGCCTGTATCCGCTCGAACCGACGGGCGACGAACGGCGCCGTCTCGCTGTGAGTGACGATATAGAGGTCGTTGCGGCGGATGGCGTCGACGACGAGGCCCGCGACCGCGTCGGCGCCCAGCGTCCGGCCCTCCAGCGCGCCGCTTTCCTTGTCCGAATAGACCTGCGCGCGCGGCCCGCCGAATTCGGCCGGGCGATTGCGGAAGCTCTCGTCGATATGGGTGGTGACGCGCATCGGGCACAGAACCGACACCCCGATGTCGTGGCGCTTGAGGTCCTTGGCGAGACATTCGGCGAGCGAGACGACGGCGGCCTTGGAGACCGAATAAGGCCCAAGTTCGCGATTGCTGACGAGACCGGCGAACGATGCGGTGAACAGCACATGCCCGCCCTGCTTCTGGTCGATCATGCGTGGCACGAAACTTTCCACTCCGTGAATCGGTCCCCACAGATTGACGCGCATCGTCCATTCCCAGTCCGCGTGCGTCATGTCCTGCGTCGGCCCGAAAACCGCGACCCCGGCGTTGTTGAACAAGATGTGCACCGCGCCGAAACGCCGCCAGGCCGCGTCTGCAAGCGCGGCGACCGATGCGCGGTCGCCGACGTCCGTCTTCACGCCGAGAACCTCGGCGCCAGTTGCGGCTAGTTCGGCGGCGGCCTTGTCGAGAGCCGTCGATTCGATGTCGGCGAGAACGATCCGCGCGCCCGCGCGCGCGAGCGCTCTTGCCGTCGCCAATCCTATGCCGCTCGCGCCGCCGGTGATGACGGCGACCTTGCCCTTCGGTTCCATGACGTCTCCTGCTGCTTCTATTTTCTTGGGACTTGATTGGGATCGGTCACAACCGCACGAGCAGCTTGCCGAGATTGTAGCCCTCGAACATCTGCTGAAGCGCGCGCGGCGCGTTCTCGAGACCTTCGACGATGGTTTCGAACGACTTCAGCTTTCCCTCATCCAGCCAGGCTTTCAGTTGTCGCTCGGCCGGTTCGCGCCGGTCGAAATAATCGAGCACCACGAACCCTTCCATGCGCAAACGTTTGGTGACGAGAAGCCCCGGCACGCCCACCGGTCCGGGCGCCGGACGGTCGGCGTTGTATTGTGAGAGATTGCCGCAACACACGATGCGCCCGCGCTCGTTCATGGCGAAAAGCGCGGCGTCGAGCGCCTCGCCGCCCGTGTTGTCGAAATAGACGTCGACGCCATTCGAACACGCGCTGCGCACCGCCTTGCGCAATCCGCCCTGGCGGTAGTCGATGGCCGCGTCGAGTCCCAGTTCGCGTTGCAGCCAGGCGCATTTGTCCGGCCCGCCGGCGATTCCGACGACGCGGCAACCCAGAATCCTGCCGATCTGCGCGACGATGGAGCCGACCGCTCCGGCTGCCGCCGATACGAGCAGCGTTTCGCCTGCTTTCGGTCGCCCGATTTCGACCAGGCCGAAATACGCCGTCAGTCCGGTCACGCCAAGCACGCCCATCGCATGTTCGATCGACCCCTTGATGTCGCGCTTCGCAAGCTCGGCGACCGGCAGCACGGCGTAATCCTGCCATCCGACCATGCCCTCGACGATGTCGCCAACCTTCAGGCCCTGGGCGCGCGAAGCCACGATCTCGCCGACGCCGAAACCGTGCATCGTGTCGCCGGGCGCGACAGGCGCCTTGTAGGTTGGACTGGGGAACATCCAGGCCCGATTGGCTGGATCGATCGACAACATGCGCACGCGCACGACCGCTTCGCCATCGGCCGGTTCGCGCACCGGGCTCTCGCGCATGTCGAAATGCGCAGGCGTGACGAGGCCAGTCGGCCGCTCCCGCAGCACCCAGTAACGATTGACGTTCGCGCGCATGTCGGCCTCGAACCTGTTGAAACCATCCCATCAAAACCTTTTGGCGCGCCGCGCGCAACCGCGTTTCCGGCGCCGTAACCAAACCTATGGCGTGCGGTCGGCTGCTCTGCTAGCCTTTCCGTAATCAAGCGCGATACACAGCGCGAATATGGGAGGAAACATTGACGGCTGCGGTCGGCTACGCCCGCCGCGGGGCGCTGGGCGTCATCTGCCTGGAGCGGCCCGAGGCGTTGAACGCGCTCACTTACGACATGATCGCGGAAATCGAGCGTCGTGCGCGCGACGCCGAAAAGGATCCCGACGTTCGTGCGCTCTGCATCACCGGCGCCGGGCGCGGCTTCTGCGCCGGCATCGACATGAGCGTTCTCACCGCCCACACGAAAGGCAAGGCGCCCGTACGCGCGGCCGCCGCCTCCAATCCCGCGCTGTTCGGCTATCTGCGCGAAATTTCCAAGCCGGTGATCGCCGCCGTCAATGGCGTCGGCGCGGGCGGCGGTTTTGTTCTGGCCATGATGTGCGACCTGCGTTTCATGGCTCAGGACGCCTATCTGACGACGGTGTTCTCCCGCCGCGGCCTGATCGCGGAACACGGCACAAGCTGGCTGTTGCCGCGCATGATCGGACTGAACCGCGCGCTCGATCTCCTGTGGAGTTCGCGCAAGGTGGACGCCAACGAGGCGTTGCGGCTGGGGCTGGCCGATCGTGTGGCGCCGGCGGATGAACTCATCGACATGGTGGAGGACTATGTGCGGGAGCTGGCGCATGTGTCGCCGCGCTCGCTCGCCGTCATCAAGAACCAACTCAATCGCCATCTCGAACTCCCGTTTCGGGAGGCCGCGGTCGAATCCGATCGACTGATGAATGAGGCGCTTGCAACGAGCGATGCCGCCGAGGGCGCGGCCTCGTTCATCGATCGGCGCGCGCCGCGCTTTGCGCCCTGGACCGGAGAGACATCATGAATCCGAAAACGTTGATCGTGCAGCGCGACGGGGCCGCGGCGACCATCCGGCTGAATCGCCCCGCCCAGCGCAACGGCGTCACGGCCGAAATGCTGAGCGAACTCTATCGCGCGCTCGGCGCTCTGGCTGGCGATCCAACCGTGCGCGTGGTCGTTCTGCGCGGCGAGGGCGCGGATTTCTGTCCCGGCGCCGATCTCAAACATTATACGTCCGGCGCAGCCGACACGGCCGGCCGGCCTGATACCGACGAATTCAACATCGCGACCATGCTGCACGAAATGCCGGCCGTCACCGTCGCCGCCATCGCCGGCGCATGCGCCGGTGCGGGGCTTGGTTGGGCCTGCGCATGCGACTTGCGGATCGCCTCGCAGACCGCGCGGTTCAATTCGGCGTTTCTCGATGTCGGCGTCGCCGGCGACATGGGCGGCCCATGGACTTTGCCGCGTCTCGTCGGCGCGGCGAAGGCGCGCGAGCTGTATTTTCTGCCGGGCAAGTTCGATGCGGCCGAAGCGTTGCGCATCGGCCTCGTCACGCGCGTGAGCGCGCCCGAGACATTCGAGGCGGACGTGAATGCGCTCGTCGCCCGCCTGACGCGCGCCGCGCCTCTGGCTCTCAAAGGCATGAAGGCCAATTTCCTGGCGGCGGAGAAGATGGCTTTCGCCGATTACATCGCGCTCGAATCCGAGAAGCACGGCCGCATCTTCGCGAGCGAGGACACGAAAGAGGCGTTCCGCGCATTCGTCGAGAAACGCGCGCCCACGTTCAAAGGTCGCTGAGGAGGAAGTCATGCGTCTGCGCCAGGTCGCGCTCGTCTCCAATCGTCTCGATTCGGTGATTTCGGATTTCGGGAAGGCGTTCGGATTGAAGGTCGCGTATGAAGATCCCAATGTCGGGGTCTACGGCCTGCGCAACGCCGTGCTGCCGTGCGGGACCGGCTTCCTCGAAGTGGTCGAGCCCGTGTCGGCCGATGCGTCGGCCGCACGCTTCCTGGCGCGGCGCGGGGGCGAGGCGGGCTACATGATCATCATCCAGACGCCCGACGCCGTCGCGCAACGCGATCGCGTCGCCGCGCTCGGCGTGCGGGTGGTGGAGACCATAGATCGGCCGGACTATTTCTGCGCGCATTTCCACCCGTCCGATTTCGGCGGCGTGCTCACGTCACTGGATCAGCAACGCACCGAGAGCGACTATCTGAAACCGTTTGGCGATTGGATGCCCGCGGGCGACAACTGGCGCCCGGCGCGAACGGACGGCGTGCTCGACATCGTCTCGGTCACGGTCGACAGCTCGACGCCCGACGAACTGGCGCGGCGATGGGCGCAGTTGCTGAACCGCCCCCTGGACGGGGCCGACCCGCGTCGGTTGCCTCTGACGCAGGGCGCGATCCTTTTCCGACATGCGCCCGACGCGCGTGGCGCCGTCATCGCGTCGATGGACCTGAAAGTTCGAAATCCGGAGGCGACACGCCGCAGCGCCAAGGAGGCCGGCCTCGATGTGTCGCCCGAAGGGATCGCGATCGGCGGCATGCGATTTCAGCCCGTCGCGTAACCGCGTGTGAGGATCGCAGCGTGGGCGAGACGATCGACTTCTATTGGGACATTGGCAGCACCAATTCCTATTTCGCGCTGCGCCTCATCAAGCCCCTTGCGGCGCGACACAACGCGACGATATCGCCGCATCCGTTCAATCTCGGCTATGTGTTTCGCAGAAACAACTACGTCCTGATGGACGAGCCGAAGGAAAAGATCGCCAACCGCATCGTCGATCTCGGGCGCTGGGCGAAGCGACATCATCTGCCGTTCAGGTTTCCGTCCACGTTTCCCATCAAGACGAGCCGCGCGTTGCGCGCCGCGCTCGCGGCGCGTCGGTTCGGGCGCGAGTGGGACTTCATGGAAGCAATGTTCTCCGCCTATTGGGAACGCGACGACGCCTCCATCGCCGACTATTCGGGACTGCGCAGGATCGCGGCATCGCTCGGGATCGAGCCGGCTGCGCTGGAGAGTCTGGCCGAGAGCGACCAGGTGCGCGCGCAGCTGGCGGCTGAAACCGATCGCGGTTTGGCGCGCGGCGTGTTCGGCGCGCCCACTTTCTTCGTGCGCGACGAAATGTTCTGGGGCAAGGATCGAATGGAATTCATCGACGCCGAACTCGCCGCTTCACGGCGATGAGGCGCCTCGGCGCAGCGCGCTCCCGATACGCTCGGCGCGCTACCTGGTGATGATGAGTCTGGCCTTCATGCCGTCCGATTCCCAGTGCGGGCCGCACAGCACCTCGTGTTCGCCCTCGTCGAGGTCGGCGTCGACATCGATGACTCCGCCGGAGAACACGCGTTCGGATTCGGGCCGGCCATCATTGCGCAACCAGACCGAATGCGACGTTCGCTTGTCGACGTTGACATAGCGCAGCTTTGAGCCTTTCGGCGCCGATACGACATCCGGGCAGAACCGGTATTTGTACATGAGGATCGTCTTGACAGGTTCGGACGCGGCTTCGCGTCCGAACATTTCCTTGTAGCGAGCGGCCGCCTCGGCGCAGAGCTCGGTCGTGTCTTCCGCGCGCGCGAGGCCCGCGCAGAGCGACACCGTCAGCAATGCGAGACCCAGGCGGCGCATGCGACCTCCTACTGCTTCTTGGCGACGATCTCGCCTTCGCCGTCCAGCGTCAACTGGTAGGCCAGCGACACGTGGTGGAAGCGGGACGCGGTGAAGTCCTCGTGCAGCGCGAAGCTGACGATGTAGCTCTTTCCGGGTTCGAAATTCGTCTCGCCCGGCGCGCTCGCCTTCATCGGCCGCGACATCACCACCGTATAGACGCCGCCTTCGAGTCCGCCCGTCGCCTCGATCGGCGAAAGGCCGCTCATCTTGCGTTCGGCGGTCACCAGTCCATGTTCCGGCGCGCCGTTCGAGCGATAGCGCATCAGCTCCATCGCGGAGCCGGCGGCCGGCAGCGCGGCCAGTTCGTCCTTGCTCTTCAGCTTATCCCAACCGCCGCGCGGCGATTCCTTGATCTCGATCGCCGTGCGCGATTCGGCGAGATATTTCGTCACGCCGTTCGCCAGATCGATGACATCCTTCTGTGGAAACGCGGCGAGCGCCTCCGGCTTCGGCGCGTCGGGCATATTGCGGGCGTCGTGGTGGCACGTGACCCAGCAGCCGGCCAGATCCGCGCGCTCGACTTTCGCGCCCGAGAACATGATCGACATTTTGACCTCGTTCTCGCGGTCCATCTTGCCGCCCTCGACGAACGGAACCGGCGTGTGCGGAGCCTGCGGGAACTGGAACCGGAAGTAGATGCGCTCACCGTCGTGCGCGGTCTGGACTTTCACGTCCACATGGCCGCGCTTGCCGGGAATAGGGGCTTCCTCAGCCTTCTGGCCGGAAACCATTTTCGCGCCCATGTCGCGCACTTCCTTGTCGTGGCACGACGTGCAGCGATCTCCGGAGCGCAGGAACGCGCGCGCCCCGCCGTGATCCTTGCCGTTCTGCACCCATTCGAACGAGGTCTGGCCGGGGAAGAAGAAGCCCAGCGTCTTGGCGGGCGTGGCCGACCAGTCGACCTTGCCGCTGGCGGCCGCGGCCGCCCCGGGCGATGCGGTCGCGCCGGCGGCGGGCGCTTTCGCGGCGCTTGCCGCGTCCGCGACCTTCGCCTTGGCCTGCGCCTGCGCGAGCGCGGCGGCCACCGCGCCTTCCACGGCGCTGTTCAACTCTGCCTGTTTCTTTTTTTCCGTTTCCGTCTCGCGCGCTTCGGCGCGCGCCAGGCCGTCGCGATAGGTCTGCGGAATTTCGCGGATGTATTGCGCCAGCGGCTTTTCGAGCTGTTCGAGCGTGGCGTCGTCGAGCTTGTTGCGCACGTTCTTGTGCGCAATGCCCTTGTGGCAGTCGATGCAGGTGTTGCCGGCCTCCATGGCGGCCAGATGCTGCTTGCGCGCGCGCGGTCGCTGATACTCGGGGTTCATCGCCTCGAAGCCGTGGCAGTTGCGGCATTCGGCGGAGTCGTTGGCCTTCATCCGGTCCCATTCGTGCCGGGCGAGCGTCAGACGCTTGGCGTCGAACTTCTCCTTGGTGTCGATGCTGCCGAGCGCCTTGTGCAGCAACTCGTTGGAGGCCTGCACCTTGCGGATGATTTTGTGCGTCCAGTCCTTCGGAACGTGGCAGTCGGAACATGTGGCCTGCACGCCGGTGCGGTTGCCGGCGTGAATCGTGGTCTTGTATTCCGCATACACGTTGTCGCGCATCTCGTGACACGAGGTGCAGAACGACATCGTGTTGGTGGCTTCCATCGCGGTGTTGAAAGCGCCCCAGAACAGGATGCCGCCGGCGAATCCCGCGACGAGCAGCGTCAGCAACGAATATTTCAGGGTGGGCCGACGCAAAGTGCGCCAGACGCGCTTGAGGAACCCGGGATTGTTATTGGCGTCCGTCATCTCAGGCTCCGCAAGCGCTGGCAAAAACATATCGCCCGACGACCGCCTCGCAAAGCCGCCCGTTGATGGGCGTCCGCCAATTGGCGTCGAAGCGGCGTCGGGCGATGAAGGCGTTCGGGTTGATGGCGGACGGAGCCTGCGCCCCGTCCGCCGTGCGCATCAGTAGATGTCGTGCTGCGTGTTGTGCACGTTGAACTTGCCGGTCGGCGTGATCATCTTGGGATCGGTGATCACTTTCTTGAGCTTGCGCGTCTTGTCGTCGAGCACGACGATCGCGGACGGCTCGGTCTTGCCGGCCCACAGCGAGATCCACACTTCCGTTCCCGATTCGTCGTATTCGGGATGAACGGCGCGTTTGATCGCCTTGCTCTCCGGCAGACCGGCGAGTTTGGCGATATTGATGATCTCCGGCTTCTTGGTGAGGTCGCCGAGGTCATACACCGCCACCGATTCCGCAATGTCCTTTTCAGGATTCTGCGGCGCGTCGGCCCACAGGTTCTTGGACTTCGGGTGCGTTTTCACGAAGAGGTTGCCGGCGCCGTGCGTCTTCAACTCCTCGACGACTTTCCACGCATGCTGCGGGTTTTTCGCCGGATCCGTGCCGATCAGGGTGACGACATCGGCGCCGAGATGGCCCGTCGCCCACACCGGGCCGAACTTCGGATGGACGAAGTTCGCGCCGCGGCCGGGATGCGGGATTTTCTTCGTGTCGACGAGCGCCGCAAGCTTGCCTTCCTTCGTGTCGACCACCGCGATCTTGTTCGACGCGTTGGCGGCCACCAGGAAGTAGCGCTTGGAGGCGTCCCAACCGCCGTCGTGCAGGAACTTGGCGGATTCGATCGTCGTCGTCTTCAGGTTCTTGATGTCCGAATAGTCGACGAGCAGAATCTGGCCGGTTTCCTTGATGTTGACCACCCACTCCGGCTTGATCATCGACGAGACGATCGAAGCGACGCGCGGCTCGGGATGATATTCGCCGTCGACGGTCACGCCGCGGGTGGAGACCACTTTCAGCGGCTTCAGCGTGTCGCCTTCCATGATCACGTATTGCGGCGGCCAGTAGGAGCCGGCGATCGCGTATTTATCCTCGAAGCCCTTGAACTTCGACGTGTCGACCGAACGCGCGTCGAGGCCGCTCTTCATTTCGGCGACGACTTGCGGCTTCTCCATCCACAGATCGATCAGCGACAGCAGGCCGTCGCGGCCGATCACGTAGACATAGCGGCCGGACGCCGACAGGCGCGAGATGTGCACCGCGTAGCCGGTCTTCACCCGCGACAGGATTTCCTTGGTGTCGCCGTCGATCAGGGCGACCTCGCCCGCGTCGCGCAGCGTGACCGAGAACACGTTCTTGAGATTGAACTTGTTCATCTGCTTGGTCGGGCGCTTGTCGACCGGCACGATGTTCTTCCAGGACGCCATCATGTCCTTCATGCCCCATTCCGGAGGCGTCTGGGGCGGCATCTGGATGTAGGTGGCGACCTGCTTGATCTCGTCCTTGGTCAGGATGTCGTCGAAATTGACCATGCCGCCGTCGGTGCCGAAGGCGATGATCTTCTCAAGGCGATCCTGGCCGAGCTTGGCCGTGTTGGCGGGCTCGAGGCTCTTGCCGGTCGCGCCCTTGCGCAGCACGCCGTGGCAGCCTGCGCAACGCTGGAAATAGACCTTGCCGGCCGCGTCCATCGCTTCCGGCGAGAGGGTGGCGGCGGGCGCCGGCGCAGGCGCCGCCGTCTGGGCATAGCCCGGAGCGAAAGCCGCGCTCGTCAGCAATGCGCCGAGCGCCACTCCGATCGCTCTGTATCGCTGCGTTGTACTTCTCATGATTGCGCGTCTCCTTTGGATTCCGGGGCGCGCGGAAGGTAGCGTCGGGGTCGGCCGCCATCCTTGAGAAATGTTAAGCTGTCAGCCGACGTCAGTGACACCAGGAGAAGACACGCCGCGCCAACAGCTTGATTTCAATGGCCCCGAGCTGGGCCCGGACGAAATGTCGCGCCTCTTTCTCGCCATTTTCTTCTCGCGCGCCGGGCGCGCGCCAGAATCGCATCCGGCGGGGCGAGGGTTCGAGCGTCTCGAACAGCAGCACCTCGCCCTTTCCGGCCACGACCTCGGGCCGCCGCTCCGCCAGATGGTCGCAGGGCACGCCTGCGGGGGCGTTTTCGAGCGACACGGGGTCGTAGAATAGCGGCCGGCGCCATGGGTCGTCTGTGCCGTCGAGCTGCCGCATCTCGGCGCGGTGCCCGGCGAGCGCGTCGGCGACCCCGTCGCGCCGCTCCTGGGCGGCCGCGGGAACCGGCCCCGCGAACAGGCAGGCGGCGAGCGCCGCAGCGGCGCCCCAGGGCGCGCGCCGATGGTCGGTCCTTCTTGAAACAGTGAATGTTTTCATGGCGAAAGGTGCGACCGGCCGCGTCGGGGGACGGGCGCGGTTCATGGCGGATGACTGGAAACCGGAATCGAAAGTTCTTCTCCGGTTACTGCGAAACCGAACGCAATAGCGTTTGATTCTGAGAATATGCGGTCAAGGCCATGTTCGAGCAATCGATTGCGGATTCCGACGAAGCCGCCCACCTATTCCGATATGAAGTCGCCCAGGTGTTCCAAAGTGAAGCCGCCCAGGGATTCCGATCTGAAGCCGCCCACCTGCGAGGCTATTCCTTCGGGTCAGAGGGGATGATGGGTTGGAGGTGACGGGCGGTCAAGCTGGGACTGTCACGGCCCCCTCCTGTGGCCGTTTTTTACGCAGGCTCTCGCCGGCGAGCTCGATGCGATAGGCGTTGTGAACGAGCCTGTCCAAGATCGCATCGGCTAAGGTGGGATCCCCGATGAGGTCGTACCAGCGATCCACGGGGAGCTGGCTTGTGATGATGGTGGAGCGGCAGTTGTGCCGCTCCTCGATGATCTCCATGAAGTCGCGGCGCTGCTCGGCGGTCAGGCTTTCTGGGCCCCAGTCGTCCAGGATGAGGAGGTCGACGCGGGTGAGCGGGCGTAGCAGGTTGCGGGCATGCCGGCCGGTGCCGCGCGCGAGCGCGAGGTCGGCGAGGAGGCGCGGCATCCGGCGATAGGAGACGGAGATATCGTCCCGGCAGGCCTTCTGGCCGAGGGCGCAAACGAGCCAGCTTTTGCCCAGCCCGATCGGCCCTGTGACGAGAAGATCATGGTGAGCCCGGATCCAGTCGCAGGAGGTGAGCTTGAGGAACATGGCCCGGTCGAGACCGCGGATTGCGTGATAGTTGACGTCCTCGATGCTGGCGGCGACGCGCAGTTTCGCGGCGCGGGTGCGGGTCTCGAAGCGCCTCTGGTTGCGGGCGGTCACTTCATGGTCGAGCAGCAATGCCAGCCATTCGGCATGGTCGAGACTGCGGGCTTCAGGTTGGGCCTGAAGGTCCCGGAAGGCCGCAGCCATGCCGGCAAGGCCGAGGGATTGCAGCAGGTCCAGGGTCGGATGCTTCAACATCGGGATATCTCTCTTTCCGATTGGTCAGTGGAAGTAGCCCGGACCACGCAGGTTGCGATGGTCGATCACCGCCGTGCTGCCGGTGGCGACCGGGCTCACCATGCGGTTGGCGATGATGGAGGAGATGGCCTTGTAGGAGAGCGCGCCGATGGCGAGCGCGCGGGCCGAGACCTTCTCGGCATAGCCGGGGTCAAGGTCGCGATAGAGCCGCAGCACGCCGAGACAGGAGCGGAAGCCCTGTTCCGGATGCTTTCCACGGGCGAGGATCGCGAGGACCAGCCCTTCCGTTTCCGGCCCGATCGCGCGCCCCCAACGCTGGAAGCGCTCCGGCGTCCACTCGGCCCTGAACCGGTGCGAGCTCGGCATATGGTCCGTCACGGTGCCGTGCCTGGGAGAACCGCCATAGCGGCGCTGATGAACTGCGACGCGCTGACCCCGATGGAAGACCTCGATGGTACGCGCGGTGGCACGCAGATCGACCTGCTCCCGGATCAACGCATGCGGCACCGAGTAGAAAAAGGCGTCGAACTCGACATGGTAGTCGAGGTTCACCCGCACCAGCTTCCACTCGGCGAACTCGTAATCTTCCTCTGGAAGAGGCGCCAGCGCCGGGCGCTCGATCGCCTCGAACAGGTGGCGGCGGCTGACGCCAAGATGACGCATGACCTTCCCGTTCAGCCGCTTCAACATCCCCAGGATCGCCTGGTTGGCTTCGTCGAGCGAGAAGAACGTCATGTTACGCAGGCGGTCGAGGATGTAGGTCTGGGCCAGACGCACCCCGGCTTCGACCATCGCCTTGTCCTTCGGCTTGCGAGGCCGCGTCGGCAGCACGCCGACACCGTAATGCGACGCCATCATGCCGTAGCTACGATTGAGCTCAGGGTCGTAGAACGATGCCTTGTGGACCCCGGCCTTGAGATTATCCGGGACAAGGAGCCGGGCCACGCCGCCGTGGAAGCGGAACATCCGCACATGGGCGCCGATCCAGTCCGACAACGTCTGCGTCCACACCACCTCGGCGTAGGCGTAGTTCGAGGCGCCGAGCACAGCCACGAAGATCTCCGCCTCCCGGACCTCGCCGGTCGTGCGGTCGATGATCGCAAGCTTCTTGCCGGAGAAGTCGACGAACACCTTGTCGCCCGCCACGTGCTCCTGGCGCATCACCGGCGACAGGCGCCGCTCGAAGGTGCGGTACAGGTCACACCAGCGGCTGTAGCCATACCCCTCGGGATGGAGCTCGCGGTACTCGCTCCAGAGAAGCTCCAGCGTCACGCCCGGCCGCTTCAGCTCGCAGGCGATCACGGCCCAGTCAGGCTCCGGGCGGCGGCGGGCACCAAGCTGGCCGCCGGTCGAGCGACCGAACAACCGCTCTTCAAGAACGGCGTCGCTGGCTTCATCAGGCAGCGGCCAGCTCAGTCCGGCCCTCCCGGCACGCTTCAGGTAATCCCGGACCGTGCTGCGCGCCACGTTCAGCACCGCCGCAATCTCACGGCTGCTGCTGCCGCTCCCCGCAAGCCGCAGCATCTGTCGTATCTGTCTCATGGTCAGCTCTCTTGGGGCGGGCACACGCGTCTCCTCGGTATTGAGGAGGGCACGCTGCCCCGAAGGCTGACCCAAAGGAAAACGCCGCTCGCCCCGGGCGAATTCAAATCGGAACGCTGGGCGGGTTCATCTCGGAATGGTGGGCGGCTTCAAATCGGAATAGGTGGGCGAAATCAAATCGGAATGAGTGGGCGAATTCCGTCGGAATTCTCAATCGATCGAACATGGCCTTGACCATTATTCATCACATGCTTCTATCGTTGAGCTTCCTGATGGTTGCCAGGAGATCCTCGGCAGCATATTCGAGATGGGCAAGCTTGACGACGGCGATCAGATCGGGGCGCCCGGCCATGCCCAGGAAGGCATGAAGCACCTCATCGGAGTTCCGCGCAAGAGCGACGAGGTGCTCGCCGCTCGGACCATAGAGCCCGGAAAACCAGTTCTTCGCCGTTCGCTCGTGGGCTCCGGTCCAGACCGCAGCCGTTTTCACGGCAGCATGGGTTGAGCCGAGCGATCGCTTCAGCGCCGCCGCAATCTCCGTAGCAAATCGCGTCTCACTCGACTGCGACCCACCGCCATTCATTCCATTGCCCGGAAAGGACTTGCCCTTTTTCGGAAACGACATTCCACGCTCCTTCGCTTTAAATTCGCGAAGAGCATTGATCTGGAGGCGTTGCAGGTTCGACGGACTACTCCCGAGTGCCGCGTGAGGATGGACCAGTGAGGGGGAAGCTCTCGAAACAAAAACGCCAAGACAATGATGACGCCGGCAATGATATTGCCGCCGTCGCCTACGTCCGCATGTCGACGGATCATCAGAAATACTCGACAGAGAATCAGCTTGACGCCATCAAGAAATATGCCGCCGCCCGCGGATTGAAGGTCATGCGCGTCTTCGAGGACTCGGGGCGGAGCGGGCTTCGTCTCGATGGACGGGAAGCGATCCAAAATCTTATGGCCGAGGTCGAGTCAGGCCATGCCAACTTCTCGGCGATACTTGTCTACGACGTGAGTCGATGGGGCCGCTTCCAGGATGCCGACGAAGGCGCCTATCATGAGCACATCTGCTCCCGCGCTGGCATTCGCGTTCACTATTGCGGGGAGCAATTCGAGAACGACGGCAGCATCGGCTCCAACCTGCTGAAGACCGTCAAGCGCGTCATGGCTGGCGAATACAGCCGGGAGCTTTCGGTCAAGGTATTCGCGGGCCAATGCCGGTTGGTCGAGCTGGGATTTCGCCAGGGCGGCACGCCTGGCTACGGCCTGCGCCGCGTGTTGATCGACGAGCAGGGCAACCACAAGGGCGAACTCGGGCGCGGCGACCGTAAAAGCCTTCAGACCGACCGTGTCGTGCTGGTCGCCGTCCCCGCGCAGCCATCAAAGTCGATCGCCACCTCGCCCTCATCGAGATATCAGCTGCGATCATTGTCTTTTCAACTGCAGCCAGAGCAACACCGCTCCGACGGCGGCCGCTAAGATGTTTTCGATAAGTGAGCCTAAACGCCAGTCCATCACGGACAGGCCGGGTGCAAAGGGCGCGTAACGGATGGTCACGGGGCTGTCGACACCCAGACGGCCAGGTGAGAAGAAATCCCCGATCCGCTGGGTAGTCCCGGTCCGGAGCGTGCCGTCGGGAAGGCGGAATTCGTAGGCGATGGCGAAGGTGTAGCGATTGGGGATGACTTCGTTGCGGTCGCCGAGCTGACGTCTGACATGCGTGATCCGGCCTTGCGCCTCGGCGCCGGTCAGCGCCACAAGCGGCGCGCCGATGCCCCAGGCCATCAGGAGGATACCGAGCGCGCTCAGCAAGGCGCGAGCGACGCGCCCGAAGGCCGGCTTTCGCCGCCTCCTGTCCCTCTCGGCGGGCGCGCCCATAGCCAGCACCCTAGCGGCGAGGATTCGTCACCGTCGTCGTCACCTCTTTGACCGGCGGAATTGCTTTCCTGACCCCCTCTACTGTATTACTGATTACGCCGATCAACCATTTGTCCTTGAGAATTTTGTCGTATGCGGCCCGTTTGGAATCAGCGCAGATCGCCAATGAGCGCTGCAATGTCTTGCGGGCAGAGCTGAACTTGCCCGCTTTCTCAAGTGCCAGAACCTCGCGCCACAGCCGGTCGGCTTCGTTGCGGTTGGGTGAACCGGCCGCACAACTGGTATCGCGCCCCTGTTTGACGTCTGCCGGGGCGCCGGCGTCTTGGGCCGGTGCGGAAACGGGAACGATATCGCCCAGTATCGTGCGACGATACTCCTCGAAATCCGATAGCTGTCGAAGATATTCCTCGGAGTTGGCGCCATGTACGAGCCGCGTCGAAAGCAGACGTGACATTGCGGCGATGTGGCGCGGGTTGTCAGGATCAAGAACACCGTCGTTGCGCATCCGCTCCCGAATCGTTTGCATGAAACGGTCGAGATCGTAGACGCGGGTCTGCGACCAGTCCTTGCCCCAGCGGTTTCGCGCCGTCGAGTTGAGCGCTTCGAGCATGGCGGTCGCCTGCGCCGCCGCCTTGACGCTTGCTGCCTCGCGAATAGCGGCGACGCGCTCGCGTTCGGCGCGCGCGTCGAAATTGCGGAGGATGTCGTCGATCACATCCGCCTCCCTGGCCTCCAGCAGGCGTTCACGCAGGCGGTCGGAGAGTCCTGCGGTGGCGAGCCGGATGGCTTCCTCCTTCTCCGCGGCCAGTTCCATGCGGCGATCACGGATGATATAAGAATAGACGCGATCGGACTCGAGCTTGCGCCGGATCTGCTCGCGCTCGTCGGCGTCCCCATCGGTGTAACGGCGATAGAGATCTTCGAGGCTATCGTCGGTGAATTTCTCGTTGGCGTATTTCATGACGCCGACCGCCGTCTCGCCGGCGGCAAAGATGGCCGCCGCAGGTGTCGCCGCGATGATCGCGCGCCCGGCGAATTCCATGGCCGCCTTGGTGTCGCCGCCCGCCGCCTGGCCGACCACGTCGGCGATTTCGTTGACCTTCTCGACGCTGCCGAGCAACTCGCCCATCTGCCCGCGCAATTGTGGATCGGACAGCCCCGCGACCAGCTTCTGACCGAGCGCCAGCGCCACCTGCTGCCCGACGCCCTTCACCCCTTCGGGGTCGCCGAGGACGGTGGCTTTCGCCATGTTGTCGGCGAAGGTGTCGATCTCTTCGGCGGAAAGCGCGACCGTACCGAGCGCCCGCAACATGCGTTTGTCTGCGCCGGACCGATAGAGCTTCTTGTAGGCGGCGATGATGGCCTGCTTGCTTTGCGCCTTGATCACTTCCTCGCTCTTCTCGGCGACATAGCGTTTGGTGGCGGCGATCATGTCCTGTGCGATGGTCGTCGGCTGAGCGAATGCGCTGATGCAGGACGTCAGCACCGACGCTCCCAGCAAGCCAAGCACCAGGGCGCGGGACGCCAGCGATCGTCGTGCGGAATGATCCATCATCGGCTTCCTCAACGGGTTTTTTCAAAAGCGTTCATATCGAGGCCCTCGTATGGATCGCGGCTCCGGGCCTGCAACGGTCCGACCGGCGACCAGCCTCCCGGAGGCGAGTCATTGAGGATCAGATCCGCCAGAAAAAGCTCAAGGATCGGCGCTCCGTCCTCGATCGGCTCTCCTGACGCCCGATACGAAACCGAGATGCGGGAGCCGTCGGGATAGCCATCCTCAAAGAAAATGTGCTCGATCTCGCTGTTCGCGATCCTCTGTCGATACCGAACGGCAGGCGTATCCGCCACCACCACATGTTCAAGTTGCCTCACGCCCTCGCTCGGCATGGGCCGCGCTTCGGGCCACAGGAGAACCATGATCTCCGCCCGGTTGTCGGGGCGGATGAAGCCGATGGCTGCTTGGTCTGGATCGGCCCGAACTTCCCATTCCGCCGGCGCGCTGAAGGAGGCGCGGCCGAGAAACAACCGCACATCGCTCTGGTCCCGCACCGGCGGACCGGACCTTTTTTGTATGGGATTGGCATCGGGCGGGGCAGTCTTGCCGCCCTCCGGGTTTTCGGCGCGCGGCAGTTGCGGAACGTCCCTGAAGTTGACATCGATCTGGTCCTTGCCCGCCAGCGCGACGTCGATGATCAGCTTGTCCCGCAAGGAAACAAAGGAAAACGCAGCGCCGCCGCCGGCTTTCAGCACGTCGTCATAAAGCGGCATGAAGAAGTCGTTGGTGCGACCCTGCGGATCGTAGTCGAAAGTCATCGCAAACACCGGATGGCTCTGGTTGCGGCAGAGCATCGCCCATTCGAGGCGCGCCTGCTTGCGCTTGCGGATGGCGGCGAGGGCCGGATGTGACCAGGAGGCGAGTGCAACGGCCTCACAGTCCTCCCCGAAATGCGCCGCGATCGCCTGCATCTGCGGTGAAAGCGGCGTCCGCTCGCGTTGCCGGGGCGCGACGGTCGCCGCACCTTGCGGTGCAGTCACCGCGCCGCTTTGGCCTGCCGCGCCTCCGAAGCGAACCCGAGCCAGGATATCGTCGAAAAGACGGATCGCCGCGCTCGCATCGCGGCCGGGAGCCTCCAGCGAGATCAGGAGCTGGCGCCCGTCCTTCCGCTTTTCGTCAAGGACGGCTGTAACAGTCTGCCTGTTCGGAAAGGAGGAATGCTTCCACGTCGCCCGCTTGCCCCCAACCGTGATGCGCTTGTGAGAGACGATGTCGTCGTAGCCCAGGATTGGTTCGTCCTGCACCCACCACTCGACACGCAATTCCCGCCCGGCGGAATCGGCCAGGATGATTGCGCGGTCGCGCGTGCTCGTTGCGCGCCAGTCTGACGGGGCTTCGAACGTCACCTCTGCGAGCCGGTGGTTCGTCCAGCTCTGGGCACGGGCCGGCGCGGCCGGCGTCAAAAGCGCCCCGAGAGCGGCGAGCCCCGCCACAAGGCTTGTCAGGAATACCTTCATGTTTGCTCCTTCTCGGCTGCCGCTGGCACGCCCTTCTTCTTCAGGACATGCAGGAGACGCCGCAACGGCTTCTCGAACGCTTCATTCTGGACAACGATGTTTCGCCCATCGGTGAGTTTCAGACAGACGCCCGTCGAATCGCGCGCCAGCATCAACCCGCCTGCCGCCGTTGGGTGTCCGCCGGCCGCCAGCAATGGCGCAAGCACGCGGAGCCAGCGCGGCAGGCCGCGGCGCCAGGGGTCGATCCGGGTGATATCGGCGTAACGAATACGCTGGCGCCGCCAGGCGGTCGCGACCTCCAGCGCATTGTCTTCGATCCGCAGCCAGCGGCTTGCATTCCCAGCCGCCACGGCGACCAGCACGAGGCCGCCAATCGCCATGGGCCAAGTGATGATCGCCATGACATGGATGCCAGAGCGCGAAAAGCCCCCGTCCCCGCCTGCCCAGAACGGCAAAGCAATGAAGAAGCCGGCCAGCAGATGGCCGAGGAGATCCGGCCCGAGCACCGCCGGCAGACGATGCGGCGCGAGCGCATCCTGTGGACGAGGCGTTGCCGGCAGAAACCAGATGATGCCGATGGCAACCGTCACCAAGATCGTCCCGAACAAGCCGCTCCCGATGTGCACAAGGCCGGTCACGAACAGCGTGAGGCTGACGGCTCGCCCGAGATACTGAATCAATCCCCGATTGGTCACTATTGAACGCTTTCACCATCCAGCCTTTGATGAGTATCGCCAGTTGCGCAG
>CALMZV010000029.1 GCA_937870755.1 uncultured Methylocystaceae bacterium
GCGCGCCCTTGTCCTGTTGCGCATGGGCGCCGCCGGCGAACATTGCGAGCGCGGCGAGCGCGGCAAGCGATTTCCACATGAACGATCTCCGGCGCGGGGACCCCGCGCCGACCATCTTACGCCGCGGCGACCCGATGCAGGAAGGATTCGATCGCCTCGTTGAGTTCGCGCGACTGGATGGACATGTCGCCGGCCGCCTGATGGACCTGCGCGGCCGACTGGTCGGTCTCGCCGACCGACGACTTCAGCCCGTCCATGTTGGCCGACACGCTCGCCGTGCCGCGCGCGGCCTCGCCGACCGAACGCGAGATCTCGTTGGTGGCGGCCGCCTGCTCCTCCACCGCGACCGCGATGGAGGCGGTGAAGCTTTCGGCCTGTTTCATCTTCTTGGTGATGGTGGCGATAGCGGCGACGGAGGAGGACGTCGCCTTCTGGATCGCGTCCACATGTTCGGCGATGCGCTCGGTGGCGTGCACGGTCTGGCCGGCGAGCGCCTTGACCTCCTGCGCGACGACCGCGAAGCCGCGGCCCGCAGCGCCCGCGCGCGCCGCCTCGATGGTGGCGTTGAGCGCCAGCAGGTTGGTCTGCGCGGCGATCGCCTGGATGAGGCCCACGATCTCGCCGATCGCGTTGGCCTTGTCGGCCAGCCCCCCGATGGTCTCCGTCGTCTCGACCGTTGTGGCGGCGGCGTCCTGCACGTGCTGGCGCGCGCGGCCGATCTGCGTCTCGATTTCCGAGATCGACTGGAACAGCTCTTCCGAGGCGCGCGCCACGGTCGCCACGTTCTGCGAGGCCTCGGCCGTGCCGGCGGCCGCGTTGCTGGCGCGCTGCGAGGACTGGCGCGCGATGGTCGACAGGCTGTCGGCAGCCAGAGCCATCTGTTCGGCGTGGGCGCCGAGCTGGCGCATCACGTCGCGGATGTTGGTGCGGAAATCGAGGATCATCGATTCGAGCGCGGCGCGGCGCGCGGCCTCGTCGGCGCGCTTGCCTTCGGCGGCCGACTGCAGGTCCAGCCGCTCGACCAGCGAACGCTTGAAATAGGCGATGGCGCGGGCCAGTTCGCCCACCTCGTCCTTGCGGTTCTGGTGCGGCGCCTCGACCTCCAGATTGCCGGCGACGAGTTCGCGCACGACGAGCGTCAGCCGGTCGATGGGAGAGACCACGCGGCCGATGAGATGATGCAGCGCCAGCGCGATCGCCGCGACCATCAGAAAGCCTTGCGCCAGCATGAAGAAGAAGTCGCGCCAGGCCTGCGCGTCCACCTGTTCGTAGCCGATCTGCGCGGCGAAATAGCCGGTCGGAGCGCCCGACCTGTCCGGCGACAGGGGTTCGACGATCAGCTTGCCGGCTGGCAGGCTGATGGCCAGATGGCGCACGGCGCCGGACTTGTCGGCGAAGCCGGCGACCAGGTTGCGGATCTGCTCCTCGCCGACCATCGCGCGCGGGCGGGCGGCGGCGGCGAACGGCTTGTCGTCGGCGCCGACGACCAGCGCGCCGACGATCGAATCGTCGGTGAGGAAACTCGTCACCAGCCGCTGGGCGGACTCCCGGTCGTTGGCCTGCGCGGCGTTCGACAGCGAGGGGGCGACGATGCCGATGAAATTCTCCGCCCGTTCGCCGAGATCGCGGCGCGCGCGCTGCCAGTTGTTCCAGCCCGCGATCAGCGTGCCGACGATGACCAGCGTCGCCACCAGTCCGCTCGCCACCAGCGTGACGTTGTTGCGCAGCGAGCCGGCCGCGGGCGCGCGCGCGGGCTTGTTGAAGAAACGATGGGGCAGCGTCATCGGCGAAATCGCAATCGGAAGGCGGGCGGCGCCCGAACGGCCGATTGTCGCGCGCGGCCGGTTAAGGCCGGTTTAACCACGTCTCCTGCCGCACGAGGGCGGCCCCGCGCCGCTCGAGCAGCGCGACGAATTCCGCCGACATGAGCCACGCCCACTCGGCCTCGCGCGCCTCCGTCACCGGATCGAGCGCGACCAGGTCCGCATCCACATGGCCGGGATGGCACATGACGAGATGGCGCGCGCCGGGCGCCTTCAGATACGACGCGAACAGATCCGCGCCGTAGCGCCGGGGCGAAAAGTCCGAAAATCCGGCGAACCCGTCGTTGAGCGCGAAGCCTGCGCGCCGGGCGGCCCGCCGGAACCCCGCGGTCAGCGTGCGCACCTGCGTCGCCTTGGCCGCCATCGCGCCGCGCGCGGCCAGGCGCGAGAGCCGGTCGGCGCTGTCGCGCACGAGCGCGTCCGCAAGCCCCCGGCTTCTCAGCGCCGCAAACAGCGCGGCGCGCACGCCGGGCAGCGCGTGCACGTGCTGGTGGCCATCCACATGGACCGGCGGGGCGCCGTAGCAGGCGACGAAGGCGTCGATCTGGCGGCCGATTTCGGCCTCGATCTCGTCGAGCGGCAGGGCGCGGGCGAGCGCGGTCGGCACGAGGCGCGCCGCCGGCGGCAGAACGCCGGCCGGCGCCAGCCGCGGCATGGGGCCGAGCGGCGCGCCGACCGTCAGCACCACATGCAGGCCGAGATCGACGGCGGGCGCTGCGCTGCGCCATGCGCGGGCCGCGCGCTCCCAGTCCGGCATGGAGCTCATGGCGGAGGCGGCCGAAATGCGCCCGGCGGCCGCGACCTCCAGAATGCCGCGGCTGACGGCCGGCGTCATGCCGTAATCGTCGGCGCACAACACGAAGCGCAACCGCGACATGGTTCTCCTTTCGCCGGACGGGAGCCCGGTTCTTGCGCAAATCGCGGCGCAAGCATAGTGCTGAACCGCGCGATTGGCAGGAGATGTGGATTGCCCGACGCACCACAAGAGGCGCCTGAATTGTCGGCGGTCGTTCCGGTCTACAACGAGGCGGCCAACGTTCCCCTGCTGCTGGAGCGCCTGAAGCCGGCGCTGGACCGGTGCGTGGCCTCCTGGGAGATCGTGTTCGTCGACGACGGCTCGAAGGACGGGACGCTCGCCGCCGTGCGCGCCGCGCGCGCCGCCGATCCGCGCATCGACGCGGTGTCGTTCAGCCGCAATTTCGGCAAGGAGATCGCCATCGCCGCGGGGCTCGACGCGGCGCGCGGGGCCTGCGCCGTCATTCTGGACGCCGACCTGCAGCACCCGCCGGAAATGATCGAAACCTTCGTGGCCAGATGGCGCGAGGGCTATCAGAACGTTTACGGCCAGCGCACCGACCGTTCGGTCGACTCAGCGCTGCGCCGCACGCTCACCCGCCGCTTCTACCGGTTGTTCGCGCGGTTCGGCGAAACGGAACTGCCGCCCGGCGCCGGCGATTTCCGCCTCGTCGACCGCAAGGCGATCACGGCGCTGCAATCCATGCGCGAGCGCGCGCGCTTCTCCAAGGGGCTCTACGCCTGGATCGGCTTCAAATCGATCGGCGTGCCGTTCGTGGTGGAGGAACGCGCGACCGGCCAGTCGAAATTCTCGTACGGCAAGCTCACGCGGTTCGCGCTCGACGGGCTGATGTCATTTTCCACGCTGCCGCTGATGGTGTGGTCGTTCGTCGGGGTGGTCATCTCCATCTTCGCGATGACGATGGGCGTCTACTATCTCATCCGCACCGCGCTGTTCGGCGTGGACGTGCCGGGCTACGCTTCGCTTATCGTGTCGGTGATGTTCCTGTCGGGCGTGCAGCTTCTGTCGCTCGGCGTGCTGGGCGAATATATCGGCCGCATTTTCGCCGAAGTGAAAGGGCGCCCGCTCTACATCGTCGCCGAGCGGCTGAGCGACACGGACGCGCGCGCGCGATGATCCGCAATCTGCTCTCCGTCGGCGGCTTCACGCTTCTGTCCCGCCTGACGGGTTTCGCCCGCGACATCGTGCTCGGCGCGGTTCTGGGCGCCGGCGCGATCGCCGACGCATTCGTCATCGCCTTTCGCCTGCCCAATCACTTCCGCGCGATCTTCGGCGAAGGCGCGTTCAACGCGGCCTTCGTGCCGTCCTATGCGCGGGTGCTCGAAACCGAAGGCGCGCCGCGCGCGCGGGCCTTCTCCAGCTCCATCTACAGCCTGCTCGTGCTCGTGCAGCTGGCGCTGCTGGCGCTCGCGCTCGCCTTCGCGCCGCAACTGGTCGATCTGCTGGCGCCGGGCTTTCGCGCCGATCCGGAGAAATTCGCGCTCGCGGTCTCGCTCACGCGCATCGCCTTTCCCTATCTGTTTTTCGTCACGCTGGTCACGCTGCACGCCGGCGCGCTGAACGCGACGGGCCGGTTCGCCGCCGCGGCGTTCGCGCCGGTGCTGCTCAATCTGTCGATGATCGCGGCGCTGTCGCTGGCCTTCCTGTTTCCGAACGCGGGCTATGCGGCGGCGACCGGCGTCGCCGTCGCAGGACTGCTCGAACTCGTGCTGCTGGAAATCGCGGCGCGGCGCGCGGGCGTCGGCTCCGCGCTCACGGCGCCGAAATTCGACGGCGACGTGAAGCAGTTCTTCCGCGCGCTGGGACCGGCCGTGATCGGTTCGGCCGGCGTGCAGATCGCGCTGTTCGCCGACACCATCATCTCCTCGCTGCTGCCGACCGGCGGCCCCTCCTCGATCTATTACGCCGACCGCATCTACCAGTTGCCGATCGGCGTCATCGGCATCGCGGCGGGCACGGTGCTGCTGCCGGAAATGAGCCGCGCGATCGCCGGCGGCGCGCCGGACGCCGCGCTGCGCGCGCAAAACCGCACGATGGGCCTGACGGTCGCGCTGGCCACACCGTTCGTCGTCGCCTTTCTCACCATTCCCGACATCATCATGCAGGCGGTGTTCGTGCGCGGAAAATTCACGAGCGCCAACGCGCTCGCCTCCGCGCACGTGCTGTCGGCCTATGCGAGCGGGCTGTTCGCCATCGTGCTGATCGCCTCCGCGCGCGCGAGCTTTCAGGCGCGCGGCGACACGACCGTGCCGATGATCGCCTCGCTGGTCGCGGTCGCGCTCAATGTCGCGTTGAAGATCGCGCTGTTTCGCCCGCTCGGCGCGCCGGGCCTGGCCTTCGCCACCGCCGTCGGCTCGTGGATCAATTTCCTCATCCTGTTCGTGCTGGCGGTGCGCGCGGATTTCATGGCGCCGAACGCGGTGTTCGGCAAAGTGGTCGCGTGCAGCGCGCTGGCCGGCGCGGCGCTCACCGCGCTCGCGCTCGTCGGCGCAAAGCCCGCGCTCGCGCTCGCCCGTCTCGTTCCGGCTTTCGTTTCTGAAACGCAGCTCGTGTTGCTCGGGATAGCGGGCGCGCTCGTCTATGTCGCGACCTTCTTCATCGCCGCGCGGCTGCTGAAACTCGATCTGCGCGCGCTCGCCGGCGGGCGGCGTCGCAAGAACGTCCCCGCCGCGCGCACGACCTAGGCGCTTTCGCGTCTTCGCTCGAAAACGCCGTCGCCGCTCACATCATCTGGCCAACGCCGGGGATCGCCCGGATGACCTCGCGCGCCTTTTCGGGGCCGACGCGCTCTTCGGCGTAGGTGAAGATTTCCTGGCCGACGGCTTTCATCTGGCCCATGTCGAGCCCCTTGCCCGACAACTGGCTGGCGAGCGCCATCAGCCCGCCGGCGCCGCCGCCCAGCCCGCCCATCAGGCCGCCGAGCGCGCCCATCAGGCCGCCGCCCCTGGCCGGCGCCTCTGCGCTCGCCGCCATCGCCTGCTGCGCGCCGGGGATGGCGTTCACGAACTCGGCAAACGCCTCCTGCGGCGCGTGTTTCTGGAAAAATCCCAGGATGATCCCGACCGCCTCGCGCGCGGACTGGGGGTCGAGACCGGTGGCGGCGACGATCCGGTTGATGAGGTCTTCCATGGCTCGCGACTCGCGGTTTGGACAATTCACGCCCGATATAGACCCGATCCGGGCGCGGCGACAGGCGCCAGCGACAGGCGATGGCGCGGCGTTTCCGTTTGGCGCGATTCCGCTTTATACCGTCGGGCGTTTCGGGCGCGGCGCGCGCCCCTGAGAGGCGATGGACCATGGCGGACGCAAAGGCCGACAAGACGCAGCCCGACAACGTTCCCGGCAAGATTCTGATCGGCAGGTGCGAGACCGGTTGGGTCCATCTCAACCTGCCGCTCGGCAACCGCCACGGACTGGTGACGGGGGCGACCGGCACGGGCAAGACGGTCACGCTGCAAAAGCTGGCGGAAGGTTTCTCCAACGCCGGCACGGCCGTGTTCGCCGCCGACGTGAAGGGCGATCTGTCCGGCATGAGCCAGACGGGCGACGGCAAGCCGCCGGTCGTCAAACGCGCGCAGGACCTCGGCCTCGCCTACAACGCGGACAAGTTTCCGACCGTCTACTGGGACGTGTTCGGCGAACAGGGCCATCCGATCCGCGCGACCATTTCGGAAATGGGGCCGCTGCTGCTCGCGCGCCTGCTGGAGTTGAACGACACGCAGGAAGGCGTTCTGAACATCGTGTTCCGCATCGCCGACGAGCAGGGGCTGGCGCTGCTCGACCTGAAGGACCTGCGCGCGACGCTGCAATTCGTGGCCGACAACGCCGGCGAGCTGACCACCAAATACGGCAACGTGGCGGCGGCCACCGTCGGCGCCATCCAGCGCCGGCTGCTGGTGCTGGAACAACAGGGCGCCGACAAATTCTTCGGCGAGCCCGCGCTCGACATCAAGGACTTCCTGCGCACGGACCGCACCGGCTGCGGCGTGGTGAACATTCTGGCGGCCGACAAACTTCTGCGCTCGCCGCGACTCTACGCCACCTTTCTGTTGTGGATGCTGTCGGAACTGTTCAACGAACTGCCGGAAGTGGGCGACCTGCCGCAGCCAAAGCTCGTTTTCTTTTTCGACGAGGCGCATCTGTTGTTCGACAGCGCGCCGCCCGCCCTCATGACCGCCATCGAACAGGTGGTGCGGCTCATCCGTTCCAAAGGCGTGGGCGTCTATTTCGTGACGCAGAACCCGCTCGACGTGCCCGACATCGTGCTGGCGCAGCTCGGCAACAGGGTGCAGCACGCGCTGCGCGCCTTCACCCCGCGCGATCAGAAGGCCGTGCGCGCGGCGGCCGAGACATTCCGGCAGAATCCGAAATTCGACACCGAGGAGGTCATCTCGCAACTTGGCGTGGGCGAGGCGCTGGTTTCCGTGCTCGACGAAAAGGGCACGCCGACCATCGTGGAGCGCACGCTGGTGGCGCCGCCGACCTCGCGCATCGGCCCGGTGAGCGCGCAGGAACGTTCCGCGATCATGGCTGCAAGCCCCATCGCCGGCAAATACGATACGCCGCTCGATCGCGAATCCGCGTTCGAGCTTCTGCAAAAGCGCGCGGAGGGCAAGCTCGAGGGCGCCGAAACGCCGCAACAGGCCGGCGCCGACGGCGGCGTTCTGTCGACCATCGGCGGCATGATCGAGAACGTGCTCGGCGGCGGCGGAAACGGCAAGAACGGCGGCAAACGCCAGCGCATGTCGACCGGCGAGATGGTGCTGCGCTCGGCCGTGCAGTCGGCGGCGCGGTCGGCCGGCACGCAATTGTCGCGCGCCATCCTGCGCAACGTGCTCGGCGGGCTGATGGGCCGCAAATAGCGCGCCGCAGCTCAAGCCTGCCGCGCGGGTCGCGCGCGGCGCGCGAACTTGTTAGTCTTTCCCTCATTCGCAGGGGAATCGCATGGCGGCCATCGACAACGTCTTGCAGAGAATCGACGCCAACAGCTCCGACGCGCTCGCGCGGCTGTTCGAGCTACTGCGCATCAGATCGATCTCGACCGATCCTGCCTTCACGGGCGAGTGCGTGAAGGCCGCCGAATGGCTCGCCGCCGAACTGAATGCAATCGGCTTCACGGCGAGCGTGCGGGAGACGACAGGCCATCCGATGGTGGTGGCGCACGCCAAAGCCGGCAGGACGGGCGTGCCGCATCTTCTGTTCTACGGCCACTACGACGTGCAGCCGGTCGACCCGATCGACCTGTGGGAGAGCGATCCGTTCGATCCGAAACTGGTCGAACGCGAGACCGGCGCGAAGATCGTCGGGCGCGGCGCCGCCGACGACAAGGGACAATTGATGACGTTCGTGGAGGCCTGCCGCGCGTTTCGCGAAACGGGCGGACTGCCGTGCGACGTCTCGATCCTGTTCGAGGGCGAGGAGGAATGCGGTTCGCCGTCGCTGCCGGCGTTCATGGCCGCCAACAAGGACGAACTGTCCGCCGACATGATGCTGGTGTGCGACACGGGCATGTGGAACAAGGACACGCCCGCCATCACCACCATGCTGCGCGGCCTGTATCTTGAAGAAGTGGTCGTGCGCTGCGCCGACCGCGACCTGCACTCGGGCATGTATGGCGGTCCGGCGCGCAACCCCATTCATGTTCTGTCGAAGATCATCGCCGATCTGCACGACGCCAAGGGGCGCGTAACGCTGCCGGGCTTTTACGAAGGCGTGGCCGAACTGCCGGACGAAATCGCCGAACAATGGCGCCAGCTGCCGTTCGACGAACATCAGTTTCTGGGCGACGTAGGCCTGTCGGTTCCCGCCGGCGAGCAGGACCGCAGCGTTCTGGAACAGATATGGTCGCGGCCGACCTGCGACGTGAACGGGATCGTCGGCGGCTATACGGGCAAGGGTTCGAAAACGGTGCTGCCGGCCGAAGCGAGCGCGAAATTCTCGTTCCGCCTCGTCGGCAAGCAGAAGCCGGACGCGATCGCGGAGAGCTTTCAGGCGTTCGTGCGCGCGCGCCTGCCGGAGGACGCGGACGTGGAATTCATCTCGCACGGCGCGAGCCCGGCGCTGCAACTGCCGTTCGGCTCCGAGGCGCTCTCGCGCGCGCGCCGCGCGTTGCAGGCCGAATGGGGCAAGGAGCCGGTGATGGCGGGCTCGGGCGGCTCCATCCCGATCGTCGGCGCGTTCAAACGCGATCTGAAAATGGACGCGCTGATGGTCGGGTTCGGTCTCGACGACGACCGCATTCATTCGCCGAACGAGAAATACGAACTGTCGTCGTTCCAGAAAGGCGCACGCAGCTGGGCGCGCATTCTGAGCGCGCTGTCGGCGTAACGCCCATTGTTCGAGGCGGCGCGTCCCGCCCGCCTGGCGCGATCAACGCGGCGGCGGCGCCAGCGGCTCGCCGACGATCGGACCGTTCTGCGGCGCGCTCGCGGCGGGCGCAGCCGGCTCCTGCGCGATGGGTCCGCGCGCGTCGATCACCGCCTGCACGTTGGCGTCCTGCTCGCGTTTGCGCGTGAGCGTGGCGCCGATCTGGCGCACGGCGTCCGGCGCGTTGGCGAATGTGTCGTGACCGATCCAGCCCGAGCCGAGCATCGACAGATCGTAGACGCGCACGCCCATCGCATCGATGGCGGCGGCGTCCTTCGGGTTCGACGGGTCCATCGCGCCAAGGCGCGGCCGGTCGCCGGCGATGCGGCTCGACAGCGAGAGCGCCCGGTCGTCGCGCGAAACGAAGACCGACACATGCGAAGGATCGATCCGCGAAACCTGCTGGCGGAACACGCCGAGGTCGATGTCGGGCGCGGCCAGCATCACATTGCCGAGCTTGCCGTCGAGATCGCGCCGGCCGGCGATGGCGGTTTCGCGCAACGCTTCCATCGTCAGCCACGAGCCCATCGAATGCGCAAGCACATGCACGCGCCCCACGCCCGGCGTGGCGGAAATGTCGGCCAGCAACCGGACCAGCGCATCGCGCGAGGCGGTCGCCGCCTCCTTGTCGGATTCGTAGGCGAGCAACTCGCCCTTCGTCGGCCATGTGAACAGCAGCGGCACGCCGGTGAACCCGCCGTCGGCCACGATCTGCGCCACACGGAACCGCGCTTCCGAAAGACTGGTGTTGAAGCCGTGCACATAGACCAGCGCATCGCGCGCGTTGCCGACCCGGCCGGAAATATGCGCGGCGAATTCCGCGCGGAACGCCTCCGCATCGAGCGCGCGCCGGCCGGTGGCGACGAAATGGTTCGCGGCGTCGGGCGAACCGAAACTCGGACTCTCGATGGCGCCCGGCTTATGGCCCGGCGGCACGCTCACGTTCTGCAACGAAAACGTCGCGTCGCCTATCGGCTCGCCGCTCTTGCGGCGCGTGGAGGCGACGAACATCTGCACATTCTGCGGATTGCCCTTGGGGCGCGCGAACACGGCGCCGGCCGCGCTCACCTTGTCGGACACGCGGTCCGACAGCGCGGAGAACGAGGCGGAGGTGGCGGAACAGCCGGCCAACGCCAGAAGCGCGCCGGCGATCAGCGCCAGGCGCGCAGGCGTCGCGATCGTTCCGGCGTGGACCTGCTGCATCGAAACATCCCCGAACGCGTCAGCGGGCTGACGAAAACGCACACATGCCGGCGGCTTTCTTGACGATTCGTTAAGGCGCCGCGACCGCGCCTCTGTCCCACGCAAATGGGGCGTGCGCGGGGCGGGGCCTGCGCGAATGGGGCGAAAATGCGCAGGCCGGCCGCTTGAACGCCGGCGCGCGCGGACGCAATCTGCGCCTGTAAGACACGATGGGACCGGAGTGTTCATGTCAGATCTGCTCGCCCTGCCCGCTCGCGCCTGCGCCGCACTCTACGCCGCACGCAAGGCTTCGCCCGTCGACTATGCGAAGGCCCTCGTCGCGCGGCTCGACGCGGTCGAACCGCAGATCAACGCCTTTGCGCAGATCGACCGCGAGGGCGTCATCGCGGGCGCGCGCGCGGCCGAAGCGCGCTACGCCAGGGGCGCGCCGTGCGGCCCCGCCGACGGGCTCGTCGCCACCATCAAGGACAACGTGATGGCGCAGGGCATGCGCACGCGGCGCGGCACGCGCACCAGTTCGGACGCGCCGGCGACAGAGGATTCGCCGCCGACGGCGCGCCTGCGCGAAGCCGGCGCGATCATTCTGGGCAAGACCACGCTGCCGGAAATCGGCTGGAAGGGTTTGGGCGATTCCCCGCTCACCGGCGTCACGCGCAATCCGTGGAAGCTCGGCCACACCTCCGGCGGCTCGTCGGCGGGCGCCGCGGCCGCCGCTGCGCTCGGTCTCGGCCATTTTCATCTCGGCACCGACGGTCTGGGCTCCATTCGCATTCCGGCGGCGTTCTGCGGCGTGTTCGGCCTGAAACCAAGTTTCGGCCGCGTGCCGGCCTATCCGTTCTCCACCATGAGCGTGCTGGCGCATCTGGGGCCGATCGCGCGCACGGTGGAGGACGCCGCTTTCATGCTGTCGATCATCGGCCGCCCCGACGCGCGCGACATCATGGCGTGGAACACGCCGTGCCCCGACTACACGCGCGAACTCGATCTGGGCGTGCGCAACCGGCGCATCGCCTATGCGCCGCGGCTGTCCTACGTCGACCATGTGGACCCCGACGTCGCCGCCGCGGTCGAGAAGGCCGCGCAAAGTTTCGTCGATCTCGGCGCCGTCGTGGAGGAGGCCGCGCCCGATTTCGACGACCCGCGCGACCTGTGCGACACACTGTGGCATACGGGCGCAGCGCTCGCGATGAAACACGTGACGCCGCAAATGGAGTCGATGCTCGACCCGGGCCTGTTGCGCGAGGTGCGCAACGGCCGCGCGATCACCGGCGCGCAGTATCTGGAAGCCTATCTCGCGCGCGCGGCGCTGGCGACGAAGATGGCGGCGTTCCACGAGAAATACGATCTGCTGCTGACGCCGCAAATGCCGACCGGCGCCGTGCCGCTCGGCGCGGACACGCCGCCCGGCGGGCCTTACAAACACTGGATCGAATGGTCGCCGTTCACCTATCCGTTCAATATCACGCAACAGCCCGCCGCGACCGCGCCGTGCGGCTTCACGCGAGACGGTCTGCCGATCGGATTGCAGATCGTGGGACGCATGCGCGAGGACATGCTGGTGCTCGCCGCCGCGCGCGCGTTCGAACGAGCGCATCCGTTCGCGACCATCGACGCGCCGCGACCATGAACGACGATCCCGACGACGACCACCGCACGCGCACCAATCTCTATGCGGCGGTGGCGGTGTTGCTGATCGCCATCGCGGCGTTTCTCGTGTTCAACCGGCTCGACGAACAGCGCAAGCTGCAACGCTGCGTCGACTCCGGCCGGCGCGATTGTTTCGCCGTGCCGACGCCGCCCACGCCGCAGGGCGGGCGACCATAAGTCCAGCCACAAGTCCTGCCATCGCGGCCTTCGTCACCGATGCGGCGACCGCGCGTTCGCGCGCGCGCGCTTCGCCCTGGGCGCTTCGACCGCAGGCTCGCTCTCGTCGGCGGCGGCGGGCTCGGCGGCGGCCACCTGCTGCGGCTGCCGCGCGCCGCCGAACAGGAACGAGAACAGGCCCGGTTGATCGCGCGGCTCCGGCGCATAGGCCGCGACCGTCTTCGCCTGAGCGGACGCGTCCGCCTGCACGGCGGAGCGCGGCGCATGCGCCGTCTGCAACTGGCCCAGCATGCCCTTGCGCTTGGCGACGTAGTAATAGCCGCCGGCGTAGAGGCGCACGGCGCCGTCCTCGTTGCGGCCGGCGATGCGCCAGGCGTTGGCGAGATAGGGCACGGCGTAGGTGAGATTGGTGCGCCCGTCGAGCAGGCCGGCGGGCGAGCCGCGATAGCCCATGCCGCGCGCGGTCGCGGGCTTGATCTGCATGAGGCCGTAGTTGCCCTTGCTGACGAGATGCGGCTGATAGCGGCTCTCGCGCATGATGATGCGATGGATCAGACGTTCGGGCACATCGTGCCGGGCGGCGAGTTCGCGCATGGCGTCGGCATAGCGCGCGCGGCCGGCTTCATTGGCTTGAGCTGCGGATGCGGCGGCGAGCGCGCACAGGGCGCCAAGCGCCCAACGATCGAAATGAATCATGCAAAGCCTTTTCAAGAAACGAGGGCCCCGCAACGAGGCCCCCGCGTGTCCGACAATCGGGTTTCGCGCGCGAAACCCTGTGTTGTATGCCGCAATGTGGCTATGAAATGGCGACTATTCGGCTGCGTCTTTCTTGGCGTAGCCAAGCCTGCGGTTCAATTCGTCGATGAGATTGCCGGCCGCGTCCGCGATCACGGTGCCGGGCGGGAAGATGGCCGAGGCGCCGGCGTCGCGCAGCGCCTGGAAATCCTGCGGCGGGATGACGCCGCCCACCACGATCATGATGTCGCCGCGTCCTTCCTTCTCCAGCGCCGCGCGCAGTTCCGGCACGAGCGTGAGGTGGCCTGCCGCAAGCGAGGATATGCCGACGATATGCACGTCGTTCTCCACCGCCTGGCGCGCGGCCTCCTCGGGGGTTGCGAACAAAGGCCCGATGTCCACGTCGAAACCGAGATCGGCGAAGGCGGAGGCGATGACCTTCTGGCCGCGGTCGTGACCGTCCTGCCCGACCTTGGCGACCAGAATGCGCGGACGGCGACCGTCGTTCTCCTCGAACTGCTCGACCATGCCCTGCACGCGCGAAACCGCCTTGGAATTCACGCCAGCCTCCCGCTTGTAGACGCCGGAGATCGACTTGATCTCGGCGCGATGGCGATCGAACACCTTTTCGAGCGCGTAGGAAATTTCGCCAACCGTCGCCATGGCGCGCGCGGCGTCGATCGACAGCGCGAGCAGGTTGCCGTCGCCCTTCGCGCCTTCGGTCAGCGCATTCAGCGCGGCCTGGCATTTCGCCTCGTCGCGCTCGGCGCGCAGTCGCTTCAGCTTGTCGATCTGGCTCGCGCGCACGGCGGAATTATCCACCTTCAGCACGTCGATCGGCTTTTCGCTGGTCGGCTTGAACTTGTTGACGCCAATCACCGCCTGGCGGCCGCTGTCGATGCGCGCCTGCGTCTTGGCGGCGGCTTCCTCGATGCGCAGTTTCGGAATGCCGGCGTCGATCGCCTTGGCCATGCCGCCGAGCCTCTCGACTTCCTCGATATGCGCCCACGCCGCTTTCGCAAGCTCCGCCGTCAGGCGCTCGACGTAGTAGGAGCCGCCCCACGGGTCGATGATGCGCGTGGTTCCGCTTTCCTGCTGCAGGAAGAGCTGCGTGTTGCGGGCGATGCGCGCGGAGAAATCCGTCGGCAGCGCGAGCGCTTCGTCGAGCGCGTTGGTGTGCAGCGACTGGGTGTGGCCCTGCGTGGCCGCCATCGCTTCGATGCAGGTGCGGGTGACGTTGTTGAACACGTCCTGCGCGGTGAGCGACCAGCCGCTGGTCTGCGAATGCGTGCGCAGGGGCAGCGACTTCTCGGACTTCGGGTTGAAGTCGGACACGAGCTTCGCCCAGATCAGACGCGCCGCGCGCAGCTTGGCGACCTCCATGAAGAAGTTCATGCCGATCGCCCAGAAGAACGACAGGCGGGGGGCGAACTGGTCGACCGTCAGCCCCGCCTTTACGCCGGCGCGGATATATTCCACGCCGTCGGCCAGCGTATAGGCAAGCTCCAGATCCTGCGTCGCGCCGGCCTCCTGCATGTGGTAGCCGGAAATGGAAATGGAGTTGAACTTCGGCATGTTCGCGCTCGTATACGCGAAAATGTCGGAGATGATGCGCATGGAAGGCTGCGGCGGATAAATGTAGGTGTTGCGCACCATGAATTCTTTGAGAATGTCGTTCTGGATGGTGCCCGACAGTTTCTGCGGGCTGACACCCTGCTCTTCGGCCGCCACGATGTAGAGCGCGAGCACCGGCAGAACGGCGCCGTTCATGGTCATCGACACCGACATCTGGTCGAGGGGAATGCCTGAAAACAGCGTACGCATGTCGTAGATGGAATCGATGGCCACGCCCGCCATGCCGACATCGCCGGCGACGCGCGGATGGTCGGAGTCGTAGCCGCGATGCGTCGCCAGATCGAAGGCGACCGACAGGCCCTTCTGGCCGGCCGCCAGATTGCGCCGGTAGAATGCGTTGGAATCCTCCGCCGTCGAAAAGCCGGCGTACTGGCGCACGGTCCACGGCTGGTTGACGTACATGGTGGGGTACGGCCCGCGCAGATAGGGCGCCGCGCCGGGGAAACTGTCGACGAAACCCAGACCCTCGATGTCCGCCGGACCGTAGGCCGGCTTCACCGCGATGCCCTCCGGCGTCATCCACGGCGCGGCGTCGTTGGCGGCCCGCGGCGGCGCCGCGACGGGCTGGAAGGCGATATCGGCGAAATTCGGTATGCGGGTCATCACGGGTTCCATCGGGGAGCGGCGAGGGTCGCCAACATGTCAAAGCCATTATAGAACGCTTGGGCGCGCCGCGCCACGTGGGGACCGCCCGCGCCGGCGTTGCGCGCCAGCGGCGGCGCTCGACACGCGCGTTTCGTGCGGCGATCCCAGCGGAGGCTCATGACCACGTCCGTTCACGCGACCCCAGGCGCCAAGCCGCTTCTCGCCTACCGGAAATACTGGGCGCACCGGTTCGGCGTCGCGCCGTTCCTGCCCATGTCGCGGGCCGAGATGGAGGCCCTGGGCTGGGATTCCTGCGATGTGATCCTGGTGACGGGCGACGCCTACATCGACCATCCGAGCTTCGGCATGGCGATCGTCGGCCGGCTTCTGGAGGCGCAGGGCTTCCGCGTTGGCATGATCTCCCAGCCGGACTGGCGCGACGCCAGCGCCTTCCGCGCGCTCGGCAAGCCCAACCTGTTCTTCGGCGTCACCGCCGGGAACATGGATTCGATGGTCAACCGCTACACGTCCGACCGGAAGATCCGCCGCAACGACGCCTATACGCCCGGCGGCGAGGGCGGGCGGCGGCCGGACCGCGCGGTCATCGTCTATGCGCAGCGCGCCCGCGAGGCTTTCCCGGACGTTCCGATCGTGCTCGGCGGCATCGAGGCGTCGCTCCGGCGCATCGCCCACTACGACTACTGGTCGGACAAGGTGCGCCGCTCGATCCTGCTCGACGCCAAGGCCGACCTGCTGCTCTACGGCAACGCCGAGCGCGCGCTGGTGGAAGTCGCCCATCGCATCGCCCGCGGCGGCGTGGCGCAGGATTTTTCGGACGTGCGCGGCGTGGCCTTCGCCCGCGCGAAAACGCCGGACGGATGGACCGAGGCGCCGGTCGACGATCTGGAGGCGCCGGACGAAGGCGCGCGCCGGCGGGGGGAGACGAATGTCGTCATCCGCCTGCCCTCGTTCGAACAGGTTCTGGCCGACAAGGAGGCCTACGCCCGCGCCTCGCGCGTGCTGCACCGGGAGAGCAACCCCGGCAACGCCCGGCCGCTGACGCAGGCGCATGGCGAGCGCGACGTATGGCTGACGGCGCCGCCCGTTCCGCTGACGACGGCGGAGATGGACAGCGTCTACGAACTGCCGTTCGCGCGCGCGCCGCACCCGTCCTATGCCGGCGCCAAAATTCCAGCGTGGGAGATGATCCGCCATTCGGTGACGATCATGCGCGGCTGTTTCGGCGGCTGCGCGTTTTGTTCGATCACCGAACACGAGGGGCGCATCATCCAGTCGCGCTCGGAAGACTCGATCCTGCGCGAGATCGCGACTATCCGCGACAAGACCGAGGGCTTCACCGGCGTCATCTCCGACATCGGCGGGCCGACCGCCAACATGTATCGCATCGCCTGCCGGGACCGCGAAACGGAGGCGCTGTGCCGCAGGCCGTCCTGCGTCTTTCCAGACATCTGCAAGAACCTGAACACCAGTCACGACGCGCTCATCTCGCTCTACCGCAAGGCGCGCGCCACGCCCGGCGTGAAGAAGGTGATGGTGGCCTCCGGCGTGCGCTATGACCTCGCCGTGAAAAGCCCCGCCTATGTGCGCGAACTCGTCGAGCACCATGTCGGCGGCTATCTGAAGATCGCGCCCGAGCACACCGAAGACGGCCCGCTGTCGAAGATGATGAAGCCGGGGATCGGCGCCTACGACCGTTTCAAGCAGTTGTTTGACGCGGCCGCGAAGAAAGCGGGCAAGGAATACTTCCTCATTCCCTATTTCATTGCAGCCCATCCCGGCACGAGCGACGAGGACATGATGAACCTTGCGCTGTGGCTGAAGAAGAACCGCTACCGCGCCGATCAGGTGCAGACCTACCTGCCCTCGCCGATGGCGCTGTCGACCGCGATGTATCACACCGGGTTCAATCCGCTGAAACCGGTGCGACGCGGCGTTTCGGAGCCTGTCGATGCGGTGAAGGGACTGCGTCAGCGCCGCCTGCACAAGGCGTTCCTGCGCTATCACGATCCCGAGAACTGGCCGATGCTGCGCGAGGCGTTGAAGGCGATGGGCCGCGCCGATCTCATCGGGCCGGGCAAGCACCAGCTCGTGCCGGCCTGGCAGCCGACGGGCACGGGGCGCGCGGGCGAAGGGCGGCGCGCCGACGCAGGCCGCGCGCGTGCGCGGACGTTTCTGACAAAGGGAACGCCGGCCAGCCGCAAACGCTGAAGCAAGCGACGCGGGAACCGGCTCGCGCGACGCGCGCGCGTCGGATCGCAGTCGCCCGCCTCACCGCTGCGCCGTGCGCGCCGGCCCGAGCCCCTTGACGAGATTGCGGCTGTGCGCGCCGAAATGGCCGAGCAGTTCGGCGATCGCCGCATCGAGCGCGGCGCGCCTGGCGGCGGGCCCCTCGTCGAGAATGCGCATGAGATCGACATGGCCGCCGCTCGCGCCGAAGTCGAACGCCGGGTCGGACACGTAGTGCGCGGGCGCGGCCGCCAGCAGCGCGTCGTTGAGGCGATCGCCGAAACCCGCTGCCTCCTTCGCCGTCACGTCGCGCGCGTAGAAATCCGACCATGCGGGATAGGCGGCGTCGCGCGCGCTCTCCTGCAATGCGACGAGCGCCGGAGATTTCGCATCCTGCCGCGTGGCCTCGTGCACGACCTGCACCTGGTAGCGCTCCAGCGCGAAATGCCGGTTGGAGACGAGCACGATCAGATCGTTCTTGGCGCGCGGAAAGCCCAGAACCGCCATCACGTTCGTCCACACCATGCGCGGCGTGGAGGCGCCGGGCAGCAGGCTCGCGTGATAGGGCTGCGTCAAATCCTGAACGTAGTGCAGCGCGTTGCCGGCGAAGCGCCAGCCCCAATAGGGATGGCCGGTGCGAAAAGCGAGATCGGCGAGGCCGAAGAACTGGTGGATGCGCAACAGGGGATATGTGCGCGCGACGAATGGCGCGGCCTTGTAGACGATCCAGCTCTGGTGAAAGAACCCCATGTGAAACGGCGCCTGCGTCGTGATGTTCACCGCCGGATTGCCGAACGGCAGCCTGCCGAATTTGTAGCGGGGGCCCCATTCGGAGGGGCTGTCCTCCCAGCAATTGATGTCCGTGCCGAAATCGGGCTCGGCGGACGCGCTCGCCACGACCGCGAGCGGGGCGACCTGCTCGCCGACATTCAGCCGGTAAAATCGGTAAAAGGCGAGCGGCGGTTCGGGCAGCGTCGCGACGTCGGAGAATTTCAGCACGCGATCGGCGTCTTGCGCATCGCCTGGCTGGCGTTGCGCGTAGAGCGCGAATTTCGTGTTGGCGGCGATGCGCAGGGCCTCCACGAAAGCCTTGCGCCGCGCAGCGTCGTCGCGCGCGGGATCGGCCCTGAAGGCCAACGCATCGGGGCGCGGCGGATAGGTCGCGATATGGGCGCGCGCCCATGTCTCCTGCGCGGCGAGCAGGCTTTCGATCGCCGGCTCCTGATCCTTCAGAAAGCTTTCGAGCGGCTCGACCGCGACGGGCGGCGCGGCGGCCACGTCCGGCGCGGCGCGAAACGCCCAGAACGACACGAGCGCGTGATTGCTCCACGCCTGCGCGCGCGGCGCGCCGACGAGCGTCGCGCCCGCGAGCGCAAGAAAAAGCGCGGCGCGCACGGGGCGTCAGCCCTTGGCGGGGGGCGCGATCCTGTCCTGCGTCTTCGTCTCGAAGTCGCTGGCGTCGTGGCGCTCGTGCAATTGCTGCGAGGGATCGCCGAACGTGCGGTTGACCATGCGGCCGCGCTTGACCGCCGGCCGCGCGTTGATCGTCTCGGTCCAGCGCTGCACGTTCCTGTAGTCCTGCACCTGCAGGAATTCCCCGGCCTCGTAGAGGCGGCCCTGCGCGAGTTGGCCGTACCACGGCCAGACCGCCATGTCGGCGATCGAATAGTCCTTGCCGCCGAGGAACTCGGTTTCCGCGAGCCTGCGGTCGAGCACGTCGAGCTGGCGTTTGGCCTCCATCGCGAAACGGTCGATGGCGTATTCGATCTTCATCGGCGCATAGGCGTAGAAATGGCCGAAGCCGCCGCCCAGATACGGCGCGGAGCCCATCTGCCAGAACAGCCAGTTGAGGCATTCGGTGCGCCCGCGCACATCCTCCGGCAGGAAGGCCCCGAACTTCTCGGCGAGATAGAGCAGGATCGAGGCGGATTCGAACACGCGGATCGGCGGGTCGAAACCACGGTCGACGAGCGCGGGAATCTTCGAGTTCGGATTGGCCTTCACGAAGCCCGAACCGAACTGATCGCCCTCGCCGATGTTGATGAGCCATGCGTCGTATTCGGCGCCCGCGTGGCCGGTCGCCAGCAACTCCTCCAGCATGATCGTCACCTTCACGCCGTTGGGCGTGCCGAGCGAGTAAAGCTGCAGCGGGTGTTTGCCGACCGGCAGATCCCTGTCGTGCGTGGGCCCCGCGATCGGCCGGTTGATGTTGGCGAAACGGCCGCCGGTCCCCTTGTTCCAGACCCAGACTTTGGGCGGCGTGTATTCGGTCATGGCGTTTCTCCCGGCGCGCGTTTCGCGCGATGTTAGCGCGCGTCGCGGAAATTGCACGGGGGCGGCCTCACCGCCGGACGCGCCGGGCGCCGGTTCAACCCAGCGCCGCCCATGCGCGGTCGAGCGCGGCCAGCACATCGCCGCCGGCGAACACGAAATCGGTCGCGCCGGCTTCTTTCAAGGGCGCTTCGAGTTCGCCCGGACGGCCGGCGAGGATGATTCCCGTCGCCCCTTTCGCCTTCAGCGCTGTGGCGGCGGCGACCGCGTGCTCCGCGTAGAGGGCGTCGGAGGAGCAGATGCAGGCGAGTTTCGCGCCAGAAGCCGCGAACGCCTCGGCGGCTTCGGCCGGCGAAGCAAAGCCCTCGCTGCCGATCGCCTCGATGCCGCCGGCCTCGAAAAAGTTCTTCGCGAAGGTCGCGCGCGCGTTGAACGCCGCGATCGGTCCGAGATTGGCCAGAAACACTTTCGGCCGCGCGCCCTTGACCGCGCGCGCGTCGGACCTGTCGCGCAGCGCCTCGAAATCCTCCGCCAGCCGGTGCGGCGCGAAGAGGCCCGACGGCCTGTCGGCCGGCGCCGGCATGAGCACGGAGGCCGGCTGTTCGGAAATGTCGGGAAACTCGCTCGCCCCGGTCAGCGGGTCCTTGCGGCGCGCGACGTTCTTCGCGCGTTCGGCGCGCACGGCGGCGATTTCGGCGCCCAGCGCGTCGCGTGCGGCGAGAACGCCGCCGGCCTTCTCGTGGTTCTGGAACAGCGCCCACGCCTTTTCGCACAGCGCGTCGGTCAACGCCTCGAACCCGCCGGCGCCAGCGGTGGGGTCGGCCACCTTGTCGAGATTGGATTCTTCCAGAAGCACCAGTTGCGTGTTGCGCGCGGCGCGGCGCGCGAATTCGTCCGGCAGGCCGATCGCCTGCGTGAACGGCAGAACCGACACGCGGTCCGCCCCGCCGACGGCCGCGGAAAACACCGCCACCGTCACGCGCAGCATGTTCACGTAAGGGTCGCGGCGCGTCAGCATACGCCAGGCGGTCTCGGCATGGACGAGCGCGGGAACGGGGGCAAGGCCGCACGCTTCCTCCACGCGCGCCCACAGGCGGCGCAGCGCGCGCAGTTTGGCGACGCCCAGAAACTCGTCGCCGTCGATGGCGATGCGGAACGCGATGGCGCGGCGCGCGGCGTCGAGCGACAGACCGTTCGCCTCCAGTGCGCGCAACATGGCGACCGCCGCGCCGAGCGCATAGGCGAGTTCCTGCGCCTCCGCTCCGCCGGCGGCGTGCACGAACCGCGCATCGGCGACCGCGAACGGCCCCCTGAACCCGACGGCGGCGAGGGTCCTCACCGTTTCGGCGAAATGCGGGCCGATGTCGGCGAAGGACGCCTTCACCGCGCCGCGCATGACGGCGCCGACGGGATCGAGCCCGAAGGAAATGGCGGTGGTCTTCGGATCGAGTTTGCGGTCGGCGACGATCCCGGCGAGCGCGTCCGCCGCCTCGCGGCCATGGCCGGGCGCATCGATCTCGAGCGCGATGCCGAAGTCGAGATGCACGTTCTCCAGCGCGCGGGCGAGGTCGGCCGGGCTTTTCAGCCCGAAACCGCAGGCGCCGGCCGACCCGGCGAACACGACCTGAAGGCCGCTCGCGCCGTTTTCGAGATCGGCCAGCGCGAGCGCGTTGGCCTCGGCCGCGTCGGGATGGTCGAGCCGCCCGAGGATCGCCCAGGCGCCTTCGCGCGCGCGCGCCGGCTGGGCGGTCGCGCCGGCCGGGCGGTAGAGCGGGCGGATCGGAATGCCGTCGTACGTGCGGGAGTTCAGCTTTTCGAGCGGCTGGCCCTTCAGCGCCGCGCTCGCCAGTTCGCGCCAGCGCGCCTCCTCGACAGGCGGAAAAGCAGCGGCGAAAGGTAGATCCTGCATCATCGGTCCCTGACCCAAAATTTGCGCGCCCCTTTTTGCACAAGAGAAACGCACTGGCTACCGGGCGCGCGCGGCGGCCGCGCGGGCGCTCACGCGAGACGGTATTCCGTCTCCGCCGTCAGCGGCCCGCCCGCGATCACCACCCCGCGGTCCACCAGATCCTCGATATGGGCGAGCATCGAAAGGCCGGCCGCCTTGGTGAGGCGCGGGTCCAGCCCCTCGTAGATGCGCGCGACCATGTCGGGAATGGTCCGGTCGCCGGCCTGCAGGCGGCCCAGAATGGCGGCCTCGCGCTGGCGGCGGTGATGCGACAGGGCGCGCATGTAGCGCTGCGGGTCGCTCACCGGGCCGCCGTGGCCCGGCCAGAACACCACGTCGTCGCGCGCGCGCAGCTTGTCGAGCGAGGCCATATAGTCGCGCATGGAGCCGTCGGGCGGGGCGACGATGGAGGTGGACCACGCCATCACATGATCGGCGGAAAAGACCGCGCGCTCCTGCGCCAGCGCGAACGCCAGATGGTTGGCGGCGTGTCCGGGCGTGGCCAGCGCGGTGAGCGTGTAGGTGTCGTTCTCCACCGTATCGCCGTCCCCGAGGACGCGCGCGGGCGCATAGTCCGTGTCGTGCGAGGAATCGAGGCCGCTCTGCGCGCCGGGCTTCGGCGAAAACGGCGCGCAGCCGACGACCGGCGCGCCGGTGCGTTCGGCGAGCCGGCGGGCGCCCGGCGAATGGTCGAGATGCGTGTGGCTGACGACGATATGGGCGATGCGCTCGCCCTTCAGCGCGGCCAGAATCGCCGCGATGTGGCTTTCGTTCTCGCGGCCGGGGTCGATGACCGCCACCTCGCCCCGGCCCACGATGTAGGTGCAGGTGCCGGTAAAGGTGAAGGGGCCGGGATTGTCCTCCACGATGCGCCGCACGCGGGGCGACACCTGCACGACCTCGCCGGCCTTCTGGTCGAAATGCGTCGCGTGGACGAGCTTGTCGTCGGCCTGATCGTTCGTCGCCATCGTTCCTCCCGTTTCCGGACTGAATCGGGCGCGGACGATGTGTTGTCAATGGCGCGGACGCGGCCGCGCCGATCTCCTCAGGCGGCGATCATCGGGCTTGCGAGCCGGTCGGCGGCCGCCAGCGCGGTGGCCTGCGCCGCCTCGAAGGAAGGCGCGTCGCGCGACTCGGCGCCTGCAAGCGACCAGCGCCAGCAGCCGTCCAGGCCCCACACGCGGCCGACCCGCTTGCCGTCGCCCGCCACGATCCAGAAAAGACTATGCGCATTGGCTGCGCGCACCAGTCTCGCCACGGCCGCCTCCTTCGCTGCGCCGGGGATTCGTCGGTCCGGCGCGGTCCAAACCTAGTCAGGGAAGGTTACGGCCTGCTATGCGACCTGCTGGCGCAGCCGATTAACGCGCGTTGACCTTGACGGCGCGTAAGCAAAAAAGCGCGGGAGGAAGCTTTCTTGAGCGAGAAAATCTTCGGATCCACCCTGCCCTTCATCGCCCATTGCGGCATCAGGCCGCTGGAGCGCGGCCAGGGCCGGGCGCGGCTCACCGTGCGGCTGGAGCCGCACCATCTCAACAATTCCGGCGTGGGCCACGGCGGATTGGTGATGACGCTTCTGGACGTATCGATGGCGAGCGCGGCGGGTTCGGCCACCGGCACGAATGTCGTGACCGTGGACATGCAGACCGCCTTCCTCGCGCCGGCGACCGGCGTGCTCACCAGCGAGGCGAAGGTGGTGCGCGCCGGCAAATCGATCGTGTTCGTGGAAGGACAGATCACCAACGACAGGGGCGACCTCGTCGCCAAAGCGACCTGTGTCTGCAAGGCGGTGAAAGGCCAGGCTGGCGACGGCTGAAGCCCCGCGCGCTTTTTTCTCGCCGCTCTTGTATAAGCCGCGCCGATGACCCGCCCCGCCCCCACTCCCGCCGATCTCGCGACCCGTGTCCTTGCCGGCGACCGCGCCGCGCTCGCGCGCGCCATCACGCTCATCGAGAGCCGGCGCGCCGACCACCGGGCGCAGGCGGGCGCGCTGTTGCAGCGCCTGCTGCCGCATACCGGCAAGGCCCTGCGGGTGGGCGTGACCGGCGTGCCTGGGGTCGGCAAGTCCACCACCATCGACACGCTCGGCTCCAATCTCACCGCCGCCGGCCACAGGGTGGCCGTATTGGCGGTCGATCCGTCGTCCTCGCGCACGGGCGGCTCGATCCTCGGCGACAAGACGCGCATGGCGCGGCTGGCGGTGGACCGCAACGCCTTCATCCGGCCATCACCTTCGGCGGGCACGCTCGGGGGCGTGGGCGCGCGCACGCGCGAGACGATGCTGGTGTGCGAGGCGGCGGGGTTCGACGTGATCCTGGTCGAGACGGTCGGCATCGGCCAGTCGGAGACGGTCGTGGCGGACATGACGGATTTCTTTCTGGTGCTGATGCTGCCGGGCGCCGGCGACGAGCTGCAAGGCATCAAGAAGGGCGTGCTGGAGCTCGCCGACATGATCGCGGTCAACAAGTCCGACGGCGCCAACCGCACGCGGGCGGAAGCGGCGGCCGCCGAATACAAGGCCGCGCTGCACATATTGCAGCCGTCGTCCTCCGCCTGGTCGCCGCCGGTGGTGCTGATTTCGGGCCTCGCCAACGAGGGGCTGGACGCGATGTGGGCGCATGTGGTCGACCATCGCGGCAGGACGGAGGCCTCCGGCGAATTCGCCGCCAAACGTTCGCAGCAGCAGGTGAAATGGATGTGGTCGATGCTGGAGGAGCGGTTGCGCGCGCGGCTGCGCACCGATCCGGCGGTGAAGGCGCGCCTGCCACAGATCGAAAAGGCGGTCGCCGCCGGCGCGCTCGCTCCCACGCTGGCGGTCGACGAGATCGCCGGCCTGATCGGCGTGTGATGCGCACGCTGCTCGTCACCGCCTTCGGCGCCTTTCCCGGCGCCGCGTTCAATCCGAGCGCGGAGGTCGTACGGCGCCTGGAAGGCTCGGCGCGCGCCTTCGCGCGGGCGGGCGTGCGCCTGCGCACCGGCGTGCTGCCGGTCGTCCACGACATCGCGCCCGCGCTCGAAGAGATCGTCGCGCACACGCAGCCGGACGCCGTGCTCCACATCGGCGTCGCGGCCGGGCGCACGCGCGCGAGCGTGGAGACGCGCGCGCGCAATCGCGTTTCGATGCTGCGGCCGGACGCGCGCGGGCGCTATCCGGCGCGCGCCACGCTCGCGGCCGGGCGGGCGCATACGGCGCGCACGACATGGAACGCGCGCAGGTTCGTCGCCGCGCTGCGGCGCGAGCGCATTCAGGCCCGGCTATCGGTCGATGCAGGCGACTACGTCTGCAACGCCGTCCTGTGGACATCGCTGCGCGCTTTCGCAATTCCGACCGTATTCCTCCATATTCCGCGCGCCCGGCGACTCGCGCCGGCGCGACTTGCGACGGCGCTCGCCCGCATTCTTCCGGGAATGACGGCGACATTGAATCGAGACCGATGACCGAATTTCTTTCCCTCTACGCCGTTCCCATTCTCCAGATCATCTGGATCGACATTCTGCTGTCGGGCGACAACGCGGTGATCATCGCGCTCGCCTGCCGCGAACTGCCGGAGCGGCAGCGCAAATGGGGCATCGTGCTCGGCGCGGGCGCGGCGGTGGCGCTGCGCATCCTTTTCATGATGATCGTGGTCCAGCTGCTGGCCCTGCCCTATCTGAAGGTCTTCGGCGGGCTGCTGCTGCTCGTCATCGCCGTCAAGCTCGTCGTGGACGACAGCGAACTGGAGGATGTGCGCGCCAAGACGACGCTGTGGGGCGCGATCACCACCATCGCGCTGGCGGATGCGGCCATGTCGCTCGACAACGTGCTGGCGATCGCGGCCGCGGCGCGCGACCATTCGGGGCTGATCCTGTTCGGCGTGCTGCTGTCGATTCCGCTGGTGGTGTTCGGGGCCAATGTGGTGCTGAAAGTGCTCGACCGCTGGCCCATTCTGGTGTGGGCGGGCGCGGCGCTGCTGGGCTGGGTGGCCGGCGACATGATTGCGACCGATCCGCAGGTGGACGCATGGATCGGCCGCGTGCCGGACATCGCCATCAAACTCGTCACCACGGCGGCGGTGGTGGCGGTCGCCTTCATCATCGACCGGCGGCGGCTCAGGCAGGCGCTCGAGTAGGCGCGCGTCAATCGTCGCGGCCGGGCGCGGCCGTTGCGCTCACCGCGCGTCGAGCTGGTCCTGCACGGCCTGCGCGAATTGCTCGATGCGCCGGGCGTTGGCGCCGAAATCGTTGCGCCCGTAGCGCGAGACCGAGCGCACGTCGATCTTGGTCTGGCCGGCGAGCGGTTTGATGCGCACGGTCACGTCGTCGGGAAAGCCCATGACCAGTGAGCGGTCGATGGCGTCGATATGCCCGAGGCCGAGCCGGCCGCCGGGCGCCGACTGGTCGACGATGCGCCAGCCGCGCGCCTGCACGGCCTTCAGCACCAGCTGGTAGGCTTCGTCCGCATCGAGTTCGAGCAGGATCGCCTGCACGTCCGGATAGGCGGCGCGCTGGGCCTGGCGGATCGCGGGCGGCGGCGTCTGCGGCGTGCGGCCGCCGCGCGCCTCCAGCGCCTTCGGCTTCAGGGAGAATTGCGGCGGATCGACGAGATCGGTCGTCACGTCGTTGAGCACGGGCAAGCGCATCGCCTGCGCGGCGAGCCAGGCTGGATAGGCCAGAAAGGCGCACGAAAGCGCGACGCCCGCGAGCATCGCGCCGAGGCCGCGCCGGCCGGTGCGCCAGATGATGGCCGCGGCCGCGCCCGCGCAAATGAGCGAGGCGCAGGCGAGCACGATGGCCGAACCGAACACCGCGAGGCCGGAGGCGATGTCGACGGATTGCGTGCGCACGATGAGAAAGGCGACCGCCCCGACCGCGAGCGCGAACACGGCGAGGCGGCGGCTCCACACCGCCGCCTGCGATACGGGTTCCTCGACGATGGCTGTGCGCATGACGCCGTTGTGGAATGGCGGGCGCCAAAGGTCAAACCGCGACCTTCGGCCCCCGCGCCGGCGTCAGGCCGACGGCAGCTTGTATTCCTTGAAGGTCTCGCGCAGTTTCAGCTTGTTGATCTTGCCGGTGGCTGTGTGCGGAATTTCGGTCACGACCTGCACCGCATCGGGCATCCACCATTTGGCGATCTTGCCGTCCATGTAGGCGAGCAGTTCCTTCTCGTCGATGGTTTCGCCTTCCTTCGGCACCACCACCAGCAGCGGCCGCTCGTCCCACTTGGGATGATAGACCCCGATGACGGCCGCCTCCGCCACCTTGGGATGGCCGACGGCGGTGTTCTCCAGATCGATGGAGGAAATCCACTCGCCGCCGGACTTGATGACGTCCTTGGCGCGGTCGGTGATCTGCATGTAGCCGTTGGGATCGATGGTGGCGACGTCGCCGGTGTCGAAGAAGCCCTCTGCGTCGAGAATGTCCTCGTTCTCGCGCTTGAAGTAGCGGCGCACGATCGCAGGGCCCTTCACCTTCAGCCGGCCGAACTTGACGCCGTCCCACGGCAGGCGCGCTTCGCTGTCGTCGACGATCTTCATTTCCACCGTGTAAGGCGCCGTGCCTTGCTTGGATTTCAGATCGAACAGCGCCGCCCCGGACAGACCCTCGAGCCCCGGCTTGACCTGGCCGACAGAGCCTATCGGGCTCATCTCGGTCATGCCCCACGCGTGATAGACGGAGACGCCGATGTTCTCGAAGAACTCGAGCATCGCGCGCGGGCAGGCCGACCCGCCGATGGCGACGCGCTGCAGCGTGGTCAGTTTCGCGCCGGTCTTCTGCATGTGCTGCATCAGCATCAGCCATACCGTCGGCACCGCGGCCGAGAACGTGACCTTTTCCGTCTCCAGCAATTCGTAGACCGAAACGCCGTCGAGCTTGGCGCCCGGCAGCACCAGCTTGGCGCCGGCGAGCGGCGAGGAAAACGCCAGCGACCAGGCGTTGGCGTGGAACATAGGCACGATCGGCAGGATGGAGTCCTTGGCGCTGACCGACAGCGTGTCCATCATGCAGGCGAGCAGCGCGTGCAGCACGGAGGAGCGGTGCGAATAGAGCACGCCCTTCGGGTCGCCCGTGGTGCCGGAGGTGTAGCAGAGGCCGGCCGCCGTGTTCTCGTCGAATTTCTTCCACGCGAACTTGCCGTCGACGGCGGCGATCCAGTCCTCGTAGGCGACGGCGTTCTTCAGTTTGGTCGCCGGCATGTGCGCCTTGTCGGTCAGGACGACGTAGCGCTCGACGCTGGGAATCCTGTCGGCGATGGCTTCCAGAATCGGGATGAAGGTGAGGTCGGTCATCACCACGCGGTCCTCGGCGTGGTTGATGATCCAGGCGATCTGCTCCGGAAACAGCCGCGGGTTGACGGTGTGGTAGACGGCGCCGATCCCCATGATGCCATACCAGGCTTCCAGGTGCCGCCAGGTGTTCCACGCGAGCGTGGCGACGCGGTCGCCGAGCTTGACCCCGTCCTTGTCGAGCGCCTGGGCCACGCGCAGCGCGCGTTCGCGCACCTCGGCGTAGTTGGTGCGATGGATGGGGCCTTCGACCGAGCGGGTGACGACCTCGCGCTCGCCATACTGGATCGCCGCATGATCGATGATCGTATGCGCGAGCAAGGGCCAATCCTGCATCAAACCCAACATGTTCGTCTCTCCTTGCTGGCGGCGAAACGACGCGCCCCGAGTCCGCGCGGCCATCTGTTTCGCGTGTAGAAATCCGATTTTTGCGCTTCTACAGGAGCCCCGCGCGCCCGTCCACGGGCCGAGCCCGCGACCGCGGGGCGAAAAACGGGTTTCCCTTTGGTTCAACCCGTTCTAGCGTCTACCTTCGACTCAACGCGAGACAGGAGTGGGCGGTTTGTCAGATCCAGAACGCGTTTGGTTCCGCCTGATGCGGCTCGACGCCCGCATCAGGCTGGCGATCACGGCTCGATTGAAAGACGTCGGCCTGTCCGTGGCCCAGTGCGACGTGCTGACCACGCTGACGGAACGTGAGGGCATGAGCCAGCAGGAGCTGGCCCAGCGCCTCTACGTTACCAAGGGTAATATATCCGGCCTCATCGACCGGCTGGAGGCCGCCAAGCTGGTCGAGCGCCGCTCCATCGCCTCCGACCGGCGCTCGCACGCCATCCATCTGACCCCCGAGGGGCGGACCGCGGCGGCGGCGGGCATCAAGGCCCAGAGGGTTTTCGTGGGAGATTCTCTCGGCGTTCTCGGCGCGGGCGAACTGGTCGAACTCGAGCGGCTGATCCTGAAGCTGCGCGACCGCGTGCGCTATCTGCAGCAAGGCGTGCGTCCGCAGGAAGAAAGCGCGGCATGAACCGCCTGCTCGCGCTGCCGGCGGTCGCGTTGCGCGAAAAGCTGCGGGCGCGCGAGATTTCGGCGCGCGAACTGGCCCAGGCGACCCTCGCGCGGATCGACGCCGTCAATCCGGCTCTCAACGCCGTCGTCGCGCGCAACGATGCGGCGACGCTGAAGGCCGCCGACGAGGCCGACGCGCGGATCGCGGCCGGCCGCGCCCGGCCGCTCGAAGGGCTGGCGATCACGCTGAAGGACGCCTGGGAGGTCGCCGGCCTCGTCTCGACCGGCGGCGTTCCCGAGTTGAAGGGTTTCGTTCCGGACGAGGATGCGGTCGCGGTCGCGCGGCTGCGGGCGGCCGGCGCCGTCATCGTCGGCAAGACAAACGTGCCGCTGCTGTCCGGCGACTTCCAGTCCTACAACGCGATCTACGGCGCGACCAACAATCCGTGGGACGTTTCGACCACGCCGGGCGGCTCGTCGGGCGGGGCGGCGGCGGCGGTCGCCAGCGGCATGAGCGCGTTCGAACTGGGCTCCGACATCGGCGGGTCCATCCGGTGGCCCGCCAGCGCGTGCGGCGTCTTCGGCCTGAAAACGACCTGGGATCTCGTGCCGACCTACGGCCATGTGCCGCCCACGCGCGAGACGCGCACGCAGGCGCCGATGCAACTCGGCGTCGCCGGCCCGATCGGCCGGTCGGCCGCCGATCTCGATCTCGTCCTCTCCATCGTCGCCGGGCCGCTGAACGCGGCCGGTCCCGCGCATCTGAAAAAGCCGCGCGCGACGCAGGCGAAGGACCTGCGGCTCGCGCTGTGGATCGATCCGGCGGCGCCGGTCGACGGGCGGGTTGCGCAGGCGGTGGAGACGGCCGCGGCGCTGCTGGAAAGAGACGGCGCGCGGGTCGACCGCGCCGCGCGGCCGGATTTCTCGTTCCGCGAGGCGTTCGAGACCTATTCGCTGCTGCTCAACGCGATCATGGTGACGGCGTTTCCGCAAAAGACGCGCGACCGCATCGCGGCCGGCGCGCAGGACTTCGCGCCCGACGACATGTCGCACCGCGCCCTGCAGGCGCGCGCGGCGCGCATGAGCGCGCAGGCATTCGAGGCGCTCGCGCAGAAGCGCCGGCGCATTCGCGCCGCGCTCGCGGATTTCTTCACGCGCCACGACGCCATTCTCACGCCCGTGACGCCGGCGCCGGCGATCAAACACGATCATCTGCGCGACTCTTTCGCGCGCGTGATCGAAACCGACCGCGGCCCCATTCCCTACATGGACATGCTGCACGGCGCGGCGGTGGCGACGCTCGCCAACCTTCCGGCGGCGGTGGCGCCGGTCATGCGGTCGCCGATGCCGATCGGCGTGCAGATCATCGCGGCGGAGGACGAGGATCGCACGGCGATCGCCATCGCGGGCATGATCGAACGCGCGAACGGCGGGTTCGTTCCGCCGCCGCTCGTCGGCTGATCTTTCGGCGCGCCGCGCGGCTTGCCTCGAGGCGCGGTGCGGGCCATGGTGCGCCGATGTTTTATGCATTGGCGCGTTTCGCGCTCTGTCTATTCATGGCGGCGCCGGCCTTTTCCGCCACGGTTCCGCTCCCGCCGCCGCGACCGGCCGATCTCGACGATGCGCCGCCGCCGGCCGGCGCGCTCGCCTATGCGCCCGCGCCCGAGCGCGAGAAAACCACGGCGCCGGCGCCGATCACCGGGCAGGCCGGCGATCCGTGCGCGGAACTGTTCGCGAGCCGCGCCGCGATCGCCGCGCGCGTCGATCCGATTTCCGGCCCCGGCGCCTGCGGCATCGCCGCGCCGGTGCGCATCAAGGCGGTGGTGCTGGCCGGGGGGAGGCAGATTCCGCTGTCGCCCGAGCCGGTCCTGCGCTGCGACATGGCTGCGGAACTGATCGAATGGCTGATCGAGGATGTCGCGCCGCTCTTCGAGAAGGGCGCGCGGCGCATCGCGCGCATCACCAATGCGGCCGCCTACGATTGTCGCGGCCGCAACCGGCAGGCGTTCGCCAGACTGTCCGAACACGCCTTCGGCAACGCCATCGACATGCGCGCGATCGAGATGAGCGACGGCGCGCGCATCGCGTTCGTCGGCGGACCGGACATGGGCCAGACGCAGGCCCTGCGCGCCAGCGCGTGCGCGCGGTTCTCCACCATCCTGGGTCCCGGCTCGGACGGCTATCATGAGGACCACGTTCACGTGGACCTCTACAAACGCCGGCGCGACGTGAGCATCTGCCGGTGGAATATTCGATGACGCCTCACGGCCTGCGCGGATCGACCGGCCGCGTGGTGTCGAGCGCGAGGATCGCCTCCAGAGCTTTCGCGCCGGCGATCACCGCGCCGTCCGCGTTGGTGGGGCCGACGATCTGCAGGCCGACCGGCAGGGTCTCGCGCGTGAAGCCGCACGGCAGCGACAGCGCCGGCACGCTCGCCAGCGTCGGCCCGTAAGCGATCGACAGCCATTCGACATAGTTGGGAAACTCGTAGCCGGCGCAACGCTCCAGATAGATTTGCTCGACAGGAAAGGCCGCGACGATGGTGGCGGGGCACAGCAGAAGGTCGTAGCCGCGCAGGAACGAATCCATCCGCTGCACAAGCTGTGCGCGATGGCGTTCGGCGCGTGCGATCTCGTCGGCCGTCAGCTCGAATCCCTGCCGGATATTCCACACGAGATCGGGCTTGAACTTGTCGGGATGGGCTTGGAGCAGCGGTCCGAGCGCGGTCGCGAAATTGCGCGCGCGCAGCACGCGAAAACATTCGTGCGCGCCGGACAGGTCGGGCGTCGCCTCCTCCACGATCACGCCGGCTTCCGCGAACCTGTGCGCCGCCTTGCGCGTGAGGGCCGCGACTTCCGGGTCGACCGGCGTGATGCCGAGATTTTCCGAATAGGCGACCTTTTTCGGCAGCCAGCCGGAGCGCGCGGCCGCCAGGAACGATTGCGCGGGGCGCGGCTTCGACAACAGATCGCGCCGGTCCTCGCCGCTCATGGCGTCGAACAGCAGCGCGAGGTCCTCGACGTTGCGCGCCATCGGCCCCTGCACGCCGAGCGTCTGGTCGACGATGGCGCGGTTGTTGGAGGCGACGCGCCCGGCTGTCGGCCGCATGCCGACGATGCCGCAGAAACTCGCCGGGTTGCGCAGCGAGCCGCCCATGTCCGATCCGTGCGCGACCCAGGCCTGGCCCGAGGCCAGCGCCGCCGCCGCCCCGCCGGACGAGCCGGCCGACGTGCGCGTGGTGTCCCACGGATTGAGCGTGGCGCCGAACAGCGGATTGAACGTATTGCCGCCGGCGCCGAACTCCGGCGTGTTGGACTTGGCGTAGACCACGCCGCCTTCCGCCTCGATCTTCTCCACCACGATGTCGGACGATTCCGGCTTGAACCCCGCGAAAATCGGCGAGCCGGAGGTCGACAGCACGCCCTTCACCCACGACAGGTCCTTGATCGGCACGGGCAGCCCTGCGAGAAGACCGCGCTCGGCGCCGGGGCGCTTCATCAGCGCGTCGGCATGGGCGCGCGCGCGGTCGAAACAGAGGATGGGCAGCGCGTTGACGGCGCTGTCGACCTCGGCGATGCGCGCCTCCAGCGCGTCGAGACAATCGTGGGGCGTGATCTCGCCGCGTTTCAGCAGGTCGACGACCGCGACGGCGGAGGACGAAATCAGATGCGATGCGGACACGCGTGTTCTCCCCGGTTGCGCCGCGATTGTGGCAAGGACGGCGGCCTGACGAAAGCGCGCCGGCGCCGATTTCGGCCGCGGTCGTGATTTCGGCGCCGCTTTTCTTCCTGCGCCACGGCGAAACCGGCCATAACGCCGAGGGGCGCATACAGGGCCAGATCGACACCGCCCTTTCGCCGCGCGGGCGCGACCAGGCGCTGGCGGCCGGCCACATGCTGAAGGCGGGGCTGGCCGCGCGCGGTCTGGCGCCGGGCGCGCGCCGCTTCGTCTCCTCTCCGCTCGCCCGGGCGGTGGAGACCGCCCGACTGGCGCGCGCCGCGCTGGGCCTGGAAACCGACGCATTTGCGCGCGATCCCAGACTGATGGAACTCTCGTTCGGCCGCTGGCAGAATCTCACCTGGTCCGAAATCCGCGCCTTCGACGGCGCCGGCGCCGCGCGCCGCGACGCGGACATCTGGAACGCGCGACCGCCGGAGGGGGAGAGCTACGCGGATCTGGCGGCGCGGCTCGCCCCCTTTCTGGCGACGCTGGCGGGGCCGGCGATCCTGGTGTCGCATGGCGGGGTCGCCCGCGCGCTGACCGTGCTGCTGACCGGCGCAGACCGGACCGCCGCCTGCCGCGCGCCGGTCGCGCAGGGGCGCGTGCTGGCGTTCGAGAATGGCCGGGCGAATTGGCTGTGAGCGGGCGGGCGGCGTGTGGAAGCTCCAAACGTCTTGTGCTAAACGATTTTTGGGGGAGGCGCGGCTTTTCGTCGCAAAATCGGCCGGTCGGAGCGTCCGCGACAAGGACGCCCGGGGGACGACTCGTGCGAACGCGCTGGCGCGATTGTTCGTATTTGACTGAAGCAGGCGACCGCGACGCATGAACAAGATCGATACCGATATCGGCCGCGACGCGTCCGTATCCGAGACGTTCGCCCCCCAAGCTTCCGTACTCATCGGCAAGGCCGCGCCGGACCTCATCCGCGACGAACTGCTGTGCGAGATTTTCGCCGAGACGGTCGCCCATCGCGCCCACCATGCCGCGATGATCACGCTGGAGCGCCGCTTCTCCTACGCGGAGGCCGACGCGCAGGCGACAGCGATCGCGCGCGGCCTGTTGCGCCAGGGCGTGCGGCCCGGCGACGTCGTGGGACTTTGGCGCGCGCGCGGACCCGAACTGCTGCTCGCGCAGATCGCCATCGCCAAGACGGGCGCGGCCTGGCTGCCGTTCGACGCGGATGCGCCGGTCGAGCGCATCGCGGTGTGCCTCGCCGACGCCGAAGCGCGCGCGCTTTTGACGTCGGAGGATTTCGCGGCGAAGGCGGAAGGGCGCATGCCCTGCCCCATTCTGGTGGACGAGGCGCTGATCGACGCCACCGACCATTCGCTGGTGGACGCGCGCGCGCTCGGCGCAACGCCCGACCACCCCGCCTATCTCATCTATACATCTGGCTCGACAGGCACGCCCAAAGGCATCGTCATCACCCAGCGCAACATCTGTCATTACCTGCGCTCGGCCAACGAGGTCTACGGCGTCAACGGCCACGACGTGCTGTTTCAGGGCGCCTCCGTCGCCTTCGACCTGTCGATGGAGGAAATCTGGATTCCCTATCTCGTCGGCGCGACGCTGTTCGTCGCCACGCCCGAGGTGATGGGCGAAGCCGACGCGCTGCCCGACATTCTCGACGACGCCGGCGTGACGGTGCTCGACACGGTGCCGACCCTGCTCGCGATGATGCCGAAGGACGCGCCGAAACTGCGCATCATCATTCTGGGCGGCGAGGCGTGCCCGCCTTCCGTCGCCGCGCGCTGGTGCAGGCCGGGGCGCACGATCTTCAATTCCTACGGACCGACGGAGGCCACCGTCGTGGCGACGGTGGCGGAGGTGAAGCCCGACGTGCCGGTGACGATCGGCGGGCCGATTCCGAACTACACCTGCTACGTCTGCGACGATGCGCTGAACCTGCTCGACCGCGGCGTGGAAGGCGAGTTGCTGATCGGCGGTCCGGGCGTCGCCAGGGGCTATCTCAAGCGCGACGAACTGACGGCGGAGAAGTTCGTCGCAAATCCGTTCCCGCACGACGGGCGCGATCCGATCCTCTATCGCTCCGGCGACGCGGTCGTGCTCGACGAAGACGGCAATATCGGCTTTCGCGGCCGCATCGACGACCAGATCAAGATCCGCGGATTTCGCGTGGAACTCGGGGAGATCGAGGCGAAACTCGCGCACGAGAACGGCGTGGCGCAGGCAGCCGTCGTCATGCGCGCCATCGAGGGCATGGACGAACTCGTCGCGTTTCTCGTGAAGGAGCGCGGCGGCGAGATCGACGCCAAGGCGCTGCGCGCGGACCTGCGCGCGAAACTGCCGCCCTACATGGTTCCTGCCCGCTACGAGATCGTCGACACGCTGCCGAAGCTGCCGTCCGGCAAGGTCGATCGCAACCATCTGAAGAAAGTGGAGCTGACCGCGCATGCGCCGGTGGAGGAGCAGGAGGCGCCGCGCACGGAGACGGAAGCGCAGTTGCTGGAGGCCGCCAGACGCGCGCTGCCGCCGCAGGCCATTCCGTTCGAGGCCGACTTCTTCACCGATCTCGGCGGGCATTCGCTGATCGCGGCGCGGTTCGTGTCGGCCGTGCGCGAGATTCCGCGCCTGGCCGGCATCACGCTGCAGGACGTCTACGCCATGCGCACGCTGCGCGCGATGGCCGCCGACCTCGATACGAGGGCCGCGCTCTCCGGCCCGCCGCGCGACCTGTCGTTCGCGCCGCCGCCATTGGCGCGCCGTTTTCTGTGCGGCGTCGGCCAGGCGATCGCGCTGCCGATCATCCTGTCGCTGATGACGGCGCAATGGCTCGGCGTGTTCGTGTCCTACATGCTGCTGACGGAGCCCGGCGCGAGCATCTTCACCGAGATGGTGGCGCTGCTGGGCGTCTACATGTGCATCAACATCGCCACCATCGCGATCTCGATCGCGATGAAATGGATCCTGCTCGGGCGCACGAAGCCGGGGCGCTATCCGCTCTGGGGCTGGTACTATTATCGCTGGTGGCTTGCGCAGCGCTTCATGGCGCTGACGCACATGAAATGGTTCCAGGCCTCGCCAATCATGCGGCTCTACCTGCGCGCGCTCGGCGCGCGCGTGGGCGACGACGCCATCATCAGCGAACTCGAAATCGGCGCGGTCGACCTGATCTCCATCGGCGAAGGCGCGACGCTCGGCGCCAAGACCAAACTCGCCAACGCGCGCGTCATCGGCAACGAACTGATCATCGGGCGCATCGACATCGGGGCGGACGCCTATATCGGCACCTCCTGCGTGCTGGAGGACGACGTGATCGTCGAGGATCACGCGGAGCTGAAGGATCTCACCTCCATCGCTTCCGGCGCGCGCGTGGGCCGCGCGGAGATCTGGGACGGCTCCCCCGCGCGCAAGGCGGGCGTGGTCGACCTGGCCCAACTGCCGGCGCAGGCGACCGCCGGGCCCGCGAAGAAGGCGGCGCAGACCTTCGTCTACACGCTGCTGCTGCTGATCATTCCCCCGCTCGGCCTGCTGCCGATCTTCCCGGCGTTCTGGGTGTTCGACCGCGTGGACGTGTCGCTCGGCATCGTCGACCGGTTCTGGTACATCGCCGCCATTCCGATCTTCGCGTGGCCCACGGCCTTCGTGCTCGTGCTGATGACGGTCGCGCTGATCGTGGCGATCCGCTGGATCGTGCTGCCGAAGGTGCGCGAGGGAACGTATTCGGTCTATTCGTGGTTCTACACGCGCAAATGGGCGGTGGCGCTCGCCACAGAAGTCACGCTCGAAACGCTGTCCTCGCTGTTCGCCACCATCTACATGCGCACGTGGTATCGCATGATGGGCGCGCGGATCGGCAAGGATTCGGAAATCTCCACCAACATCGCCGGGCGCTACGACATCGTCGACATCGGCGATAAATGTTTCATCGCCGACGAGGTCATTCTCGGCGACGAGGACATCCGGCGCGGCTGGATGCACCTGGCGAAAGTGACGACGGGCTCGCGCGTGTTCGTCGGCAACGACGCGGTGGTGCCGCCGGGCGCAGAAATTCCCGAAGGCGCGCTGATCGGCGTGAAGTCGAAACCGCCGGCCAATTCCGACCTCGGGTCCGGCGACACGTGGTTCGGTTCGCCGCCGATCAAGCTGCCGGTGCGCCAGAAGATGGACGCCGGCGGCGCCAACTGGACCTACGAGCCGCCGTTCTGGAAGAAGTTCCTGCGCGGCTCGTTCGAAGCCGTGAACATCTCGCTTCCGACGATGCTTTACATCACGTTCGGCACGTGGTCGGTCGAATATTTCGGGCACCATCTTCTGGCGGGGCGCTACGGCACGGCGCTCGCGCTCTACATCATGTGCTCGGTGCTGATCTCGATGGGCATGACGGCGGTCGTCATCGGCATCAAATGGGGCACCATGGGGCGCTACGAGCCGCAGGTGAAGCCGATGTGGTCGTTCTGGGCGATGCGCACGGAAGCGGTCGCGGTGCTCTACTGGGGGCTGGCGGGTCGCGTGTTCATGGACCATCTGCGCGGCACGCCGTTCCTGCCGTGGACGCTGCGCCTGTTCGGCTCGAAATTCGGCAAGGGCGTCTATATGGATTCAACCGACATCACCGAATTCGATTGCGTGAAGGTCGAGGATTACGTCGCCGTCAACCAGATGTGCGTGCTTCAGACCCATCTCTACGAAGACCGCGTGATGAAGATCGGCCGCATCCATATCGCGCGCGGCGTGACGGTGGGCGCGGGCTCGACCGTTCTCTACGACACCCATTGCGGCGCGTTCGCGCGGCTCGGCCCGCTGACGGTGGTGATGAAGGGCGAGCACATTCCGCCGAGCTCGGAATGGATCGGCGCGCCGGCCGAACCCGCCCCGCGCAGGCTCGCGCACGCCGCCTGACTATTTCCCCGCCGCCGCCAGCGCCGCGCGCGCTTCGACGAGCGCCGCGTCCGCCATCGCCGCGTGGCCCTCGGCGGTCGGATGCGCGGCGCCGCCGTAGACCATGGTGGATATGCCCCAGATCGCATCGCCCAGAAATGCGCCTTTCAGCGGCGCGCTGTCGGCGAACGACATCGCGGACAGATAGGAATCGTTGGCCGTGCGCAGCCAGCGCGCGCGCGAGGCGTAGGGGCGCCAGTCGGACGGCGGGCGCGCGCAATGTTTGAACGGCTGGCCGAGCGGATTGGGATCGAACCCGGTCTTGAACGTGTCGCCGTTCGTCAGGCAGTCGCGGTCGAAGGCCGGATCGCTCGCATCCTGCGCGCATACGCCGTGGTCGGCGAACGCGGCGCGATGACCTTCGGCATAGCGCATGCTCTCGACCGCCGGTTGCGTGCAGCCCGCGCCCGGTTCGCACAGCACGAGTTTGCGCAGGCGCGGCAGAAGATCGTCTTTGACGAACGCCGAGGTCGCGGCGGCCGCAGCGCCGTCGAACCCGAAGGCGGGATGTCCGTCGAACCCCAGGCGCGTCGACGGGCAGGCGACGGAGGCGCGCGTGAGGGGGTCGGCGTAAGTGGTGTAGACGACGCGCGACAGGTCGCCGCCCGCCAGCGGCCGTAGCCGCGCGCGCAACGTGCGGAAATCGCGGTCGAGAGCCGGCAGTTTGCGGCGCGCGACGGACGGATCGAACAGCGAGTCCGACGGCAGCAGGCCGCGCTCGGGCTGTTGCAGCACGACGATGTTGGCGACGAGCGCGGCGAAGCCGACATCGTTGCCGCCGATGGAGAGGAACGTCACATCCGGCCTCGTCGGCGCCGGCCGCGTTTGAATGTCGAGCGACCGCAACTGGCTCATCACGCTCGCCGAGGCGCGCGCGCCGGTTCGCAACACGCGTTCGCGCGATTTCTGCGAACCGACGAGTCCCACGCCGATCTCGGCGCCGGTGCAGCCGAGCGGAACGTACGTAACGGCGCGCTGCGGATTTTCGAGCGCGAGGGTCAGCGCCGCGCGCGCCTGATGGCCGTAGAGCGAGCGATGACAGGGCGCGTGCAGCCAGCGCGCGCGCAAGGCGACCCATTCGGGCGCCTCGAAGGAAACGGGCGCCACGTCGCAGGCCTTGTTCAACTGGCTGTCGGCGCGGGTGGGCAGGAAAAACCGGCCGCCGTTGAATGCGCGCAGATAGCACATGCCGAGATCGCCGGCGCTTTTCAGCTCCACGGGCCTGTCCGGATTGCCGTCGCCGGAGGTGAAACTGTCGCCAATTCCGGCGACGAGAATCGAACGCGGCGTGACGGTCCGCGTCCTTGTCGTCGCACCGCCGTCCGGCGCCACGATCTTCAGCGTGAGCGCCGTCGCGCCGCGCCGCAGCCGCGCGCGCACGTTCGCGCAGCCGGACAGGTTTGCGACCGGCTTGCCGTCGGCGGCGTAGATCGTGCGGTTGGCGGTCCATTCGCAGCGGTGCGCGGGCGAGGCGAGAACCGGATCGGCGTCGAGCCGCACGGCGTAATCGAGCGGGTTGATGTAGTTCTCGCGCACGCCGTCGCGCACGCAGAAGGCGCGCGCGACATTGTTCTGCTCGTCGAAACACAGGCGATCGACGGCGCCCGCCGCCCAGCCTTGCGCAGGGCTCGTGGCGCTGCCGTTCAGCCAGCGCTCCATCGCCAGCACGCTGTGGCCTTCGGCGGCGGTCGCCGCCCACGCCTGTTCGTGCCGGGCGAAATCGCGCGCATCGGCGAACAGGCGGAACCGGTTCTGGATTTTCCAGCAAACGCCCTGATCGCAGGGGCCGGGCTCGGCGGCCCCGGCGACGGGCGCCGCCAGCGACAGCAGCGCGACGAGCGCGCCTTGCAGACTGGAAACCCTGATGAATTTCGCCGCAGACAGGCGCGCCGACCGATCCATGATCGCCCCCTCCCACCAGCTCGCATGTTCAAGACTAGCCACAGGCGGACGCCCGCTGCAACGCCCCATGCGGCGAAGCGTCGCTTGTCGAAGGTCAATCAATGCTTTTGCGCAGACAACTGGCGACATACGATGAAACAAGGACGAGGTGATCGATGAACGTGAACGACGACGTACGCGCCGCCGCTCTGGATGGCGAACAGGCGAACGAGGCGCCCCAGCAACCGGAGGGCGAAGCCATGGACGACAAGGCAGCGACAAACGGCGCGGCGAAGCTGCACGCGATCGGCAAGGCGCAACCGGAAAGGACGCGCGAGCGTGTGAACCCGCACGATCCGGCCGAAATCCGCCGGGTGTTCGAAAGCGGCGCCTATCCTTACGCCCAGCGCATGCGCACCGCGCCCTACGAAAAGCACATGCTTGCGCTCCAGCGCGAACTGCTGAAAGCGCAACGGTGGATCGAGGAGAATCAGGAGCGCGTGATCGTTCTTTTCGAGGGTCGCGATGCGGCCGGCAAGGGCGGCACGATCAAACGCTACATGGAGCATCTCAATCCGCGCACGGCGCGCGTGGTGGCGTTGCAGAAGCCGACCGAGCGCGAAAAGACGCAATGGTATTTCCAGCGCTACATCTCGCAGTTTCCTTCGGGCGGCGAACTCTGCCTGTTCGACCGCTCCTGGTACAACCGCGCGGGCGTCGAGCGCGTGATGGGCTTCTGCTCGCCCAACGACTACCTGGAATTCATGCGCCAGTGCCCGGAAGTGGAGCGCATGATTGCGCGTTCGGGCATTCGCCTGTTCAAATACTGGTTCTCGGTGTCGCGCGAGGAGCAGCGGCGGCGGTTCGCCTCGCGCGAGCACGATCCGTTGAAGCAATGGAAGCTGTCGCCCATCGACCGCGCCTCGCTCGACAAGTGGGACGACTACACGGAAGCCAAGGAGGCGATGTTCTTCTATACCGACACCGCCGACGCGCCGTGGACCATCGTGAAGTCGGACGACAAGAAACGCGCGCGGCTCGCCTGCATGACGCATTTCCTGCATTCGCTGCCCTATCCCAACAAGGACAATTCGGTCATCCGCGCGCCGGACCCGCTGATCGTCGGCTCGACAGAACATGTGATCGGCCGCGACACGCACATTCTCGGCAAGACGGTGCACCCGGAGCTCAAGCGGGGGTGAGGGCGACGGCCGCGCCCCCGGTTCGCAACAGCGCAGCCGGGCGCGGCGGCCCGGGCGACGCCGCGCGTCGCGCCTCGCCACGGGCGCCCTGCGCCGGCAGGTCCCGATTTGACCGCGCCGGCAAACCGCGACATGAAGCCTCATGTCCCACAACACGTTCGGCCACCTGTTCCGCGTCACGACCTTCGGCGAGAGCCACGGGCCGGCCCTCGGCTGCGTGATCGACGGCTGCCCGCCGATGCTGCCGCTGACGGACGCCGACATTCAGGGCTTTCTCGACAAGCGGCGGCCCGGGCAATCGCGGTTCACCACCCAGCGGCAGGAGCCGGACGCGGTGAAGATCCTTTCCGGCGTGTTCGTCGACGAACGGACCGGGCGGCAGGTGACGACCGGAACGCCGATCGCGCTGACGATCGAGAATGTCGACCAGCGCTCGAAGGATTATTCGGACATCAAGGACAAGTTCCGCCCCGGCCATGCGGACATCGCCTACGAGGCCAAATACGGCATCAGAGACTATCGCGGCGGCGGGCGCTCGTCGGCGCGCGAGACGGCGGCGCGGGTGGCCGCCGGCGCGGTGGCGCGCAAGGTCGTTCCCGGCGTCACGATCCGCGGCGCGCTGGTGCAGGTCGGTCCGCACAGGATCAGGCGCGAGAACTGGGATTGGGCGGAGGTGGGCCGCAACCCGTTCTTCTGCCCGGACGCGGACGCCGCGAACCTCTGGGAAGCCTATCTCGACGGCGTGCGCAAGGCGGGCTCCTCCATCGGCGCGGTGATCGAGCTCGTCGCCGAGGGCGCGCCGGCCGGCTGGGGCGCGCCGATCTACGGCAAGATCGATTCCGAGCTCGCCGGCGCGCTGATGTCGATCAACGCGGTGAAGGGCGTGGAGATCGGCGACGGGTTCGCGGCGGCCGAACTGACCGGCGAAGCGAACGCCGACGAAATGCGGATGGGCGCGGACGGAAAGCCCGTGTTTCTCTCCAACCATGCCGGCGGCGTGCTGGGCGGCATTTCGACCGGCCAGCCGATCGTCGCGCGGTTCGCGGTCAAGCCCACCTCCTCCATCCTCACGCCGCGGCGCACCGTCGACCGCGCGGGCGCCGAGACCGACATTCTCACCAAGGGCCGGCACGACCCCTGCGTCGGCATCCGCGCCGTGCCGGTGGGCGAGGCGATGATGGCCTGCGTGCTGGCCGACGCCTTTCTGCGCCATCGCGGGCAGGTCGGCTGACGCGCGCTGACGCTTTTTGACGCGCGTCATTGAAGCGTGACCGTTTCGGTCTTAACTTTTGCGAACGGTTCCTGACGGAACGTTGTGGAGGGAAGACTCATGAAGTTGCGTTATCCCCTGTTTGGCGCGGCCGCGGCGCTGTCGTGCGGTCTGTTGGCGGCGCCCGCGGCTTCCGCCCTCCCGCTCAAGATCGGCGCCGACAGCGTCGCCCGATCGCAGGCGCTCGACGCCCCGGTGCAGGAAATCCGCTATCGCGGACGCGGCGGGCGCGTCGTCCATCGCGGCTATCGGCGCGGGCCGAGCGGGGCGGCGATCGGCGCGGGCGTTGCGCTCGGCGTTCTCGGCGCGGCGGCCGCCGCCAGCGCGGCGAGCGGCCCCTACTACGGCGGCTACGGATACGGCGCGCCGGTCTACGGCGGCTATGGCTACGGCGGCTGCTACATCGCGCGCCAGCCCGTGCACGACGCATGGGGCAACTATCTCGGAACGCGCCGCGTGCGCGTCTGCGAATAACCACGCTCCTTATGTGAACGGCGCGGGAAACCCGCGCCGTTCAGCTTCTCACGCTGACGTTGCGGCGACGACTTCCGCGCGTTCGCGACCATCCCCGCTCAAGCAAGCCATGTCACCCATGCCCATGCCGAAGCATGGGAGTTTTCCATGGGAAAACGATTCTGCGCGCTGCTTGCCTGCGTGTTTGCGTTCGCTGCGCCCGCGCGCGCGGATTTTCTGCGGCCCCTCGATCGCGGCGGGCGGATCGGCGATTATGTCGAGCGCATCGTCGCGGCGTCCGGCCGGCGCCATGCAATTCGCGGCGACTGCATGTCGGCGTGCACCATCTGGCTCGGCCACAAGGGCACATGCGTCACGCCCGACGCGATGCTGTGGTTTCACGGCGCCAACGATCCCTTGCGCGCGATGCGCGACGGCAATCCGTGGCGCACGATCAGCGAGAAAGGCAATGCGGCGCTGCTCGCCTGGTATCCGCCGCGCGTGCGCGCCGTGGTGCGGCCGTGGCTGCGTTCGCCGGAATATCGCACCTTGAGCGGCGCGCAACTGATCGCGCTCGGCGTGCCGGCCTGTTGAGCGCGACGCCGCGATTTTCGGGAACACGCATGGCCCCGCCCGGTTTCGTTTCGGAACCCCGAACCGACAGGCGACCGGATGCTGATCCGCTATGGCTACGCGATGACCTTCGACTGCGCCGTCGACACGCCGATGGCGTGCCTCCTGGACGTGCATCCGTCGCGCGCGGGCGACATATGCCGTGAAGAATCGTTCCGCGCCACGCCGCACACGCGCTCGCACCGCTTTCAGGACGCCTTCGGCAATCGCTGCCGTCGCTTCACGGCGCCGGCCGGCAGGTTGACGATATGCTGCGACGGCGCCATCGAGGACAGCGGCCTGCCCGATCCCGTTCGGCCGCACGCGCGCGAAACGCCGGTGGCGGACCTGCCGGACGACACGCTGCAGTTTCTCCTCGGCAGCCGCTACATCGAGACCGACCTGCTCTCGCAGACCGCGTGGGACCTGTTCGGCGATGTGACGCCGGGCTGGACGCGCGTGCAGGCGATCTGCGACTTCGTGCATGCGCGTCTCACGTTCGGCTATGAGAACGCGCGGGCCACACGCACCGCCGCGCAGGCGTTCGCCGAGCGCGTGGGCGTGTGTCGCGATTTCGCGCACCTGGCCATCGCCTTCTGCCGCTGCATGAACCTTCCCGCACGCTACTGCAACGGCTATCTCGGCGACATCGGCGCGCCGGCGAACCCGGCGCCGATGGATTTCAACGCATGGTTCGAGGTCTTTCTCGACGGCGCCTGGCATACGTTCGACGCGCGCCACAACGCGCCGCGCATCGGCCGAATTCTGATCGCGCGCGGGCGCGACGCGACGGACGTTCCTCTGGTGAATTCGTTCGGTCCGCACAACCTCGCATCGTTCGAGGTTTGGACGGAGGAAGTCGTCGAACAGGCGCGCGCGGCGGAATGAACGCTATTTCCTCAACCCCTCGACCACGCCGATGATCGGCCCCATCGGCTTCCAGCCGTCGTTGCGCTTGAGCGCGGGCGCGTAGAGCGAGGAGACGGAGCCGTCCAGAAACAGCGCGTCGTTGCACTTCAGCGTGTCGCGAAACAGCGTGGCGAAGGCGTAGAACGTGACCGCGCTTTCCGAGATCGCGAACCGCAAGAGACCGTCCTCGCACTGGCCGACGCCGTTGCGGGTTTTCTCGGATGTGCCGTCCTCGTGGATCTTGGGGTGCAGCTTGCCGCCGACCACCAGCATGGGACCGGACTGCGTGGCGTATTCGGGCCGCGGGTTGAGGCCGATATATTTGCCGGTTTCCGCCACGCCGGCGGCGCCGGGGCGCGTCCAGAACACGCCGTTCGGCTTCATGGCGAAATTGCCGGCGCCCGCGCGCCGGTTGATGGGCCGCAACTCCCGCCCCTTCTCCACATAAAGGCCGACGGGCGAATAGTCGGGCTGATACATGCCGCCGTTCATGGCGAAGGCGAGAGCGCCGCCCTGGGCGGCGACGTCGTCGGCCAGCCGGTCGAACCCGCCGTAGACATCGCCTTTCGCATCCCTGAGGAACAGCCGGATGTCGGTCCTGGCCGGGTCGAACGCGCAGACGGTGAAAGCCGCGCCCAGATGCTCGACCCTGCCGCACGGCGCCGCCTGCGCCCCTGCGCTCCCGCCCACAACGCCCAACGTCGCCAAAACCGCAACACTCAGCTTGCGCCGGCGTTGCGATAATCTCATAATAGCCGTCCGGAGGCTTGTCATGGCGCAGGAAATCAACATTCTCGACTGGATCAGAAAAGGTCTCGAAAAGCCGGGCCGCACACAAGCCGGACTCGCCCAGGCTCTCGGCGTCGACCGTGCGCAAGCAACGCGGCTTTTGCAAGGAAAACGTGAGCTTAAGGTGCGCGAATTGCGCGCCATCTCCGAATATCTCGACAGTCCCCTGCCCCCCGGCGCGCTGGAGACGGCGTCCGGCCCAGGCGACAGCGACCATGGCGCGAGCGCCGTGCGCGAGGCGATCGACGCCATCGCGCGCGGCGAGATCGTGGTCGTGACCGACGACGACGACCGCGAGAACGAGGGCGATCTGGTGATGGCCGCCGCGTTGACCACGCCGGAGAAAATGGCCTTCATCATCCGCCATTGCTGCGGCATCGTCTGCGCGCCGCTGACGCTGGAGGACGCGCGCCGCCTGCATCTGTCGCCGATGGTGGCGGCCAACGACGCGCCGCTCGGCACCGCCTTCACCATCACGGTGGACGTGCGCCACGGGCTCACCACCGGCATTTCCGCCGAGCAGCGCGCCAACACCGTGCGCGCGCTCGCCAACGGCAATATGGGCGCGGCCGATTTCGTGCGGCCGGGCCACGTGTTTCCGCTCATCGCGCGCGAGGGCGGCGTGCTGATGCGCTCCGGCCATACCGAAGCGGCCGTCGATCTCTGCCGGCTCGCCGGGCTGCCGCCGGTGGGCGTGATCTGCGAACTCGCCAACGACGACGGCACGGTGATGGCCGGCAAGCAGATCGACGAGTTCGCGGCCAAATACAAACTCAAGCGCATATCGGTCGCCGAACTGATCGCCTATCGGCAAGCGCGCGAAAAGCTGGTGGAGCGCGTGGCCGTGCGGCAGGTGCAGACGTTCGCCGGCGAGATGACGCTCTATTGCTACAAGACGCCGTTCGACCCCGTGCAGCATTTCGCCCTCGTGCAGGGGCCGCTCGGCGACGGGCGCAATGTGCCGGCGCGACTGCATCGCGGCGAGATCATGGGCGATGTGTTCGGGGGCTCCGACACGCTGCGCAAGACGCTCGAACAGTTCAAGCGCGAGGGGCGCGGCGTGCTGGTCTATCTGCGCGACGGCACGGCCGGCGTGCCGGTGAACGTGGTGACGGACGAAAAGAAGGACGACGATTCGGAGCAGAAGCGCACGCGCCACTGGCTGGACGTGGGGCTCGGCGCGCAGATTCTGAAAGACCTCGGCGTGAGTTCGATCCGCCTGCGCACCTCGACGCCGATGACCTATGTCGGACTGTCCGGCTTCGGCATCGAGATCGCGGGCGTGGAAGGCGTCGCGTGATCACGCGGTGACGCCCGGCCTCTACCTCGCGTTCGTCGCCGCCTCGGCGCTGCTTATCGCCACGCCGGGGCCGAACGTCGCGCTGATCGTCGCCAATTCCGTCGCCTACGGCCGGCGTCACGGCATGTTGACGGTGGCGGCGGCGAGCTGCGGGCAGATTCCGCAACTCGCTCTCACCGCATTCGGTATGACGAGCGCGCTCTCGCTGCTGGCGCAGGCGTTCGACTGGCTGCGCTGGGCGGGCGTGGCCTATCTGCTCTACGCGGCGTTCGAAACGTGGCGCGCGCCCGCGCTCGATCTGACGCGCACGCCGCCCGACCCGCGCAGCGGCCGCGCGATTTTCACGCGCGCCTTTCTCGTGTCGACGACCAATCCGAAAACGCTGCTGTTCTACATCGCCTTCTTTCCGCAATTCGTGACGCGCGAGGCGCCGCTGGCGCCGCAACTGGCGGTCATGTCGGCGACGTTCCTCATCGTCGCCGTGTCGATCGACAGTCTGTGGGCGCTCGCCGCGCTCAAGGCGCGCGGCCTGCTGGCGGCGCGCGGGCGGCTGCGCAACCGGCTGGCGGCGACCGCCTATTTCGCCGCCGGCGTGGGACTGGCGGCCATTCGCCGGACGGGGTGAGCGCGATGCGCAGCGAAAAGCAGAAGATGCTGGCGGGCGAACTCTACCGCGCCGGCGATGCGCAGCTGACCGCCGAACGGCGCGCGGCGACCGTATGGATGGACCGGTTCAACGCGCAGGGCGACCGGCCGCACGCCGAAACGCTCGCGCTGCTGCGCGCGGGGCTCGGCGCGGCCGGCGACGGGGCGATGGTGCGCGCGCCGTTCCATTGCGACTACGGCTACAACATCCGGCTCGGCCGGCGCGTGTTTCTCAACTTCAACTGCGTCGTGCTGGACGTGGCGCCGGTCGAGATCGGCGACGATACGCAAATCGGTCCGGGCGTGCAGATCCTCACCGCCGATCATCCGCGCGATCCGCGCGCGCGACGCGAGGGCGCCGAATTGGGCCGCGCCATCGTCATCGGGCGCAATGTATGGATCGGCGCGGGCGCGATCGTGCTGCCGGGGGCGCGCATCGGCGACGACGCCATTGTCGGCGCCGGCGCCGTCGTCACGCGCGACGTTGCGGCCGGCGCGACGGTCGCCGGCGTTCCGGCGCGGCGCGTGCGGACGCCGTGAGGCGCGCAGGGCGCTCCCGCAGCCGCGCGCTCAGGCGCCCATCAGGCTCATGACGTGCGCGGCGGTGGAGCGGGCGAGACCGTCGAGGCTGTAGCCGCCTTCCAGCAGGCTGACGACGCGCCCGCCGGCATGCCGGTCGGCGATGTCCATCAGCCGGCGCGTGGCCCAGGCGTAGTCGCTTTCCACGAGGCGGATGTTGGCCATCGGGTCCAGCCGATGCGCATCGAACCCGGCGGAGATGATGATGAGGTCGGGATGGAATTCGTCGATGCGCGGGAGGATGACCAGGTCCATCGCCTCGCGGAACTGTTCCGAACCGTCGCCGGCGCGCAGCGGCGCGTTGACGATGGTGTCGTATTCGCCGCGCTCGTTCATCGCGCCGGTACCTGGGTACAGCGGCATTTCGTGCGTGGACGTGTACATGACCGTCGGATCGGACCAGAAAATGTCCTGCGTGCCGTTGCCGTGGTGCACGTCGAAATCCATGATCGCGATGCGCTGGGCGCCGTGCGCGGCCTGCGCATGGCGAGCGGCGATGGCGGCGTTGTTGAAGAAGCAGAAGCCCATCGGCGTCGCGCGTTCGGCGTGGTGGCCGGGCGGGCGCGTTGCGACAAACGCATTGCCGACCCTGCGGGTCATCACCTCGTCCACCGCCAGCACCGCGCCGCCTGCCGAATGCAGCGCGGCCGGCATGGTGGCGGGCATCATGGACGTGTCGCCGTCGAGCTCGACGACGCCGTTCTTGGGCGCGGTGCGTTCGAGGGCTTCAAGATAGGCCTGCGGGTGGGCGCGCAGGATCGCCTCGCGCGCGACCTGCGGCGCCTGCTCGCGCACCAGGCCCTGAAACCGCTCGTGCTCCAGAATGCGCTCGATGGCGCGAATCCGGTCGGGCCGTTCGGGATGTTCCGGCCCCATGTCATGATCCAGACACGCGCGATGCGATATGATGAGTGTGCTCAAAGCCCAAGCTCCCCCACGCGCCTGCGCGCGGATTGTCCGTCCGCGGGCGAATAAGGCGCAGGCGATGGCAAGTGTCCAGTCCTACGTCGGTCGTATCGGCGTGGCGCCCGCGCCACGAAACCTGGCGGAAATCCGGGCAATTGCGGCAAAACCATTGCCAAACGCCGCCGCGCGGGTCAAAACGACGCAGCATCTCATCGGGACCGCTTCATGCCGCACGCCATCTTCCGCCTCGCCGCGCTCGGTCTCGGCGCGTTCGCGCTCGCCGGCTGCAATTACAAGGCGGTCCCATCCCCGCAGCTTTCGGCGCGCGACGCGGACCTGATCGCCAAGGTTCCGACGCACGAGGTCGATCTCAATTTCGAACGCTACGAGGTGGACGACCCGACCGGCGAGGCGCCCGGCACGATCGTGGTCGATACGCGCGACAAGCTGCTGTATTTCGTGCAGCCGAACCGCAAGGCCATCCGCTACGGCGTGGCGACGGGGGCGGAAGCTTTCGGCTGGACCGGGAACGCCACGGTCGGGCGGGTGGCCGAATGGCCGCGCTGGATTCCGCCGAAGGAAATGCTCGAACGCTGGCCGCACCTCAAGCCGGTCGCCGGCGGTCTGGACGGCGGCCCCGACAATCCGCTCGGCGCGCGCGCGCTCTATCTCTACCAGGGCAACAAGGACACGCTCTACCGCATCCACGGCACCAACGAGCCGGAAACGATCGGCCGCGAGGCTTCGTCCGGCTGCATCCGCATGCGCAACGTGGACGTGGTCGATCTCTACAACCGCACGAAGGTCGGCGCGAAGGTGATCGTGCGGTAGCCGCGATTTACGAATGACGATTTGAAGCTAGACTGGCGACGCCGCGTTGTGCGCGGCGTCGTTTTTTGTCGGCGCGCCTGCGCGCTCGGGAGGAAGACATGAAAAGCCGCGCGGCCGTCGCATGGGAAGCCAACAAGCCGCTCACCATCGAGACGGTGGAGATCGGGGGGCCAAAGCCCGGCGAGGTTCTCGTCGAGATCATGGCGACGGGCGTGTGCCATACCGACGCCTACACTCTCTCGGGCCTCGATTCGGAAGGCAAGTTCCCCGCCATTCTCGGCCACGAGGGCGCGGGAATCGTGCGCGAGATCGGCGCCGGGGTGACGAGCGTGGCGGTCGGCGATCACGTCATTCCGCTCTACACGCCCGAGTGCCGCGCGTGCAAAACCTGCCTGTCGCAACGCTCCAACCTCTGCACCTCCATCCGCGCGACGCAGGGCCAGGGCCTGATGCCGGACGGCACGTCGCGCTTTTCCTGCGAGAGCGTGGGCGCGCGCGCCGAGGTGTTCCACTACATGGGCTGCTCGACCTTCTCGAATTTCACGGTGCTGCCGGAAATCGCGGTCGCGAAAGTGCGCAAGGACGCGCCGTTCGACAAGATCTGCTACATCGGCTGCGGCGTCACGACCGGGATCGGCGCGGTCGTCTACACCGCGAAAGTGTGGCCCGGCGCGAATGTCGTGGTGTTCGGGCTCGGCGGCATCGGGCTCAACGTCATCCAGGGCGCGCGGATGGTGGGCGCGGACAGAATCGTCGGCGTCGATCTCAATCCGGCGAAAGCGGAGATGGCGAAGAAATTCGGCATGACGCATTTCGTCAATCCGGACGAGGTCGGCCGCGACAAGGTGGTGGAGGCGCTGATCGACATCACCGGCGGCGGCGCGGATTTCTCGTTCGAATGCATCGGCAATACGACGACGATGCGCCAGGCGCTCGAATGCTGCCATCGCGGCTGGGGCGAAAGCGTCATCATCGGCGTCGCGCCGTCGGGCGCGGAGATTTCGACGCGACCGTTCCAGCTCGTCACCGGGCGCGTGTGGAAGGGCTCGGCCTTCGGTGGCGCGCGCGGACGCACGGACGTGCCGAAGATCGTCGACTGGTACATGGACGGCAAGATCAACATCGACGACCTGATCACGCACACCATGCCGCTCGATCAGATCAACACCGCGTTCGACCTGATGCACGAGGGCAAGTCGATCCGCTCGGTGGTGTTGTTCTAGAGGCGGTCCTGTCGATACGGCGCTCAGGCGATGGCGTCGGGCGCCTCGATCGTCACGTCCACCAGTTCCGGCGGGCGCATGAAGCGCACGGGCACGATGGATTCGCCAAGCCCCGCCGAGACGACGAGGTGGCGCGCGCCCTCCTGATGATGGCCGTAGATCAGTTCCGGCGCCATGCGGCTTTCGGCGACGACGGGGCCGAAAATCGGCAGGTTCACCTGCCCGCCGTGGGTGTGGCCGCAGAGCGTGACCGACACCCGGTCCGGCACGCGCGGGAACACGAACGGCTCGTGCGCCATCAGCACGACCGGCGCATCGTCCTTCACCAGCCGCAGCGTGCCCGACAGGTCGTCGAGGCCGCGGAACGAATGGCGACCGTTCTTGCGCGCCATCTGGTCGCCGAGGCCGGCGAGCCAGAACGCATGTCCGTCCTTTTCCAGCCGCAGCGCGTCGTTCTCGTAGAGGCGCGCGCCCATCGCCTTCAGCGCGCGACGGATGGGTTCGGCGTCCTGCGAGCGGGTGCCGGGAACGGGGCCGTGCCACCAGTCGTGATTGCCGAGCACCGCATGCACGCCGAGCGGCGCCTTCAACACGTCGAGCGCCTCGGCCCATTGCTCGGGCAGGACCTGCGCGGTGACGAACCGGTGGCCGCCGTTGAAGTCGCCGAGCAGCGCGAACAGGTCGGGCTCGAGCGAATTGGCGAGCCGTGCGATGCGGCCGATGCGCCCCGGCCCCATGTAGGGCTCGCAGGCGTGGATGTCGGCGATGAGGACGACCCTGAGCCTGAGGCCCTGCGGCCAGCCGGCCGGCCGAAGCCGGTAGCGCGTGACCCCGAGCATGAAGCCCGGCTCGATGGCGAAGGCGTAGGAGGCGAGACCCGTTGCGCCAAGCGCAAGACCGCCAGCCCCCATCAAAACGCCGCGCCGTGTGATCATCGCGCTCTGCTATCCAGCGATTGCGGCGGATTTGCGCAGCTTCAGGCGGCCGCGCGCACCCCCGCCGGCTCCTCGGCGCGATGCGCCTCCTCGACGGTCGCCGCGTCGATCTCAAGCGCATCCGCCACCGCTGCGACGCCGAGGCGCCGATAGAGCATTTTCTGCAACTCGCGTGCGTCCTGGCGGCCGGCCACCGCGAGCAACTCGTAACGCAATTCCTCTTCGATACGCTCGAACATACGCTTCACTCCCGCCGCGCCGCACGCGGTCCGAAAGCGACAATCGCGGCGAGCGGGTTAAGGCGCGCTTAAGCTAAAGGGCTTGCAAACGGACATGGATAACGGTCCGTTACCGCCTCTCACTCCTTGGTGATGTCGGGCGCGGTCGGGTTCTTCATGCCGACGACGTGATAGCCCGCATCCACGTGCAGGATTTCGCCCGTCACGCCGCGCGACATCGGCGACAGCAGATAGACCGCGCTCTCGCCCACTTCCTCGATCGTGACGGTGCGGCGCATCGGCGCGTTGTATTCGTTCCACTTGAGAATGTAGCGGAAGTCGCCGATGCCGGAGGCCGCGAGCGTCTTGATCGGACCGGCCGAGATGGCGTTCACGCGAATCTGCTTCTCGCCGAGATCGGCGGCGAGATAGCGCACGCTCGCTTCGAGCGCCGCCTTGGCGACGCCCATCACGTTGTAGTGCGGCATCCACTTTTCCGCGCCGTAATAGGTGAGGGTCAGCATCGAGCCGCCCTCGCCCATCAGCTTCTCGGCGCGCTGGGCGACCGCCGTGAACGAATAGCAGGAGATGAACAGCGAGGTATTGAAGTTCCGGGCGCTGGTGTCGATGTAGCGGCCCGTCAGCTCGTCCTTGTCGGAAAAGGCGATGGCGTGGACCACGAAATCGAGCTTGCCCCACAGTTTGCGGACTTCCTCGAACACGGCGTCGAGGCTCGCCTCGTCGGTCACGTCGCATTGGCCCACCACATGGCCGCCGAGTTCGGCGGCCAGCGGGCGCACGCGCTTTTCGAGCGCGTCGCCCTGATAGGTGAAGGCGAGTTCGGCGCCGGCGTCGCGCGCGGCTTTGGCGATGCCCCACGCGATGGAGCGCTGGTTGGCGAGCCCCATGATGAGGCCGCGCCGGCCGGCGAGCACGCCGGATAGAGGAGAAACGGCGGACTGGGTTTGCGTCATTGGCGTCCGGATACGGCTGAAACGAGCAGGAAGGATTATCAGCCGTTTAAGCGCTGGCGGCGCCGAGCGCAAGGCTCGGTCGCGCCGCGCCGCACGCGCGGCGAGCTTGCGCGAGGCTTGCCGCGGCGCCGCATGCGCTGGGGACAGCGGGGAAACGCGGCAGGATTTGACTCGCCCCCGCCATGATCGGCCCCTATGATTATTATCGAGTTGTTCATAAATTTCGGACCCAGCCCGATCATGGTCGAAGACCCTGTTACGTCAATCGACCCCCGCACCGGGGAACTGGCGCGTTTCGCCGGCGCGCTCGCCGGCGCCGCCGGCGCCTGGGCGGTCGACGAACTGACGGCCGGCGCCATCGTCGCCGCCGACGAAACGACCGAACAGGCCGGCCTCACCCCGCGCGAACGGCTCTATCGGGAACTGATCCGGCTCAACCGGCGACGCGCGCTCGCCGCCCCGCCCAAGCGGGAGGACGACGCCCCGCTGCGCCGCGCCGAGGATTTCGCCCGCCGGGTGGAGCGGCTGCCGCTGGAGGACAAAGAGGCGCTGCTTCTGGTGGCGCTCGCGCGATTTTCCTACGAGGAGGCCGCCCGCGCGCTCGACATCGCGCCACGGATGTTCGCCGAACGGGTGATGCGGGCGCGCGCGCGCCTCGATTGCGGCCAGCCGGTCGCCCCGCCGCGCCGGCCCAATTACCTGCGTCTGGTGAAGTAGATCGTCGCATGACCATCGCCGATCGGGATCTGCACGCTTTCGTCGACGGCGAGCTGCCGGAGGCGCGGCGGCGCGAAGTCGCCCAATGGCTCGCCGAACGGCCGGAGGTCGCCGTGCGCGTCGCCGCATGGCGCTCGCAGAACGAGGCGATCCGCCGGCTGTTTCCGCCCGCCAGCGCCTTTCGCCCGCAGCCGGCCGTGCGCACGCTCCCGCCCGCCGAGGACGCCATCCGCGACTCCGACTTCCGCACCCCTGCGCGCCGCCAGCGCCAGCGCAGCGCGAACGCCACCGCGATGGTGATGATCGCGGCCGCCTTCGCCATCGGCGCGGCGATCGTGCTGGCGCGCGAGATCGCCACCGCTCCGCGCCTCGAACCCGCGCCCGCGGTCGCCGTGGCGACGGTCGAGCCGGCGGGCGTGGCCCAGCGGGCGATCGCGGCCTGGCGCGCCTACGCCAACGACCCGACCCATGCGGTGGAGATCGCGGCCGGCGATCCCTCTCTCGGCGAGTGGCTGATGAAGCGGACGGGCCTGGCCAGGACGCCGGAGATGGCGGGCGCGCGGCTCGTCGGCGCGCGCGTGACGCCCGGCGCGGACCGGCCCGCGGCCTTTCTCCTGTACGAAACGGGCGACCGGGCGCGGATAGCGCTCGTGGTCGAGCCCGCGCTGGGGGCGCCGCCGACCTCCGCCAGCGGCGGCGAGATCGCGGCGCGCGCATGGCGGGCGGACGGTTTCGACCATGCGCTCGCCGGACCCATTTCGCGCGCGCGGCTCGATTCGCTGGCCGAAACGCTCGGACGCTAGGTCGCCTGGGTCCCCTTGCCGGCCGGGCGCCGCCACATCGTCGTCGACAGCACGCACAAGCACAGCGCGCAAAAGGCGATCACGGCGTTGACGGCGTGCGAAAATTCCCAGTCGCGCCTGAGCGTTCGCCAGTGCTCGGGAAGCGCCGTCCAGTTGGCGGTCGCCTGATTCGCCGGAAGCGTCCACATGAAGAAGATCGCGAACATCGCGACGAAACAAAGCGCGGCGCCGGTGGCGAGCCGGAACGGCGCGGGTTCGGCGCGCACGCCGATCGCCAGAGCGACGTTGGCGGCAAGAGCCGCGAACCAGACCGCGCCGAACATCGCCCATCCCGAATAGACGTTCTGGACGATGAAATAGTCGGTCTGTGCGAGATCGATCTTGTTGGGCAGCGCGGCCAGATGCGCGCCCGAAGGCACGAGCGCGAGCGCGCTCAGGACAATGGCGGCGAACTGAAGACTTCTGACGACCATCGCGGAACCCTGCGGACGCAACCCGGCCTTCCGTCGATGGTTCCGCCCACCGTCAGCTCCTGCGCGGGTTGTAGGGCTTGTCGGCGCGCCATTTGCGCATGAGCGCGTCGAGTTCGCCGTCCGGCGTCTCGGGCAACACGATCTTCAGCGCGACATAGAGATCGCCGCGCCCACCGTCCGGCCGCGACAACCCCTTGCCGCGCAGCCGCAACACGCGGCCGGACGACGAATTGGGCGGCACCGACAATTCCACCCGGCCTTCGAGCGTCGGCGCGTCCACCTTGCCGCCGAGCGCAGCCTCGTAAAGCGTGACGGGCAGTTCGGCGCGCAGGTCCCGGCCTTCCACCTTGAACAGCTTGTGGGGCGCGATCTTCAGCGTGACGATGGCGTCGCCGGGCTCGCCGCCGTAGGGGTTGGGCTGGCCCTGCCCGCGCAGGCGAATCTGTTGTCCGTCCTCGACGCCGGGGGGAATCTTCACTTCCAGCGTCTTGCCGTTGGGCATGACGACATGGACCTTCCCGGCGCCGGCGATGTCCTCGAGCGACACAAGAACGCTCGCGGCGAGATCCTCGCCCTTGGTCGGCTGCTGGGCGCGGGCGCGTCCACGCGCGCCGAACAGTTCGGAAAAAATGTCGCCGGCGCTGAACCCGCCGCCTCCGCCACCCCCGGCGAACGGGCCGCCGGGCCCGCCCTGACCGAAGTGGAACTCGTAGGATTCGCCGCCCGGTCCCGATCGCCGGAACCCGCCCGGCCCGCCGGCCCCGTATCCCTCGAACCCTCTCGGCTTGCCCTCGGCGTCGATCTCGCCGCGGTCGAACTGGCCGCGCTTCTTCTCGTCGCCGACGATCTCGTAGGCGGCGTTGACCTCGGCGAACTTCTCCTGCGCCTTGGGATCGTTCTTGTTCTGGTCGGGATGGTGCTTCTTGGCGAGTTTGCGAAACGCCTTCTTGATCTCGTCGGCGGACGCGCCCTTGGAAACGCCAAGAACCGAATAGGGATCGCGCATATTTTCAAGCCCATGCGGGCGCAGCCCGAAGCGCCGCGCCCCTGTCTTTCATCACGCCCTATGTGGGGCGCCGGCGCCGCCTGCGCAAGCCGCATGGGCCGCGCCCTTGCCGGCGCCGGCGCGAACGCCTTCAATGGCAGGGCGACGTCCAACCGCACGCAGAGGCGGGCCGGCGTCGCCAACGAGGCGGATGCGTTCGTTTCGCAAGACGACCAACGAGGAAACGCTCAGATGAAGACTATCCAGATGCTCGCCGCCGGCGCGCTGATCGCCGTCGCGGCCCAGCCAGCGTTCGCGCAGAAGAAATACGACACCGGCGCCAGCGACACCGAGATCAAGCTCGGCCAGACCATGCCCTACAGCGGCCCGGCTTCGGCCTACGGCACGCAGGGCAAGGCGGAGGTGGCCTATTTCGCCATGATCAATTCCAAGGGCGGGATCAACGGGCGCAAGGTCAATCTCATCTCGCTCGACGACGCCTACAGCCCGCCCAAGACCGTGGAGCAGACCCGCAAGCTGGTGGAATCGGAAGGCGTGCTGGCGCTGGTCAACACCATCGGCACGGCGACGAACGCGGCCGTCCACAAATATCTCAACCAGGCGAAAGTGCCGCAAATTCTCGTCTCGACGGGCGCGGCCAAGTGGAATGATCCGAAGAACTTCCCGTGGACCACGCCGGGCGTGTGGAACTACACCTATGAAGGCCGCGTCTACGGCAAGCATGTCGTAGCGACCAATCCCAACGCCAGGATCGCCATCCTCTCGCAGAACGACGACGCCGGCCGCGACTACGTGCGCGGGTTCAAGGAGGGGCTGGGCGCGCTGGTGAAGAATGTGGTGAAGGAGCAGACCTACGAAACAGCCGATCCGACCGTCGACTCCCAGGTCATCCAGCTGAAAAGCTCGGGCGCGGACACGCTCTTCATGATGGCGACGCCGAAATTCGGCGCGCAGGCGATCCGCAAGGTGGCGGAACTGGGCTGGAAGCCAGCCTTCTACATCTCCTCCGTCGCCGCCTCGCGCGCGCAGACGCTCGTGCCGGCGGGCGTGGAGAACGCCAAGGGCATCATCACCGCCACCGTTCTGAAGGAAGCCAGCGATCCGAGCTGGGCCAACGATCCCGGCATGCTCGAATACAAGAAGTTCATGGCCGAATGGATGAAGGATTCCGACCCGCTCAACAGCGGCAACCTGTTCGGCTACACCATCGCGCAGTTCACGGCGCATATCCTGAAGAACGCGGGCGACGATCTGACGCGCGCCAACGTTCTGAAACAGGCCACCAATATCAAAGGCCTGACGCTGCCGCTGCTGCTGCCGGGCGTGACGATAAACGTGTCGCCGACCAATTACGCCACCTACGACACGTTCCGCACCCAGCGCTTCAACGGCGAGCGGTGGCAACTGTTCGGCGATCCGATCAAGGTGGAGTGAGACGCCCGCCTCCCCTCTCCCCGCTCGCGGGGAGAGGGGCCGTGCAATTCGCGCGCACGCGCTTATGTTGCCAGTATGACCAACCTGCTCGCACGCGAAACTTCGCCCTATCTCCTTCAGCATGCGGACAACCCCGTGCACTGGCGACCCTGGGGGCCGGCGGCGCTGGAGGAGGCGCGACGGCGCGACCGGCCGCTGCTCGTCTCCATCGGCTATGCGGCCTGTCACTGGTGCCATGTGATGGCGCACGAAAGTTTCGAAGACGCCGAAACGGCCGCGCTGATGAACGATCTGTTCGTATGCGTGAAGATCGACCGCGAGGAGCGGCCCGACATCGACCACATCTACATGAGCGCGCTGCACGCGATGGGCGAACAGGGCGGCTGGCCGCTGACCATGTTCGCCACGCCCGACGGCGCGCCGTTCTGGGGCGGCACGTATTTTCCGCCCGCCGCGCGCTGGGGCAAGCCGTCTTTCAAACAGGTGTGCCACGCCATCGATCACGCCTGGCGCACGCAGCGCGAGCAGATCGGCCGCAACGCCGAAGCGGTCGGCGCGCACCTGGCCGAACTTTCCGCCTCGCAGGCGGGCGCGGCGATCGAGGCGAGCGATCTGGCGCGCGCGGCGCACGCCTTCTCGCGCATCGTCGACCGCGATCACGGCGGCATCGGCGGGGCGCCGAAATTTCCGAACATGCCGATCTTCCGCTTTCTGTGGAACGAATATTTCCGCGCCCGCGACGTGGACGCGCGCGAGGCCGTGCGCGGATTGCTCGCGGCGATGAGCGAAGGCGGCGTCTACGATCATCTGGGCGGCGGCTATGCGCGCTACAGCGTGGACGCCGAATGGCTGGCGCCGCATTTCGAGAAGATGCTCTATGACAACGCGCAGGCGCTCGAACTTCTCGCGCGCGCCCATGCCGATGCGCCGACGCCGCTGTTCGCCGCGCGCGCGCGCGAAACCGTCGACTGGCTGATGCGCGAGATGCGCGCGCAGACCCCCGCCGGACGCGCCTTCGCCGCCGCGCAGGACGCCGACCAGGACGGCGAGGAAGGTCTTTTCTACACCTGGCGCGCCGAGGAGATCGATGCCGCGCTGGGGCCGGAAGCGGCATTGTTCAAAGACGCCTACGACGTGCGCCCCGGCGGCAACTGGGAAGGCCGAACGGTCTTGCGGCGCGTGACTCCGCCCGGCGACGCGGCGACCGAGGCGCGGCTCGCCGCCGCCCGCGCGAAACTGTTCGCCCTGCGCGAAGGCCGCCCGAAACCCGCGCGCGACGACAAGGTTCTCGCCGACTGGAACGGGCTGACGATCGCCGCGCTCGCGAAGGCCGCCTGCGTCTTCGACGAACCGGACTGGCTCGCGGCCGCGCGCGAAGCGTTCGACGCCGTCGATGCGACCCTGAAGGACCAAGCCGGCGATCTGGCGCACGCCTGGCGGGGCCGCGTGTCGGCCGCCGGCCAGCTCGACGATTGCGCCGCCATGACGCTCGCCGCCCTCGCGCTGTTCGAGGCAGGCGGAGAGCGGCGCTTTCTCGACCGTGCGGCCGAGCTGGCGCGGCGCGCGGAGGATCTGTTCGGCGCCGGGGACGGCGGCTTCTATCTCGTCTCGCGAGATGCGACCGACACGCCGGGCGCGCGGCCGCGCCACGCGCGCGACAACGCCACGCCCGCCGGCGCGGGGCAGATGGCGCAGGCGCTCACGCTGTTGTGGCGGCTGACGGGCGAGGACGGTTGGCGCATCGCCGCCGAACGGGCGCTCGCGGCCTTCTCCGGCGCGCGCGACCAGTTGCCCATGAGTCCGACGCTGCTGACGGCGGCCGACAACATGGCGCGCGGACGGCTGGTCGTGATCGCGGGCGACGATGGCGAGAGGCTGGCGCGGATCGCGCGCGCGGCGGCCGACCCGGCCATCAGCGCCATGGTCACGCGCGACGGCGCCGACTGGCCGGCGGCGAGCCCCGCCCACGGGCGCACGCCGGTCGCCGGCGCGGCCGCGGCCTATGTCTGCGAAAATGGCGTGTGCGGGCTGCCGATCGTCTCGCCGGACGAACTCCAGCGCGAGATCAGGCGCGCCTGAACGGGCGCACGTCCCTCACGTCCCACTCGCCCGCGCCTTCCTTGCAGGCGGCGCCCTGCAGATCCTCGCGCCCCTTCCGGCCGTCGACATGGGCGACGAAGGCGCGGCACACGAGACCGTCGGCGGGATAGGGCAGACCCACCGGCTGGAACGCGCCGTTGAGGCCGCTTTCGGGATTGTCCCATTTGGCGGCCGCGCCGTTGGACTGCGGATCGAGCGCCACGCCCAGCGCGGCGCGCGCGCGGCGCCAGTCCTCGACCTCCAGCTTGCGGGACAGCGACGTGACGGGCTTGGCGATCGAGCCGGTCACGTCCTCGGCGGCCTGCGAGGAGAGGCCCGGAACGGGAATGGAAATGGCGCAGCCGCCGGCGAGCGGCGCGCCGAACGCGACGGCGAGCGCGGCGAGAGCCTTCGAAAAGGCTTTGGAGCGCGGAACGCGCCCTGTAATGTCCAAAAAATCGAGACCACGGGTACGCAAAACGATCACCCAGGGAAGAAAGAACGAATGGATTTTCACCAACAGCCGTTAACGGCTGGTGACCTTGCCGAACCCAACGAGCCGTTCGACCTGTTCGAGACCTGGTTCGCCGAGGCCCGCGCCAGGGAAATCAACGATCCGGAGGCGATGGCGCTGTCGACCGTCGACGCAGACGGCCTGCCCAATTCGCGCATGGTGCTGATGAAGGCGGTCGATGCGCGGGGCTTCGTCTTCTACACCAACGCCGAAAGCGCCAAGGGGCGCGAGTTGACCGGCGCGGGCAAGGCGGCGGCGCTCTTCCACTGGAAGAGCCTGCGCCGGCAGGTGCGCGTGCGCGGCCCGGTGGAGCGGGTGAGCGAGGCGGAATCGGACGCCTATTTCGCCTCGCGCCCGCGCGACAGCCGCATCGGCGCCTGGGCAAGCCAGCAGTCGCGCCCGCTCGAAAGCCGGTTCGCGCTCGAATCCGCGGTCGCCAGGCTGGCGGCCAAATACGCGCTCGGCGACATACCGCGCCCGCCGCACTGGTACGGCTTCCGCATTCTGCCGGTGCAGTTCGAGTTCTGGTCCGACCGGCCGTTCCGCCTGCACGAGCGAATCGACTATCGCCGCGCCGCGCCCGAAGGCCCCTGGAGCAAGACGAGGCTCTATCCGTGAGCGACCGGATGTATCCGGCGCGGCCGATTCTGGCGGCCTCCGTCGCGGTGTTTCGCGGCGACCGCGCGCTGATCGCCACCCGCACCAGGCCGCCCGGCGCTGGCGTCTGGTCGCTGCCGGGCGGGCTGGTGGAAGTGGGCGAACGGGTGGAGGAAGCCGCGCTGCGCGAACTGATGGAGGAAGTGGGCGTTGCGGCGCGCATCGTCGGCTTCAACCGCCATGTCGAGCGCATCGACCACGACGAGGAGGGCCGCGTGCGCCACCATTTCGTCGTCGCCTCGTTCGTCGGGCGCTGGGTGTCCGGCGAGCCGTGCGCGGGGCCGGAGGCCGGCGACGTGCGCTGGGTGGACCCGCTCGCGCTCGGCGACCTGCCGACCACGCCCTCCCTGCGCCGCACTCTCGCGCAGGCGGCCGAGATCGCGAAGGCCTGTCCGTGAAACGCCTCGCGCTCGCTCTGGCGTTCGCGTTCGCGCTCGCGCCCGCGCAGGCGCAGAAGGCGCCGGCCAAGAAGCCCGCGCCGGCGCCCCAGCAGCCGGCCGATCCGGCTCCCCTGCCCGACAAGCCGCCCTACGAGGCGCAGATGCTGCGCCTGGCCGAACTGATCGGCGCGCTCGCCTATCTGCGCGATCTGTGCGGCGCCAACGACGGCGAATCCTATCGCCAGCGCATGGAGCAATTGATGGAGGCCGAACAGGCCGCGCCGCGCGAGAAACTCGCGGGCGCCTACAATCGCGGCTATCGCGGCTACGAGGCCGCCTACAGCCATTGCACGCCGAACGCGGAAACCGTCATGGGCCGCTACCTCGCCGAAGCCGGTCGGATCGCGCGCGATATCGGCTACCGCTACGGCGGTTCGTGACGCCATATTAACGATACGCGCGCAATCGAACGTTTGCGTTAACCTTCGAGAAAGACCTTCATCGCGCATCGCCCGCCGGCCCGATAAGGTGACGCTCATGACGACGCTGCTCGACCATCCGCAAAAGACCGAAGACCGCCGCGCGGCGCTGTGCTACGTGCACGAAGCGTTCGCCGAAGCGATCATGGCGGGCATCGACACCGAATCCTTCGCCGACGCCGCCATCGCCGCCGGCCTGCAGGAACTCGTCGCCTGCTACGGCGAGGAAACCGTCGCCCGGTTCGCCGCCGAACTCGCCGACCGCGTGCGGCGCGGCGAATTCACTGTCGGCGCGAAGCATTGATTTGCGCGCGCGAAAGCCGCGCGCGCGTCCTCGCATCAGCTCGGCGCCGCATTCGCGGCTAAACCGGCGTCGTCGCCGCCGGTCGCTGCGTTTCGTCGGCGCGCGAAGCATTGATTTGCGCGCGCGAAAGCCGCGCGCGCGTCCTCGCATCAGCTCGGCGCCGCATTCGCGGCTAAACCGGCGT
>CALMZV010000030.1 GCA_937870755.1 uncultured Methylocystaceae bacterium
CGTCAAACTCGCCTCAGCCAAAATCTGGATGCGCGTTATGAGTCGGTGACCTAGCATTACAGTTGCGATTTTAGATGAGCCTTCTTTGCTTGAGCTTGATGCGCTCTTCTCCAGAGCGACCATGCGATGACTTTGGCGGGATGGATGCGTCTGCGCGCGAGGCGTGAGGCGATGCGGCGAATTTCCTGCATCGACCACCGGATCAGGTCAGACCCGGCTTTCGGCGGGCGATCAGCGCTTTCGGCGTCGTTCGCCGGCGCCTCAATGTTTTTGGGGGCGGCTTGTTCGCCGCGATTGCAGCTTCGTTGGCGCGCACGCGGATCGTCGCCATCATCGCGAAGGCCAGCATGACCAGCGAGACATGCCGACGCCACCCATGCCACGACCGCGTCTCGTTGTGATCGAGACCCAGTTCATTCTTGGCGGTTTCGAAACTGTCCTCGATCGCCCAGCGCCGCCCCTCGACCGCGGCGAGCTTTTCGATCGTGGTTCCCTTCGGGGCCCATGTCGTGAAGAAGGCGAGATCGCCATCGGCGAGCTTGCGCCGGATGAGAAGCCCGCGCGTCCATATCTGGCCCTCGAGCGCGGCGTCGTAGTCGCCGGCGTCAAGGTCGGCGAGCTCAAGATAGGCCCAATCGTGGAGACGTTCGCCCTTCGTTCCCTCGCCCGCCGACAGCCGGCGCCAGGCGGCGTTCGGCAAGGCTTCGGCGATGTCCTTCGCCGCGCCCGCGACGGGCTCCGGCTTGCCCCAGGAGCGGAAGGCGTCGTTGGACTTCACGCCCAGCACATAGCCCTTACCGGCGCGGCGCAACGCCATTTCGATGTCGCCGACGCCGTACACCGTGTCGGCCGCCACGAAGGAGAACGGAACCTTCGCCGCGATCGCCCGCGCGATCATCGCCAACGCCAGCGCCGGCTTGGTCGAAAAGCCCCCGTCGACGCGCGTGATGATCTCCTGTGGAACATGCGCTTTCGCCATCCGCGCCTTGTCGTCCGTCCAGCTCTTCGGCAGATACAGCTCGCGGTCGATGAAGGCGTGGCCGCGCGGCGTGGCGTAGCAGCCGAAGACGCCGATCTGGCAGTTCGTGATCTTGCCCGCCGAACCCGTGTATTGACGCCCTACGCCGCAGGACGCCTTGCCCTGCTTGAGGAAGCCGGTTTCGTCGATGACCAGAACCGCATCCGCGTCCGCCAGCGTCTCCAGCGCGTAGTCGCGCGCCACGTCGCGCAAGGCGTCGGCGTCCCAGCGCGCACGACCGAGGATCGCCTGCTGCCGCCAAGGCCCCGGATCGCCGGCCGCCTCCGCCCGCATCCATCCCGTCTTACGCCGTTCCTCGCCGAGCAGCCCGTCGAGAAAATGCTCCGCCGATCGCGCCACCCGCGCCTGCCCGAACAGCGGCCGCATCCGTCGCTTCACATCCCGCAGCGACGACGCCCAAAGATCCAGCGTCGTTTCGATCGAAGCTCCAGACATCCCACGACCCCCAAACACGAATCATGGCCCGCCAAGGAGTCAGAATTGCAAAATCAATGCAACTGTAATGCTAGCCCAGCCTTCGGGGCGGCTCGCGATCCGCTGGTCGCTTGAACATGCGGGAGACGACGGACAGCCGTGGCTTCATATCGACTGGCGCGAAAGCGGCGTGGCGATGCCGTCAGGCCTTTCAGCGGATCGAAGAGGGCATGGGCGCGAGCTGATCGAGCAGGCGCTGCCGTATCAGCTCAGTGCGAAGACCTTCTACACGCTGGCGCCGGAAGGCGTGCATTGTACCATCTCGGTGCCGGTTTCGGCGAGCAATGCGAAAGATGGTGGGCCGAACTGAGCGCACTGCGCGACGAAAAAGGAAAAAAATGGCGGTCGATCGGTCCGCCAACCCGCTCCGCCGAAAAAGGCGGCCAACCCGACGACGTCAAGAAAGCGTGTCAAGGGACGCCGCGAGGGGCTGCTTCGCCTTGTTTGGTGACGGATAGGAGGATCGAGAGAGAGGCTCTCCCGTCGTGGAGCAAGTCTGGCGGCGTCGTCCCCTGCGAAGATCGTCCTGTCGTCCTCGCGCGACATTGCCTTCAACAGACTGATGCTGAGCCAGGTCAACGTGCGGCGGGTCAAAGCCGGCCTGTCGATCGAGGAGTTGGCGGAGGCCGCGCGGCGATCAGGGTGAGCGAACCGCCCCGAGTTTTCTAGCAGGCTGCTGAAAAAGGCTCCCGAGGCGTCGGGATCGGCGCTTTTTTCCAAGTCTTGGCGCTGCGGCGCGGGTTGGCCGGATTGGCGCTCGCGCCGCGCGCGGCGCTTTCGCCGCGGCGCTCGGTTTATGTCGCCGCCGCCGTCAGCAATTTCGGCAGGCGGATCAGATTGCAGGCGGCGACCGCAAATCGGCGGGAATCAGTGTTCCCGGTCTTATACCGAAGTGGCGGAGAGGGAGGGATTCGAACCCCCGGTACGCTTGCACGTACTCCGCATTTC
>CALMZV010000031.1 GCA_937870755.1 uncultured Methylocystaceae bacterium
ATGCTCGAGCAGAATGACGAGTGGGCGGTGTGCCGCCGCTACATGACGCTGGAATGGCCTGCTGCCGGTTTCACGGACACCGAGTTTATACCAAAGGGCTCGGAGGCTGACTCACCGGGGCTTTTCAGGGCTTCGGATGGCTGATTCCATGGCGCGGGGAGGATTCGCGCCATGCCTGCTGCGGTGAAGCTTCGGACGGACTATTCGGCCTCGGACCTGCGGCGGCGCGCCGCCGCCTCGAAGCACGCCAACCAAAGCCGACGGCTTCTGTCGTTGGCGGCGGTTCTCGACGGCATGGACCGAGAGCAGGCGGCTCGAATCGGTGGCATGGACCGGCAGACGCTGCGCGACTGGGTCCACCGCTTCAACGAACTCGGGCCCGACGGCCTGCGCGACATCCGCTCGAAGGGGAACCCGCCCCGACTGTCGAAGGCGCAGTGGGGCGAACTCGCCGAGATCGTCGAGACCGGCCCGGAACGAGCGATCCACGGCGTCGTCCGCTGGCGCCGCATCGATCTGAAGAAGGTTATCTTCGAACGCTTCGGCGTCGACTACCACGAGCGAACCGTCGGCAAGATCTTGAAGACGATCGGGTTCTCCCACATCAGCCCGCGTCCTCGCCATCCCGCTCAGGATCCCAAGATCCTGGACGCGTTCAAAAAAACTTTGCCCAGACCCTGAGCGCTCACACCGGACACCTGCCGAAGCGGCGACCGGTCGAGATTTGGTTTCAGGACGAAGCCCGTATCGGCCAGAAGAACGGCGTCGTCCGGCAATGGGCGCGGCGTGGAACGCGGCCACGCCAGCCCGCAGACCAGCGCTACGAGAACGCCTACCTGTTCGGAGCAATCTGCCCGGCGCGTGGCGTCGGCGCCGCCCTGGCACTGCCCTTCATCGGCACCGAAGCCATGCAGATGCACCTCGACGAGATCTCCACCATGGTCGCAAAGGGCGCCCACGCCGTCCTTCTCCTTGACCGCGCCGGCTGGCACACAACCGGCAATCTCACGGTTCCCAAGAACGTCACGCTGATCTTCCTGCCGTCGAAATCGCCCGAACTGAACCCGGTCGAGCAGATCTGGCAGTATCTGCGATCGAATTGGCTCTCCAACCGCGTCTTCGAGACCTTCGCCGACATCGTCGATGCCGCCTGCGACGCCTGGCGCAAACTCACCGACGAACCGGGCGTCATCACCTCGATCGGCATGCGTAACTGGGCGCACGTCGGTCGATCATGAGGGCCGTTGGTATAAGTGTATTTCTGGACATGGCAGCGCAGCTTTGACGGCGATGACGCTCTTTAAGCAATCATCACCGCCGCCTCCCCATCAAATGATCTCTCCCAATTGAAGGCGACACGTTTGCAAACGGGCGCGGATGAGCGCCAAGGTCGGACAGGTTGTGTTCGAGGAGCACAAGCAGCAATGGCTGAGCGACGGCACCGGCCTTTACCCGCGCGACTATTCGGAAGCCACGGCGCGCGAGGTCGACATGGCCTCCGCGACATGATCGAGGAGTCGTACACGACGGCCAAGCAATTGCTGAAGTCCTGTCTGGACGAATTAAAGGCTGGTGCACGCCTCCTTCTGGAGCGGGAGACGATCACGCCGGACGATTTCCCGTCGCTACAGCGCCATGAGGAGGAAATTGCCTCGACTGTACCCCCGGAGGCGCCGGCTGACGGGCCGTCCGTCCCTTCCCGCAACGCCCCTTACGGGCTTCGGCACCATGACGTGCAGGATGGCTCCGCTATTTCTGGAAATTGATCACGATGCGGCCCTGGATATCACCGTTGTGCATCCGAGAAAAAATGCCGTTGATGTCCTCCAGCGCCTTGCTGTTTTCCAGCCCTGGCATATTGCTTATAACACGCGATCAAACGGCCGGAGATAGAGCCGACACCATAGTAGCGCTGGATAACACGAACGATTAGACGGCATAACACATTGTGTGCCTCATGATCACTGCTGGCTCTTTTTTGGTCGCAGTGCCGTCTATTGGAGGCGGTTGGCGTAGAATGTGGCCTCTGCTTGTGGAACAGTTACTTACTACCGACGTCCTTTTTGAATGTGTTGGGGCTTGATGACCCCCGCGCGATGGCCAACGGCGATGGATTTTCTAAAGGTAAGGATTCTTATTGTCGACGCCATCGTAGTTGCTGGCATATTCCACGGCCGGATCTTCTCGCCAAGTGAACATCATTCCATCTCTTCTGGTATCGCCCAGGAGCGGAACACCGATGCGCCCTTCACATTCTCCTCTGCGGTTTTCCTGTCTTGCCGGAGGTGGACGGACCGCGACGGTGTATCGGCGGGACGGACGAACCGCTTTTTCGGCTTTTTGACTTCCACGATGAACTGGCCGGATCTGTCGCGTTGCTTCGACGTGTTGGAACGGAACATCATCACATCTCCTCTGTTTGTGTCACTTGCTCGATTTTCGTTGTTTTTACGTGGGTATCGTGCAACTGCAGACCCTTCTCTACCGCTGCCAGGCGACCCTGGCGTCTTCCAGAGGCAGGCGGGCGAGCGGGTGATAGGGGACAATACGCGGCGTGAAGTCGGAGACCGGGCGGTTTGGGGGGATGGAGGCGCGGTATCGATAAGAGCCTTGGCCCGAATCCTGTCCTGTCATCACCGCGACGAACGCATTTTCTCCCCGCGCCGGTTCGGCGTAGAGTTCCACTCTGACCATCTCCGGCAGCAGTTCGCCAAGATAGACCTCGACGGAGAAAAGGCGGGTGTCTTCAGCCTCTTCCGTATTCACGGCGCCGAAGTGCACATGCGGCCAGAGCCTGTCGAGGTCCTGTTTCCATCGAGCCAGTTCCCGCGCGACCTTGCCGCCTGCCGCCGCGCGCGCTTGATAGGCCACGACGGCAGGAAGATAGAATTTCTCCGCATATTCCCGGACGGTGCGATTTGTCGAAAACCGCGGCGCGAGGCGGGCCATGCTTTCGCGGACCCGCTCAATCCAGCGAGAGGGAATGCCATCTTGATTGCGGCTGTAGAATTCGGGAACGATGACGTCCTCCAGGAGCGAATAGAGTGCATCCGCTTC
>CALMZV010000032.1 GCA_937870755.1 uncultured Methylocystaceae bacterium
TCGCCATCGGTGCTCGTGTACCCAGCGCCCGCTTCCGGCCGCCCCGCTTTCGAACCGTCAGACGCTCCTCCCGGTAGATCCGGTAGAGCTTCTTGTGGTTCACGACGACGCCTTCCCGCTTCAGCAGGATGTGCAGTCGACGATAGCCGAAGCGACGACGGATCGCCGCCAGCTCCCGCAGACGCACCCGAACGCCTTCGTCGTCACCGCGCCGCGAGGCGTAGCGATAGACGCGCGGCGCCATTCCCAAGAGCCCACAGGCACGGCGTTGCGAATAGCCCTTCTTCTCGATCGCCCAGCTCACGGCACGTCTCCGCGAACCAGGCGTCAGAAGTTTTTTCCCATCATCTCCCGCAACGTGGCGACGTCGAGCATCGACTCCGCCAGGAGCTTCTTCAGACGCCGGTTTTCGTCCTCGAGCGCCTTCAGCTTTCGCGCGTCGGAGACTTCCATGCCGCCGTACTTCGATCGCCACGTGTAGAGCGTCGCATCGCTGATGCCGTGCTTCCGGCAGAGGTCTGCCACCGGCATCCCGGCCTGATGCTCTTTCAGAATGCCGATGATCTGCTCGTCGCTGAACCTGCTCTTGCGCATCGTCCGTCTCCTGTCGACGGATATCAGTTCAGAACGAGGACATCTCCGGGGGCAAGGTCACGTCGTTCAGCAGATGATGAAACAACGCCGCCTCCAGCAGAAAGCGACGTTGAAACTCTCCCCGGATCAAAGGGAATATGTTCGTCAACCGGACCTGAGACGGTCGTGAGCTCTCTTGGCCACTTGATTTGAGAAATGCGCCCCATAATCCGTCGCCAACCAGCGCCGTTGATCAGAACGAATCATAGATTTCAAACGCTCTATGTCTTTCAGCCAGCGCTCGTAACCGAAACGAGCATGAGCATAGGCACCTTCGCTGAGCTTCTTGATCTCGGATTTTGTCAGCCTTGGAATATCGAAAGGACGTTTCGGTTCATACAGTATACCCGACGACAAGTGCCCGATATATTCGTTCATTGTCGAATTGTCGGGAGATACGACAATTTGACCGCGAGCCAGAGCCTCCACAACGCCCATACCGATGCCCTCGATCGATCTAGGCGCAAAATAGAACGTTTTCCCCGATACGAGTGCCTCTTTCTCGGATTTATCTTCCATCCACCCCGACACGAAAATGGGAATGCTCTCGCCATTCAATTGCAGTATCCTCAGGCGTTGTTGCGCCATGTCTTGCGTAAAATCAGGCACTGCGTGCAAATATAGCTTTTCTACCTGCAGAAGCGAGCACTGCTCATAAACCACCGAAAGATTCAATGCCTCGCTCGGGCGACGTTCCCAGAAGAACGCGGTCCGCTCCCCCGCCGCGATATTCTGGTCCAACTCCGGTGCCGGCTCCGAAAAATATTGGAAATATGAACTCCTCAGGCCACAAATCAACAGCGTTTCATGCAGCTTCCTAGAGAAGGAAATGAACCGGAGCCCTTGAAATTGATGCCAGAAATTTCCATCCCGCGTCACTGCACCATCCCACATCGGAACGAGAATAACGCGCCTTTGATCGAGGGCCGGCACAACGCTCTTTGCTACTTCCTCTGTTTGCCAGAAAATGACCTTATCATACTGACCATCGAGAATTTGCGCGGTGAGCACATCGATCGCCCCATCACCGTCATGGTCGGGGGAATAAGAAAAATAGCGCACCTCCCCGATATCCTTCAGGATATTGGTGAAAAACTCATTCGACAGTGTTTTGTTATGAGCAGTGTGCCCGACATAGGCGATTTTCATTTTTGCCCCCATGGCGCGAGAACGCTATTTAATTCCATTACTTCCACTCAAATCGCCTCAATGCGAACCCGAGGAGTCTGGTATCTGGTGGAGCTTTGGTCAGCGTCTTCGTACGAAACTGTACGATATTCAGTCCAGGCAGGAGCCCATTCTCCTTCGTCAAAGAGAGGGTTCCGCTACCGGTTCCGGCCACTATTGTCGTCGTTCCAACATATTCTTCATTCAATACAATTTCTATTTCATAATCCTTCTTGCCGAACGGGTTGGCATCGACATGAAATACGAGCTCTTCAGGATTGCTATCGAAATTCAACGCGATCGCGCACTGCTTTTCCTTGCTCCAGACCAGCCCGATCAGGCTTTCGACATCATTCCAACCTCCAAGCAAGGCTCTTTCAAAATACTCTGAATTCTCCGGGCTGACATCCACGACATGGTCAGGAACGAAATCGAACCCTTCCGGAAGTTGAAACATGAATCGTTTGAGAAAGAACCCGACCAATCGTCTATCTTCATCACTGATGAAGTCGACGGTCTATGACCGCAATATAACGTGAGAACCGCGCGGTAGAATCCTTGAAAATGACAACGAAATATCGAACTCACCGACAGGAACGGAAACGCTTGCGATACGTACTCCGTCATGGATCAAACATATTTCTTGATCTGGAAACAGATTCCTTCCCTTGATTTGCATTCCCGTCGTGCTGAGCTGAGAAGGCGAGATGATCTCGAGCACAGACGCCCAACAAGCAAACCCTATGAAATCATCCTCGTGCAAAGGGCCTTCCCACTCATGTTTTCCGCTGACTATATAGCCCGAGAAGGCCGTATAAGGCGGAAAAGGTGAGCGCTCTTTATTGAAAATGAACGAATCGACAGCCCCAGGAACCAAGGAGCAACGACGGTAGGCGAGAGCCCACTCCCTCCTCAGCTTGGCAGCATTTCGAGAGGAAAATCCTCCAGCCATATAGAAAGAAATTATTTCGTCGACATATTGCATCTCTGCGCCAGCATCATACGCCCTGAAAAGAAAATCATGATCTGCGCAGATGTCGAACGTACT
>CALMZV010000033.1 GCA_937870755.1 uncultured Methylocystaceae bacterium
CGCAGAGCCTCAACCAGATCGAGCGCGCCTATGGCCCGAACAACGCGATCCTCGACAACTGCCATGTGCGCGTCAGCTTCGCCACGAACGACGAAAGGACGGCCAAGCGGGTGAGCGACGCACTCGGCACCGCGACCGAACTGCGCGACTCCACCAACTACGCCGGGCACAGATTGGCCCCGTGGCTTGGGCATCTCATGGTTTCACGGCAGGAGACGGCCCGCCCGCTACTCACGCCGGGCGAAATCATGCAGCTTCCGCCCACCGATGAAATCGTGATGGTCGCGGGCACACCGCCGATCCGCGCGACCAAGGCCCGCTATTTCGAGGACGCGCGGTTGCAGGAACGCATCCTGACCCCGCCCGATCTGGTCGCCGCTCCGCTGGCGCCCAGTCCATCCGCCGATGATTGGTCCGGCCGTGTGGTCGCGGCGGAAAGCCATTCCGCGACCGACGCCGCACACGGGGCCGAGGGCGATCCGGCCAATGCTGGCATCCGCCGCGAGCCGGAGCTGCCTGAGCATGAGGAAATCGTCGCCCCGCCGCCATCACCCGAACAGGAGTTCGAGTTTGTGGACGACGAGCCGGACGTTGACGCGGCCAAGGCCCGCGCCATGCGCCAACGTATGAGGATGGTCGCGCGGCAGGTCGCATTGAACCCCGATGACGGAATCGACCTTTGAGGACACGACCATGGCAACCAGAACCCGCCTGAATCTCTATTTCGACCCCGCGCTCATTCCGCAGATCGAAGCGATGGCGCTGCGCCGCTCGGTGGCGCTGCGCCGTAATGTCTCAAAATCCGCCATCGTGGAGGCGGCGGTCATATCTTACCTGTCCGGCGATGCCGACGACCAGCTTGAAGCCGCCATGTCGCGCCGCATGGACAAGCTCGGCCGCCAGATCGACACGCTCGACCTGGATCTCGCCGTCCTCGGCGAGACGGTCGCGCAGTTCATCCATTTCTGGATGACCATCACACCGCCGCTTACGGGAGCCGCACAATCCGCTGCCCGAGCGAAAGGCGCGGAGCGGTTCGAGGGCTTCATGCAAAATCTCGGCCGGCGTCTGGCGACGGGCGACAGGTTCCTCAAGGAGCTGTCGCGTGACCTCGACTCACTTCCCGACGATCAGTTGCCGGACGAGTCCGAGAGCAACGGCGATCAAGAATGAGTATTCGGACCCATCCTATTTACCGCCGTTCGCCGCCGATCACCGCCGCCTCATAGATACTTGTTGAACCGGCCGCATTTCGGTCTCTCTTAATCGACCCCGATCTGGGGATTGCCTGTCGCGCCCCATGAAGAAACGGGGCCGACATGACCACCAACCACCAAAAACCGGAATCCATCGCGCGCGGCGCGCGCATGTTGCGCACCGCGCTCGGCCCCGCCATTGCCCGGCTGCTCGAAGACCCGGCCGTGGTCGAGGTGATGTTGAACCCGGACGGGCGGTTGTGGATCGACCGCCTGTCCGAAGGGCTGTCCGATACGGGCGAGCGTCTGTCCGCCGCCGATGGCGAACGCATCGTGCGGCTGGTCGCGCACCATGTCGGCGCGGAGGTTCATGCCCGCAGCCCCCGCGTCTCGGCCGAGCTGCCAGAGTCCGGCGAACGGTTCGAGGGATTGTTGCCGCCCGTGGTCGCCGCGCCGACCTTCGCCATACGCAAGCCCGCCAGCATCGTGTTCAGCCTCGACGACTATGTGGCGGCAGGCATCATGTCTGCCGATCAGGCCGAGACGCTACGAGCGGCCGTTTCCTCCCGCGCCAACATCCTCGTGGCGGGCGGCACCAGCACCGGCAAAACGACGCTGACCAACGCGCTGCTCGCCGAGGTGGCGAAGACGCAGGATCGCGTCGTCATCATCGAGGACACGCGCGAGCTGCAATGCGCCGCGCCCAACCTTGTCGCCATGCGGACGAAAGACGGCGTGGCGACGCTTTCCGATCTGGTCCGTTCCTCGCTGCGCCTGCGCCCGGATCGCATCCCCATCGGCGAGGTGCGCGGATCGGAAGCCCTCGACCTTCTGAAAGCGTGGGGAACGGGACACCCCGGCGGTATCGGCACCATCCATGCGGGCACCGGAATCGGTGCGCTCCGTCGCCTTGAACAGCTCATTCAAGAGGCTGTCGTCACCGTCCCGCGCGCGCTGATCGCCGAGACCATCGACCTTGTTGCCGTCCTCGCCGGGCGCGGTTCCGCGCGCCGGCTTGCCGAGCTTGCCCGCGTCGAAGGGCTGGGGCCGGACGGCGACTATCGCATCACCCCCGCAATCCCCACCAGCACAGGAGAATCCTCATGATCCGCACGATTTCGCGCGGCTATCGCTTCGCCGCGACCGCCGCATCCACCCTTGTCATCAGCTTCATGCTCGCCCCGGCCGCCCATGCGTCCGGTTCGTCGATGCCGTGGGAAGCACCGCTCCAAAGCATCCTCCAGTCCATCGAAGGGCCGGTCGCCAAGATCATCGCCGTCATCATCATCATCGTGACCGGCCTGACTTTGGCCTTCGGCGATACGGGCGGCGGCTTTCGCAAGCTGATCCAGATCGTGTTCGGCCTGTCCATCGCCTTCGCGGCGTCGAGCTTCTTCCTGTCGTTCTTCTCGTTCGGCGGCGGGGCGCTCATCTGATGGCGGGCGGCCTCGAACAGCTCGACGCGGTGCCGGGGTTCACGGTCCCGGTCCATCGGGCGCTGACCGAGCATATTTTGCTCGGCGGCGCACCGCGCTCCATCGCGATTCTGAACGGCACGCTGGCCGGGGCCGTGGGCCTCGGCCTGCGCCTCTGGCTGGTCGGCATCGCCATCTGGGCCATCGGTCATTTCGCGGCCGTGTGGGCGGCAAAGCGCGATCCCCTCTTTGTCGAGGTCGGGCGGCGGCATCTGCGCATCCCCGGCCATCTGGCGGTGTGAGGGAGGCGCGTCGATGATGAACCTTGCCGAATACCGCAGCACCGCCACCCGACTCGCCGACTATCTGCCATGGGCGGCACTGGTCGGCTCCGGCGTCGTCTTGAACAAGGATGGGAGTTTTCAGAGGACCGCGAAGTTTCGCGGCCCCGATCTGGATTCCGCCGTCGCGGCCGAGCTGGTCGCCGTCGCCGGCCGCATCAACAATGCCGTGCGCCGTCTCGGCTCCGGCTGGAGCATCTTTGTCGAGGCGCAGCGCAGCGAGGCCGCGACCTATCCCGACAGTATCTTTCCCGATCCCGCGTCGGCGCTGGTCGATGCAGAGCGCAAAGCCGGTTTCGAGGAAGCGGACGCGCATTTCGTGTCCGGCTACTTCCTCACCTTCCTCTGGCTGCCCCCGGCCGAGGAAGCCGCCCGCACTGAGGCATGGCTCTATGAGGGCCGCGAGAAAACCGGCGTGGACCCGTGGGAGCTGATGCGCGGCTTCATCGACCGCACCGACCGCGTGCTGGCGCTGCTCGACGGCTTCATGCCCGAGTGCCGTTGGATGGATGACGGCGCGACGCTGACCTATCTCCATTCCACCATCTCGACCAACCGGCATCGCGTGCGCGTGCCCGAGGTGCCGATGCACCTCGACGCGCTGCTCGCCGACCAGCCGTTGACCGGCGGGCTGGAGCCGCGCCTTGGCGACGCGCATCTGCGCGTCCTGACCATCGTGGGATTCCCGACCGCGACGACGCCGGGCCTGCTCGACGAGATGAACCGGCTGCCGTTCCCCTACAGGTGGAGCACGCGCGCGATCCTGCTCGACAAGACCGATGCGACGCGGCTGCTGACCCGCATCCGCCGCCAATGGTTCGCCAAGCGCAAGAGCATCGCGGCGATCTTGAAAGAGGTGATGACCAACGAGGCGTCCGCCCTTGTGGACACCGACGCGGCGAACAAGGCGCTCGACGCCGACATGGCGTTGCAGGAGCTTGGGGCGGACGTGGCGGGCATGGCCTACGTCACGGCGACCGTCACCGTATGGGATGCCGACCCGCGCGTTGCCGACGAGAAGCTGCGCCTGGTCGAGAAGATCGTTCAGGGCCGCGACTTCACCGCCATGCCCGAGAGCGTCAACGCGGTTGACGCATGGCTCGGCAGCCTGCCCGGACACGCCTACGCCAATGTCCGCCAGCCGCCCATCAGCACTTTGAATCTCGCCCACATGATCCCGCTTTCAGCGGTGTGGGCGGGGCCGGAACGGGACGAGCATTTCGGTGCACCCCCTTTGCTCTTTGGAAAGACTGAAGGCTCAACCCCGTTCCGGCTAAGTCTCCATGTCGGCGACGTAGGACACACCCTTGTCGTTGGCCCGACCGGCGCGGGCAAATCCGTGCTGCTGGCGCTCATGGCCTTGCAGTTCCGGCGCTATGCGGGATCGCAGGTTTTCGCCTTCGACTTCGGCGGCAGCATCCGCGCCGCCGCGCTCGCCATGGGCGGGGATTGGCACGATTTGGGCGGTGGCCTCACGGAAGGAGATGAGGCGTCCGTTTCGCTCCAGCCACTTGCCCGCATCCACGACACCTATGAACGCGCATGGGCGGCGGACTGGATTGCCGCCATCCTCATGCGCGAGGGCATCGCCATCACGCCCGAGGTCAAAGAGTATCTTTGGACGGCGCTGACTTCGCTCGCTTCCGCGCCGGTCGAGGAACGGACCATCACCGGCCTTGCGGTGCTGTTGCAATCCAACGATCTGAAACAGGCGCTCCGGCCGTTCTGCGTCGGCGGTGCCTATGGCCGGCTGCTCGACGCCGAAGCCGAACATCTCGGCTCGGCCGATGTGCAGGCGTTCGAGATCGAGGGCCTTGTCGGGACCGGCGCGGCCCCGGCCGTGCTCGCCTATCTGTTCCATCGCATCGGCGACCGGCTCGATGGCCGCCCCACGCTGCTCATCATAGATGAAGGCTGGCTTGCGCTGGACGACGAGGGTTTCGCCGGCCAGCTCCGTGAGTGGCTGAAAACGCTGCGCAAGAAGAACGCCAGCGTCATCTTCGCCACACAAAGCCTGTCCGACATTGACGGCAGCAACATCGCGCCCGCGATTATCGAGAGCTGCCCGACGCGGCTCCTGCTGCCGAACGAGCGCGCCATCGAGCCGCAGATCACGGCCATCTATCGCCGCTTCGGCCTCAATGACAGGCAGATCGAAATCCTCGCACGGGCCACGCCCAAGCGGGATTATTACTGCCAAAGCCGCAGGGGCAATCGCCTGTTCGAGCTTGGCCTGTCCGAAGTCGGCCTCGCGCTCTGCGCCGCATCCGCCAAATCCGACCAGACGCTCATTGCGCAGATCGTCACTGAGGCCGGCCGCGACGGCTTCCTCGCCGCATGGCTACGGGCGCGCGGCGTCGATTGGGCGGCCGACCTGATCCCGAACCTCACCAATCTTGCCGACCGGCCGGAATCCGCCGCGCCGGCCCCGCTCGATAGCCACCCCACACAGGAGATTCTTCCATGACCTATCCCAAGATCGTTGGGGCCTCGGCCCTCGCGCTGGCGCTCGCCATGCCCGTCGCGCTTTCGCCCATGCTGGCAAGCCCGGCCCATGCACAATTCGGCTTCGGCCGGATCGTCTATGACCCGACCAACTATGCGCAAAACCTGCTTACCGCCGCGCGCACGCTGGAGCAGATCAACAACCAGATTCAGAGCCTCCAGAACGAGGCGCAGATGCTCATCAATCAGGCCCGCAATCTGGCGAGCCTGCCATATTCCTCGCTCCAGCAGCTCCAGCAGAGCGTCCAGCGCACGCAGCAGCTTCTCGGGCAGGCACAGAACATCGCCTTCGAGGTCGGCCAGATCGACCAAGCGTTCCAGAAGCAATATGGCAATGTCTCGCTTTCGGCGACCGACGCCCAGCTTGTCGCCGATGCGCGCAGCCGGTGGGAGAACACGGTCGGCAGCTTGCAGGACGCCATGCGCGTGCAGGCGGGAGCGGTCGGCAATATCGACAGCAACCGCGCCGAAATGGCCGCGCTGGTCGGCCAGAGCCAAGGCGCGACCGGCGCGCTGCAAGCCACGCAGGCCGGCAACCAGCTTCTCGCCCTCCAGTCGCAGCAGCTTTCCGACCTGATCGCGGTCATCTCGGCCAATGGCCGTGCCGACGCGCTGACGGAGGCAGAACGCGCGACCGCTGCCGAACACGGCCGCATCCAGCGCGAGCGGTTCCTGACGCCCGGCACCGGCTACCAGCCGGGCAACGCGCAGATGTTCAACAACGGCAACAACTGACCGGGAGGCTCGCCATGGACGGCAAGATGCTGGCCCGGCTCGGGGCCGTGGTGTTCGTTGCGATTGCCTTGACAGTGACCGCAATCGACATGGCGCGGAAGGATGAACCTTCCGCGCCGCTCCCGGCCTCGGCCCTCCAGCCGCCGCCCGATCCCCTGCGCGCCAGCCTGCGCCGTTGCCAGCAGCTCGGCGAGGCCGCCGCAAGCGATGCCGACTGCCTCGCCGCTTGGGCTGAATCCCGCGACCGCTTCCTCGGCCGTGACCGCAGCGAGGCGCGCTGACCATGGGCAACACGGGCGTCATCGACAATTTCCTCGGAGTCTTCACCTCCTACATCGACAGTGGTTTTGGGCTGCTCGGCGGCGAGGTCGCCTTCATCGCCACAACGCTGATCGTCATCGACGTGACGCTCGCCGCGCTCTTTTGGGCATGGGGCGCGGATGACGACATTATCGCGCGGCTGGTCAAAAAGACGCTGTTCATCGGCGTCTTCGCCTACATCATCGGCAATTGGAACAACCTCGCCCGCATCGTCTTCGAGAGTTTCGCCGGCCTCGGCCTCATGGCCTCGGGCACCGGCTTTTCCGTCACCGATCTGATGCGGCCGGGCCGCGTGGCGCAGACCGGCCTCGACGCCGGCCGCCCGCTGCTCGACTCCATTTCCGACCTGATGGGCTGGATCGCGTTCTTCGAGAACTTCATCCAGATCGCGTGCCTGCTGTTCGCATGGGCGCTGGTGGTGCTGGCCTTCTTCATCCTCGCCATCCAGCTTTTCGTGACGCTGATCGAGTTCAAGCTGACCACGCTCGCCGGCTTCGTCCTGATCCCCTTCGGCCTGTTCGGCAAGACCGCCTTCATGGCCGAGAAGGTCTTGGGCAACGTGGTGTCCTCCGGCATCAAGGTCTTGGTGCTCGCCGTCATCATCGGCATCGGCAGCACCTTGTTTTCGCAATTCACGGCCGGTTTCGGCGGGGCGACCCCGACCATCGACGACGCCATGGCGATTGTGCTCGCCGCGCTGTCGCTGCTCGGCCTCGGCATCTTCGGCCCCGGCATCGCCAACGGCATCGTCTCTGGCGGCCCGCAGCTCGGCGCGGGCGCGGCCGTGGGAACCGGCCTTGCGGTCGCAGGTGCAGGTGTCGCCGCTGGCGGCGGGGCTATGCTTGCGGCCAAGGGCGGTGCTGCCGCCCTCTCCGGTGGGGCCGCGGCCGTCCGCGGCGGTGCGACCGCCGCGGGCGCGGCAACCGCAGCCTATAGCGTCGGCGCGCTCGGCCAGTCCGGCGCGGTCGGTGTTGCTTCCGGCCTTGGTGGTGTTGCCCGCGCCGCAGGCTCGGCCGCCGTCTCTCCCTTGAAGCGCGCCGTCTCGAAAGCCACCGAGAGCGTCAAGTCCAGCTTTTCCGGTGGCGCACGCGCCGCCTTCGGTGTGACCGGCGGCTCATCCACCGCAGGCACGGTCGGCGGCGCGAGCGCCGATCCCACCGCAGCAGCATCCGGCCCGGCCGGCAGCCCGCCCGCATGGGCGCAACGGATGCGGCGCTCGCAGGCCATGAACCACGGCACGACCATGGCCGCCCATGCGGTGCGCTCCGGCGACAGCCACGGCTCCGGTTCCTCCATCAACCTTTCCGAAAGTGACCGCTCATGAGCATCTTCAAACGACCATCGACCCATTACGGCAAATCGCCGGAACCAGAGACACCCTATCAGAAGGCCGCGCAGGCATGGGACGAGCGTATCGGCTCGGCCCGCGTGCAGGCGAGGAACTGGCGTTATATGGCCTTCGGTTCCCTGATCCTGTCGGCCGGCTTCGCCTCGGCGCTGGTCTGGCAATCCGCGCGCGGGACCGTGGTGCCGTGGGTGGTGCAGGTGGACAATCTTGGACAGGCGCAGACCGTCGCGCCGGCCGCCGCCGATTATCGCCCGACCGACCCGCAGATCGCTTTCCATCTCGGCCGATTCATCGAGCAGGTCCGCGCGATCCCGGCCGACGCGATCATTGTCCGCCAGAACTGGCTTCGCGCCTACGAATGGACCACGGATCGCGGGGCGGCGGCGCTCAACGACTACGCCCGCGCCAATGATCCTTTCGCCAAGGTCGGCCGTCAACAGGTCGCCGTCGAGGTGTCTAGCGTCATCCGGGCGTCCCCCAACAGCTTCCGCGTCGCGTGGACCGAACGCCATTTCGAGAACGGCCAGCTTTCCAGCACGGAACGATGGACCGCGATCCTGACCATCGCCATCCAGCCGCCGCGCGATGCCGAACGGCTGCGCGCCAATCCGCTCGGCATCTACGTCAACGCAATTTCGTGGTCGCGGGAGATGAGCCAATGAGGACGATCACCCGCACCCCCACAATCGCGGCCGTGCTGCTTTCTGCCACCATGCTCGCAGGCTGCGCCACCAACCGGACGCCGCAATTCAGCTATGACGCCAGCGTACCCCCGCTGCCAACCGTGCAGGCGGCGGCAACCGATAACACGCCCCGGCCTTTGCGTGTGCCCCCTGCATGGACCGTCGCGCGTGGAGGAACCGCCGCAGGGACGCCGGCCGGCCGCGTCGAGAACGCCAATGCAGCCGCCCGCGTCGAGCCGCGCCGGGAAGGCTACTACAATGCAATCCAGATTTATCCGTGGTCGGAAGGCGCGCTCTATCAGGTCTATGCCGCAGTCGGGCAGATCACGACCATTGCGCTGGAGCCGGGCGAGAGCCTGACCGGCGCGGGGCCGATCGCGGCCGGCGACACCGCCCGCTGGATCATCGGCGACACCGAGAGCGGCAGCGGTGCGAACCGCCGCGTCCATATCCTCGTGAAACCGACGCGACCTGACATTTCCACCAACCTTGTCGTCACCACCGACCGGCGCACCTACATGATCGAGTTGCGCGCGCGGGAATCACTCTACATGCCGGCCGTCGCATGGGCCTATCCCGCACCGCCTGCCGGCCAGCGTCACACCGTTCCAGCCGCACCGATCATCCCGGCCGAGGCTGCGCGGAACTACCGCTATGCATTGCACGTGCAGGGCGACAACCCGCCATGGCGGCCGGCTTCCGTGTTCGACGATGGCCGGCGCGTCTATGTCGTCTTCCCGGCCGGGATCGTGCAGGGCGAAATGCCGCCGATTTTCGTGCTCGGCACGAATGGCGAACCGCAGATCGTCAACAGCCGAGTCCACCAGAACGTCCTGATCGTGGACCGCCTGTTCGGCGCGGCCGAGCTGCGCCTTGGCAACGGCAACCGCCAGCAGGTCGTCAGGATCGTTCGCATCAACCCGACGCAGGCCGCTGCCGCACAGCCCGCCAGCGCGACCGGAGGCTCCCCGTCATGACCGACAACACCATCAGCGACACCATCGCGCCCATGCGCCTGCGCGCCGAACCGCCGCGCGTCACCCGCCTGTCTCGCAAGATGCTGGCAGGCGTCGGCGCGGTCGCCTTGCTCGGCATCGGCGGCGCACTGATCTACGCGCTCCAGATCCGCGATGCAGGGCCGGGAGGCGAAGAACTCTATTCGACCGAGAACCGCCCAACGGCGGACGGCCTGTCCGGCTTGCCGCGCGACTATACGGGGCCGGTGCTCGGCCCGGCGCTGCCCGGCGACCTCGGCCGTCCGATCCTCGACGCGCAGAACAGGGGACAGCCGGTCGCGCCGCCCGTCATGACGACGCCCGCCGTCGATCCCGAAGAAGAACGCCGCCGCGCCGAGGAAGAAGCCGCGCGCTTGAGCAACGTGTTTTTCCAGTCCGGCCCACGCACGGGAGCGCCGGCAGGAACGTCCATGCCCGGCCTTGCAGGACTCGGCCTCGGCGGACAGCCCGCGACGCAAGACCGGCACGCGGCTTTCCTCAACGGACCCGTGGACCGGCAGACCATCGCGCCGGATCGCGTCGCGCCGCCGGCATCGCCCTACATCCTTCAGGCCGGGGCCGTGATCCCCGCCGCGCTCATCACCGGCATCCGCTCGGACCTGCCGGGCCAGATCACGGCGCAAGTGACCGAGAACGTCTATGACAGCCCGACCGGCAGCCTGCTCCTGATCCCGCAAGGGACGCGCATCATCGGTCAATACGATGACGGCGTGACCTTCGGCCAGCGCAGGGTGCTCTTGGTGTGGAATCGCCTGATCCTGCCCGGTGGCCGTTCCATCGTCCTTGAGCGCCTGCCGGGCGCGGACGCCAGCGGCTATGCCGGGCTGGAAGACGGGGTTGATTACCATTGGTGGGATCTGATGAAGGCCGCAGGGCTGTCCACGCTGCTCGCAGTCGGCACGGAGCTGGCGACCAGCGACGAGGACCGGCTTGTTCGAGCTATCCGCGACGGGGCGCAGGATACCGTCAATCAGGCGGGCCAGCAGATCGTGCAGCGCCAGTTGCAGGTTGCGCCGACTCTCACCATCCGGCCCGGCTTCCCGGTCAGGATCATCGTCACCCGCGACCTTGTATTTGAGCCGGCAGGAGGTTGACCATGACCAAGCTGAAACTCGGCCCGCTTCCCGACGACAAGCCCGTGAAGGTGACGGTGGAGCTACCCGCGCCGCTTCACCGCGATCTGACCGCCTATGCCGAGGTGCTGGCCCGCGAGAGCGGCCAGCCCGTCGCCGATCCCGTCAGGCTGATCGTGCCCATGCTGGAGCGGTTCATCGCCACGGATCGCGGCTTCGCCAAGGCACGGCGAGCCGCCAACTGAGTCCCATCCCGGCAGGGGTGCCGCCAGCGCATAGACGCAAATGCGGCACGCTACAGCCCGCCGACTGCCCTCCATGGTTCGCCCAATTCCGGGGCCTACAGCGCCCCGGAATCCACCAGAACCAAGGAGGATTCCATGTGTGCAGAGCGCCGTCGCGCCCGCAAAGGGCGACCGCGACAGCCGGTCCCCGAGACACTTCCCGACGATCTTTTCGACTATGCCGACGAACCTACGCCGGACGGCCGGGAGCGCCGCAGGTCGCCGCTTCGCATCGTCGATGTGGTGTCGTTGCCTGTCTTCGACGACTGGCCCGAGAAGGTGCCGATCACCGAGGAAGAACTGCAAATCTTCGAGCGGTATTTCGGCGACGTGCTCGACCGGCTGTTCGGCCCAATCGACGATCCTGACAATCAGGGCTTGCAATCGTTATCTTCCGATGATAACAGTAAGTCATGAGCGAGGATCGTGACCCGAGCCTCGACACGCTTCTCGACCTCGACGGTCAGGTGCTCGTTGTCGATCCCGAGGGCGGCCATTGGGTGAAGTTCGTCGTCACCCGCGTTCCGG
>CALMZV010000034.1 GCA_937870755.1 uncultured Methylocystaceae bacterium
AGCCCTTCTGGCTCGATGTGCTGCCCGGCGTGCGCATCCAGTTCCGCCCCGTCTCTGTCGCCGCAATGCTGATCGCGCGCGGCGCGGCGGGCGAAGCGCTGAAGGTCGGCGGCGAACAGGCCACAATCGAGGCGGGCGCGGCCTTCACCCGCGCGCTCGCCCATACCGGCATCGTCGCCTGGGAGGGCATCGGCGACGCCAAGGGCAAGCCGGTTGATCCCGACAAGGAGGCGATCGAGCAGTTGCTCGAACTCTGGCCTGCCTTCGACGCCATCGACCGCCTCTATGTCGGCCCGGCACTAACGAGGCTTGACGAAAAAAACGTCTGATCGCCCTCGCCGAATGGCACTTCGACGGCGGCGAAAGCTATTGCGCCGCCTGTCCGTCGCGCTGTGCGGGCTGTCCATACGACGAGCATGAACCCGAGACTTCCGAGGGAATGCTGACCTGGGCAGTGATCCGGCGTTCGGCTGGCCAGGTTCGGGCGGTGATGGGCGGCGTCTATGCGCTCGATTTCGGGGCGATCCTGATGCTCGCCCACGCCATGGGCGCGCTGAACCCGCTTCTCGTCGATGTCCTGCCCGAGATCGAACCCATCGTCGTCAACGCCTATCGCCGGAACGCTGATCCATCATGAGCGCCACGAATGTCTCCATCCGCCTCGGCGTTGAGGGGAAGGCGGAGATCAAGCGCGCCTTCGAGGAGGTCGGGCAATCCGGGCAAGCGGCCTTCGGCTCGGTCGAAAAAGCGATGGACCGTTCCGGCGCCGCCACCGACCGCGAGGTCGCGCGGCTGAAGCGTCTGGCCGAAGCGGCGCGCATGGCGGGCGAAGCCGACGCCTCGCAGAAGCGGTTCAACACCGTTCTGAACGTTGACCGCCCGATCCCCAAATCCGCCCGCGACTCCGCCGGTGTCTTCGAGGAAGCGGCGCGGGAGGCGGAAAGCTTCGCGGCTCGGGCGAATGCGCTGCGCGCCGCGATCGATCCGCTCGGCGCGGCGCAGGCCCGCCTGAACCAGGAACTCGCCGAATACGCCACGCTCGCCAAGCGTGGCACAATCACCTCGGCTGAACATACCGCCGCGCAGGCGCTGGCGAAGCAGCGCTTCGACCAGACATCGCAGGCGATCAAGGGTGTGGGCGGTGCGACCGGCCTCACCCGCAACCAGCTTCTGACGCTGCAATACACGTTCAACGACGTGGTGGCGTCGATGTCCACCGGCATGTCGCCGATGACCATCCTCATGCAGCAGGGCGGTCAGGTGACGCAGGCCTTCGGCGGCTTGCGGGGAACGATTGCCGCTTTCGGCTCGGCGCTCGGCGTTGTCGGCGGGATCGCGATCGGGGTTGCGGCGGCGGTCGTCGGCCTCACCGCCGCCTGGGTGGCAAATGATGCGTCAACGCGCGCTGTCACCACCGCGCTGATGGGCGCTGGGCGCGCTTCGGGCGCGACCGCCGCCGAACTTGAGCGGGTTGCCCAGGCATCGAGCGTTACAGGCAAGGTCTCGGTCACCGCCGCGCGCGAGATGGAAGTCGCCTTCTTGCGCACCGGCAAGATCGGCGCGGAAGAAATGGGCCGCGCGATCGGCATCGCCCGCAACTTCGCCGTCACGATGGGCGTCGAAACCAAGGCCGGAGCCGAGCAGCTTGCAACCGCCCTGGCCGATCCGGTGCGCGGCGCCGACGAGCTGAATTCCCGCCTCGCCTTTCTCGACGACCGGACGCGGCAGTATATCCGCACGCTGGTTGACCAGAACAATCGCACCGAGGCGCAGCGGGTTCTCTTGAACGCGCTCGTCCCGGCGCTTGCCGACGCCGAACAGGCGACCAACGCCTTTGGACGCGCCTGGAACTATGTCGCCCGCCAGGCCTCGAACGCCTTTGACGCCATCGGCAAGGCGGTGGATCGCGCCGTCGATGGCCGCAATCCGTCCGAAGAACTCGATCTCCTGAAATGGCAGCGCGACCGTCTGCGCGAGAACATCCGCGGCAATGTCGTGCCGCTGATGCTGCCGCAGGTCGAGCGTCGGATCGCCGAGATCGAAGCCCAGCTTGCCGATCAGCAGCAGCGCGCTGCTCGACTCGCCGCAGAAGCCCGCGCGAACGAATTGTCGGTCCGGGCCGGAGAAACCGCCCGCGATATCATTCCCGGCGCGCGCGATCTCGAACGCCTGCGCCGCGAGCAGGCGACCTTGCGCGCGGCGCTTGATGATCCCCTCTCGCGCTCCAAGCTTGCCGATGTCGCCGAAGTCGAAGCCGCCTATCGGCGCGTGACGGCTGAACTGGCTCGCTTCCGACCGGCGGTCGATGCGGCGACGCAGGCCGTCGTCACGCAATCCTCGGTCACGGAGGTGTCGATCCGTTCGACGCTGGCCCTGGCCAACGCCTATCTCGAAAGCGCCTCGGCGGCCGAGCGCGCGGAAGCCCGCAAGACCGGCCTGATCGATCAGGCGCGCGAAGGCATCGATGCCGAAGCCCGTGCGCGCCAGGCGCTGCGCGAACGCATCGCCGAACAAGCCGCGCAAGCGGGAAAACAGGTTGCCGATCTGACGGCGGAAGCGTCCGCGCAGAAGCGCGTCAACGATGCGGTCGCAGCTAGCTCGCTGGCTTCGGCCAAGGCCCAGCAGGTGATGCAGGTTGAGCAGGCGCTTCGCCCGCTCCTGACGGCCCAGGCGCTGGCCGAGGGCGAAGCGAAGGAAACCCTCACCCGCATCATCGAGCGGATGCGCGAAGCCTATGGTCGGCTCTTCGTCGAACAGGAACGCGCGCAGACCCTATCCGCAAACGAGGATCGCCGCCGGGAGATCGAACTTCTGACGCGGCAGGTGGCGCTGATCAATGCGACCGTCGCGGCGCGCGGCGATGCGCTGGCCGTGATGCGCGCCGAACAGGAGCTTCGCCGCCGCGGCGTCGATCTCGCGAGCGAGGAAGCCCGCGCCTACATCGACTCGGCCCGCCAGATCGAAGGCCTGAACCGGACGCTGCGCGGCCAGGAACAGCTTCGCGATCAGCGCGACGAGATCACACTGCTGGAACGGCAGGTCGCTCTTGTCGGCGCTTCGGTCGCCAAGCGCTCCGAGGAACTGGCAACCCTTCGCGCCATCCAGCAATTGCGCCAGCGCGGGATCGATGCGGCAAGCCCGGAAGGGCAATCCGCCATCGGGAATGCCCGGCGCATCGACGAACTCAATCGCCAACTTGCCGGTCGCCAGGCGCTGGAAGATCAGAAGGACGAGATCACCCTTCTGCAACGCCAGATCGGACTGATCGGCCAAAGCA
>CALMZV010000035.1 GCA_937870755.1 uncultured Methylocystaceae bacterium
TTATTGAGGCGTTCGACAGAATTCGGCAGCCGAGGGCCTATCTACAAGCACTGGCTAATCGGGCGGCCAGTGAAGGCATCGACTTTGTCCGTATGTTCCGCTCCCTCACAAACTGCAGCGCTGCATCAGCGCGTCGTATGACCATTGCTTGATGTATACCCGGGTAAACATAGCCCCCTTGATCCATGTATACCCCGGTAAACATGGAGCCAACTTCGAAGAGGGAAAGGCTGGGGGTTTGAGGGGTGACGGGAAGTGAGATCGGGAGAGTGGCTTCCGGCGCCCGTCGTGGAGAAGATCTGATGGCGAAAGCAGCCCAGAACATCACCCTGTCCCCCTCACGGGACATCCCCTTCGACAAGCTCGTGCTGAGCCAGTCCAACGTCCGGCGCATCAAGGCGGGCGTCTCCGTCGAGGAACTGGCAGAGGACATCGCGCGTCGCGGGCTCCTGCAGAGCCTGAACGTTCGGTCGGTGCTTGATGCCGATGGCGTCGAGACCGGGATGTTCGAGGTCCCGGCCGGTGGTCGCCGCTTCCAGGCGCTGTCGATGCTGGTGAAGCAGAAGCGGCTGGCGAAGACGGCGCCGATCCCCTGCATCGTGCGAGATGCGGCGTCCGAGATCCTGGCCGAGGACGACTCGCTGGCGGAAAACATGCAGCGCGTCGCCTTGCATCCGCTCGACCAGTTCCGTGCTTTCCAGGCCCTGCGCGAGAAGGGTCAGGGCGAGGAAGCGATTGCGGCAGCCTTCTTTGTCACGCCGCAGATCGTCAAGCAGCGCCTGAAGCTCGCCTCCGTGGCCCCTGCCCTGCTCGATGTCTATGCCGAGGATGGCATGACGCTCGAGCAACTGATGGCCTTCACGGTGAACCCGGATCACGCGCGTCAGGAGCAGGTCTGGGACGCGGTGAAGAACTCCTGGAACAAGGAACCCTATGCCATCCGGCGCATGCTGACCGAGACCTCTGTCCGGGCGTCCGATCGCCGCGCGGTTTTCGTCGGTGTCGATGCCTTTGAAGCTGCAGGCGGTGTCGTGCTGCGAGATCTCTTCCAAGGCGATGATGGTGGTTGGCTCGAGGACCCTGCCCTGCTCGATCGGCTGGTGGCCGAGAAGCTTCAGGTTGAGGCCGAAGCGCTGGCTTCCGAGGGCTGGAAGTGGATCGAGGTAGCGACCGATCTGCCCTATGGCTACAGCCACGGTCTGCGGCGTCTGGCCGGTGATCCCGCTCCGCTGACCGACGAAGACAGCGCGGCCCATGCGTCGCTCCTCGCCGAGTATCGTGCGCTGGAAGAGGAATACTCCGGCCAGGACGAATACCCCGAGGAGATCGATGCCCGGCTCGGTCAGCTCGAGATGGCGATGGAAGCGCTCGAGCAGCGGCCGCTGATCTACGATCCGGCCGAGGTTTGTCAACGCCGGAGTAAAATTGGGCCACGTGGCGGCGCAAAACTGGGCCACTTTGGGTTTGTGCGGGACGCGTGTTATGTGCGGCGGCCAGTCATGCGCGCTCCCCATTTAGCTTGCGGATGACTGGCCGCCTTGGCCCTTCAGGGCCAAGTCTGGTTGGTTTGGATCAGGTGTTGTCGCCAGTCTGGCGCGCGCGACTTTGCGCGAGGCGATAGCTTTCGCCGTTCATCTCAAGGATGTTGACGTGGTGGGTGAGCCGATCGAGGAGCGCGCCGGTCAGCCGCTCGGTGCCGAAGGTCTCGGTCCATTCATCGAAGGGCAGATTGCTGGTGATCAGCGTGGCCCCGCGCTCGTAGCGCTGGGATATCATCTCAAAGAGCAGCTCGGCGCCGGTCTTGGACAGGGGCACGAAGCCCAGTTCGTCGATGATCAGCAGCTTCACGGCAGCCATCTGCTTCTGGACACGCAGGAGCCTGCGTTCGTCGCGCGCCTCCATCAACTCGTTGACCAGCGCGGCGGCGGTAGTGAAGCTGACGGAGATCCCCTTCTGGCAGGCCGCCAGCCCCAAGCCTAAGGCCACGTGTGTTTTGCCGGTTCCGCTGGGTCCAAGGGCGATCACGTTCTCGCGCCGTTCGATCCATTCGCAGCGCGCCAATTCCAGCACCTGCATCTTGTTCAGCTTCGGGATTGCCTTGAAGTCGAAGCTGTCGAGGCTCTTGGTGGCCGGGAACTTCGCGGCCTTGATGCGGCGCTCGACCATCCGCCGCTCGCGATCGATCAGTTCCAGTTCGACCAGGCGCGACAGGAACTGAACATGGTCCAGCCCTTCGGCGGCGCATTGGCGCGCAACCTTCTCATGTTCCCGCAGGACGGTGGGCAGCTTCAGCGTCTTCAGATGGTGGGCAAGCAGGATCTTCGGGGCCTCGGTCATTCCGCCGCCTCCGACATCAGGGCCATGTAGCTGGCCGCACGCGTCGTCTCGACATTCGCCCGCGGCAGGTAGGGGTAGATATCAAGGTCGAGCCTCGGGGGACGCTTCTCGACCTGGCAGAGCACGAGGTGCTTGACGGCATCGAAGCCGACCGCTCCCAGCTTCAGGGCCTTCTTCACGGCGGCATGCAGGTCATCCATGCCGAAGGCCTCGAGCAGACGCAGCACCTGCACATACTCGCGTCGGCCCATCTTGAGCATGCGTGCCTCCATCAGGCGGCGCAGGGTATGGAACTCTGCGGGCAAGTCCCATTCCGCCAGAGGCGCGGCTTGGTCTAAGGCATTGATCTTGCGCTCGATCAGCGGAAGGTAGTGGACCGGATCGAAGATCATGTCCTCGCGCCCGTAGCAACGCGGGTGTCGGGCGATCACCTCCCCGCGACAGCCGATCACAACCTGATCAACGTAGCCGCGAACCCAGACATCCTGATGGCCGTAGGCGACCGGGACCGAGTAATCGTTGGTGTCATACCGCACGAGCGACTGAGAACTGACCCGCCCGCCCGTCTGGTCGCAGGCTTCGAACCGGGCGGCAGGAAGGGGCCGCATCGCCGCCAGATCGCGCTGCAGCCTGTCGCCGATCGTCTCCTTGTGGCCGCGAAGGATGTGCGTGCAGCGCGCGCGACACTGCGCCTCAAGGTCGGCGTTGAAGGCGTCCCAATCGGGAAAGCAGGGGATCGGTACCATATGGTTGCGGCGGGTGTAGCCAACCATCCCCTCGACATTGCCTTTGTCGTTCCCCCTCCCAGGCCGCCCATAGCGGTCCCGAAACAGGTAATGCGACTGCAAGCCGCTGAACAGCGCGGCGCGGATGCGCGTGCCGTCCGGCTGGATCTTCGAGACCAGGCAGCGGTCATTGTCATAAAGCACCGACTGCGGCACCCCGCCGAAGAAGGCGAACGCCCGGACATGCCCGTCCATCCAGGCTTCCGCCGTCGCCGCCGGATAAGCCCGCACGAAATAGGCATCGCTGTGCGGCAGGTCCATGACGAAGAAATGCGCTTTTTGTTCAACACCGCCGATGACGACGACAGCCTCGCCAAAATCCGCCTGCGCATGTCCCGGCGGATGGGCCAGTGGCACGAACATCTCTCGGCTCCGCCGCTCATGCTCACGCACGTAATCCTTGATGATCGTATAGCCGCCGGTGAAACCATGCTCGGCCTGAAGCCGTTCGAATATCCGCTTGGCCGTGTGGCGCTGCTTGCGATGCACGGCCTTGTCGGCCTCAAGCCAAGCGTCGATGATCTCGGTGAACCCGTCCAGCTTCGGCCGCTTGATCGGCTTCTCCCGCCGATAGCCAGGTGGTACCGAGAAGGCCAACATCTTCTCAACCGTACCGCGCGAAATGTTGAAATGCTTCGCCGCCGCCCGCGCGCTCATGTCCTCCGAACACGCCAGACGGACCTTCTTGTAAAGCTCCACGGTATAGATCTCCCCGCCCTCCCTGCAGCCGCAAGAAGGGAAAAGTGGCAGGATTTTACTCCGCCCGCAGCGAGACTATCCCGCCGCTACCGTGGCCTAATCTTGCACCGCCGTTCTCACGCATCCACCCATGCACCCGCAACTGGATCGTAACTGGCCTAGGCGCCGGGCTTCGGGGGCAGTTCGACGAAACTGGTCCCGTCGCACCAATGCATCACATCCGTCACTGGCTTGGGACAGGCGACCGCGTGCAACCCCAGCCCACCCTGCAGGTCCAAATCATCGGTGCTGGCAATCCGACCGGTCTGGACGATGCGTCCATCGGTCGCCACAAGCGCATAGTCGATAATTTCTTCACATGCTCCAGGATCATCGGCCAGCACAGCACGCGGCCGACGTTGTTGTAGACGGTGTCGGTGATGTACCGCGCCAAGAGGTTGTAGGTAGTCGCTCGGGTGCCGGTGTTGGCGTCAATGTGGGTGAGCGGCACCGTGATCTCGATCGCCGTGCGTGCGCCCTCGCGGGTGAACGCGACGCGCTCAGGATATTCTGGTAGCTGGTCGTCAGATCTACAATGGCCGCTGCCGTGGCAGACGCCGGCAGGGTCACGGCCATGCCTATTTTTTCGACCAGTCGGGAGGCGTGGCGCAGAATTTTCCCGCGCCTCTCTGCGCCTCGGGGCCGCTCGGACCATCGATGGATGGTCTGCGCGTGCACTAACGCGAGGCATTCGATGAGCCACAAAGCATCCTCATGGCTGGCAGAGATACCAGCTGCCGCCCTCTCCGGATCTCAGTTCCGAGTCCTGTTCCCCCTTTGCGACGCTCACAACTCGAACCCCGACGCGGCGACGTCGTGTGTCCCGTCACA
>CALMZV010000036.1 GCA_937870755.1 uncultured Methylocystaceae bacterium
CGGCATCGACGTCGGGCTCATCATCGAGAAAGTCGAACTCCTGCGATGGCGGCGGTGGTGGCGGAATGATTTCCTCATGTTCGGGAAGCTCCGGCTCACGCCGGATACCGGCATTGGCAGGATCGTCGTCGGACGTGTTCGACGCGGGTTCGTGGCCAGCCGCGGGCGCAACAACACGGCTCGTCCAGTCGTCTGGTGCCGATGTTGCCATCTTCACCGACTGCTTTTTTAGATCGGGCGGCGGCAACACCCGTTCCTGAAACCGGGCATCGGCATAGTAGCGCGCCTTGGCGGCGCGGATGGGCGGCACACCCGCTACCATGACGATCTCGTCGGTTGGCGGAAGCTGCATGATCTCGCCCGGTGTCAGGAGCGGCCGCGCCGTTTCCTGCCGTGAAACCATGAGATGCCCGAGCCAGGGCGCGAGGCGATGGCCCGCATAGTTGGTGGAATCGCGCATTTCCGTGGCCGTGCCGAGCGCATCGCTGATCCGCTTGGCGGTGCGTTCATCATTGGCAGCAAAGGCGACACGCACATGGCAGTTGTCGAGAATGGCGTTGTTCTGCCCATAGGCGCGCTCGATCTGGTTGAGCGACTGCGCGATCAGGAACGCTTTGAGGCCATAACCGGCCATGAAGGCGAGTGCCGATTCAAAGAAGTCCAGCCGCCCGAGCGCGGGGAACTCGTCCAGCATCAACAGCAGGCGATGGCGCTTGCCGGAGGTTTCCAGTTCCTCGGTCAGCCGCCGCCCGACCTGATTGAGGATGAGGCGGATCAGCGGTTTTGTGCGATTGATGTCCGATGGCGGTACGACGAGGTAGAGGCTGACGGGTTCTTTTGCTCCGACCAGATCAGCAATGCGCCAGTCGCAGCGGGCCGTCACGCGGGCCACGACCGGATCTCGGTAGAGGCCGAGAAAGGACATCGCCGTGGACAGCACGCCGGAGCGTTCGTTCTCGGATTTGTTCAACAGCTCGCGTGCCGACGAAGCGATGACGGGATGCACACCGGCTTCGCCCAGATGCGGCGTGTCCATCATGGCGCGCAAGGTTGCCTCGACCGGACGGCGGGGATCGGACAGAAAACTCGCGACGCCGGCCAGCGTCTTGTCCTTCTCGGCATAAAGGACATGCAGGATGGCGCCGACCAGTAGCGAATGGCTGGTCTTTTCCCAATGGTTACGCTTGTCGAGGCTGCCTTCGGGATCGACCAGAATGTCCGCGATGTTCTGCACATCGCGGACTTCCCATTCCCCCTGACGGACTTCCAGCAGCGGGTTGTAAGCTGCGGAATGCACATTGGTCGGATCGAACAGCAGGACGCGGCCATGGCAGGACCGGAAGCCTGCCGTCAGATTCCAGTTCTCCCCCTTGATGTCATGGACGATGCAGCTTCCCGGCCAGGTCAGCAGCGTCGGCACCACGAGACCGACGCCTTTGCCTGATCGGGTGGGCGCGAAACAAAGGACATGCTCGGGGCCGTCGTGCCGGAGATAGTCCTTGCTGTGCCTGCCAAGGACCACGCCATCGGGACCGAGCAGTCCGGCAGCATGGATTTCCTTGTCCTCGGCCCATCGCGCCGAACCGTAGGTGGCGACGTTGCGCGCCTCGCGCGCCCGGATGATCGACATGAAAAAAGCGGCGGCGATAGCGAACAACGCCCCGGACGTGGCGATGAACGCGCCCTCGGTGAAAATACCGGGCGCATAGGCGTCATAGGAAAACCACCACCAGAAGAAGGCCGGAGGATAATAGACCGGCCATCCCGCAACATCGAACCATGGATTGCCGAGCTGGGGCTGAAAGCCAAGGCGGAAGGCCACCCATTGTGTCGAAGTCCAGACCATCACCAGGACAATGGTGAATACGACAATGATCTGGCCCCAGAGTATTCGGCCACCACGCATACAGGCTCCAATCGGCAAGAGAGTCGGAGCCGATCAAAGAATAGACGTTTTCGAAAGCGGCAACAGGAAAAGCAGGGGTGCCGTGTTGCCGGATACTATCGGCGGCACATCGGACAGGCCCTTTCAGATGCCGATGTCGACAGAACAATTTGCGAGGTGCCAGATCGGCAAAGGCTCAAATCCCGAGCCCTCGTGTTCGCCCCATTTGCCACGATACCGATTCACCCTGCACGATGCCCGCAACCTCGCGGCCGAGCTGGCGGTCGATCACTGGCCGCCATGGGACAAGAGTGAACTCGTGGCTCTTTTCGACAATGGCGAACTTGCCGCTCGATAGATGTGCGGTCCCGGTGAACTTGCCGCTGATATTTTCGCCATCGGCAGCCGCCCGGAACGGCAATCCCTTGCTCCCGGCCATTTCAGAGCCGACGCGGGCCACTTCCCGTTCCCGCAGATTGGCGAGCAGGTTGCGCCTATAGAGGATGCGTCCATTTTGCTGCCGCGTGGCATCGCCCTGTGCGATATGATGCTCGCGGCGCTGGTCCATAGCCTCGCGCACCTGCTGACCGAACCCTGCCGGGGTAATGTCCGAAGCGTCCGGCGTCACCAGTCTCCGGTCCAGCCAGGTCGCACCATCGGCGCCGATCTGCTTTTCCAGATCGAAGGTCGAGACAACACGGATGCTGGCCTGCCGGTTGCGACCGGCATCATAGGCGGTGGCACGGCTCTCGAAGTCATCGGGGATGCGCCACTGGTCAGCGTCGATCCGTTCAACGATGCCGGCGCGGCGCAGCGCCTCCAGTCGCCGGACATGAGCATCGACATAGCCTTCGTAATCACCGCCAGGCACACGTCCCTCGAACTTCGCCTGTTCGAGGTGGCGGCTTGGTCGGTAGATACCATTCTCCGAGATCGCAGCGATGGTGCGATCAGAGGGACGTTGTGCTGTATCGGCCGGGCCGACTTCCACGATACTGCCGATCCGGGCATCTTCGACGCGGGCCGGATCAATGCCGGGAAGATGGTGTGTTCGCCCGTCGATGCCGTCCACCACGAGCGTCAGGTTCTCGCCCATCTCGTCGGTGAGATATTTGTCCACGACGCGGCCGGTGATGGGCGCCGCGGGTGCGGCATCGTGAAGCTGGAAGGTCATCGGATCACGTTCCTGCCCATCGGCCTTCAGCGCCTTGTGCATGTTGCGGATGATGTCGCCGCGCTCACCCAGTTCACGCAGCGCCGGTTCCATCTTCGCGCCAAGCTCCCAGACGCCGGGTGCGTGTTCCGTGGCCAGCCCCATCTTTTCCAGTTTGGCGAGACGGCGCAGGCGAAGCGTGCGGTTGAACTGGCGGCGTGCATCTGCCGGTTCATGGCGCAGATCGAGGAACCTTTCATCGGCCTCCTCGGTCATGGCGCGGTCGATGCGGGTGAAGCGATCCTGATCGATTTCGGCAGACAGCTTGCGGCTCTGTTCGATCTCGGTCACGGGGCCGAGTTCCAGCGTGGTCAGTTCGCTCGCCCGCTCACGAATACCATTGGCGAGATAGTCGCCATTGATGACCAGGTTCTCGCCCAGATCGTCCTTGCCCCGAACGATGACATGGACATGGGGATGGCCGGTATTGTGGTGATTGACCGCCACCCAATCGAGTTTCGTGCCAAGGTCGGCCTCGATGCGGCTCATCAGATCGCGGGTGTGTTCGGTGAGGTCGGAAAGATCGGCGGCATCTTCGGGCGAAACGATGAAGCGGAACTGGTGGCGGTCATCCTTGCCGCGATCAAGGAAGGCATCTCCATCAGCGTGATCGTCGGTGGCGGAATAGAGCTGGCCACGTTCGCCATCACGCGAGGTTCCATCGCGCTGGATGTAGCGCAGATGAGCAGCCCCCTTGCCGTTCTTCCCCGCACTCTGGACGTACCGGGTTTTGACGACGACGCGGCGCACGCCGGCCGCACTGTGCCGCCACCCGCCCGACAAGGTTCGGGCGCGGACAAAGGCCGCGCCACGGCCACGCTTGACGCCCGGACCTTTGCCAGCCCGCGATGCCTTCCCGCTCTTTCCGGCCGAACCAGATGAAGGCGACGAGGACGTCCGTGATGCGAATGATGATGATCTGCCGGGGCTGTTGCTATGCTGACGCGCCAGCTTCTTTGCCTGTGTCAGAAAGCTTTTCGCCTTGCCCGGCTTCGGCACGTCCGACCTGATGCGCCCAGGCTTCGGGCGAAAGCGGTTCTCGTCGTCGCCACTCATCGGCGCATCCGAAGCCGCGACGGCGGAAAATCGGCCGATATTCGGTTAGAGTGCCGGTCAAAACCCAGCAAAACCAAGGCCTTGCGCCATATCGCGGCACGCGAGACCCAAAAGCATGGTGCCCTGCGCCGCGTCCCAAAACAGTGTGCAGACAAGGGCTTGCCCAGAAACCGCCCCGACAGGGTGCCGGTTTCCTTTATCTTGCCCTCCGCCTTTCCTTCCCTTTTTGCCCTTCCTGCCGGGAATGCTGCCAGGCGCCCCCAAGCCTGACTGCACACCGGAAATGGACCGAACGAGCGCGAAAACGCCATGCTCATGGCTTGTCGCCATCGCCCGCAAGGGCCACGAATATGCCGCTGTCCTGCGGTTCCTGAACGGCGGGATCGCGCAGAGAAACGGTTGCGTGGATGTCGCCCGACGGCTGATTTGCCGCCGCTGAAATGCCGCCGGATTGCGCAACGAAGAGCGGGGCTTCGCGCCAATCCGGTGGTGGTGGCGGCACGATTGTCGGCACATCAGGCGCAGTCGCACTGCCAAGAACAGGTGCGAGCGTGGCGACATAGGCGCGTGTTTCTGCGGGCAAAGTGCGGCCTGTCGCCAGATGCTCGTCATAGCGACCGGGACCGGCATTGTAGGCGGCAAGCATGGCCGCGACATTGCCATAGCGGTCCCACATCTCGCGCAGATACGCCGTACCTGCGAGGATGTTGTCACGCGGATCGTAAGGATCGCGCCCGAGGCCATGGCGGCTGCGCAGGCCCGCCCAGGTATCGGGCATGACCTGCATCAGTCCCATCGCGCCCGCCGATGAAATTGCGCGCACATCGCCCGCGCTTTCCACACGCAGCACGGCCCGAATCCAGTGCTCTGGAATGCCGAAACGCTGTGACGCCTCTGCAATGAAAGCAGCATGGGGATGCGCGGTGACAGGCGCGGGTTGCGGCGTGACCTGCGCCATCGCTGGCGTCAATCCGCTGCCAGCCGACAGAAGGGCCGTGAAGAGAAGAAGGGCGCGGGATCGCATGATCTCAGTCCCGATCTTCGCGGGGCCGCGGGCGGCTCCAGTGCAGCGACCATGACGAGCCTGCATCGTCGTCGCGGAACAGGTTGGCGCGGATCGGCTGCGGCAAGGCGGGATCGTCGAGCAGCACCGAGAGATATTCGCCAGCCTTTTCGCCGGTGCGTTTCCATGCAGCACCGACCTCCGGCCCGTCATGTTCAATGTAATGGACGCGATAGTCCGGCGCATTCTCCGCATCGGAATGTTCGGCGGGCACGATGACGAGATCGCGCTTCATGGTGAGCGTGACGAGCTGACCGGCGAAGCCGGATGCGTCACGCGCGAATTGACCGATCTGTGGCATTGTATGTCTCCTGTGTTTGTGGGTTTGGCGTGGGTTCAATGCGTGACCGCCCGCCATTCGTAGCGGCCATCGCCTTCCTCATCGGTCCAGAGCGGGAGCGCCCGGCCGATGACGGAACTGGCGGGAACAGGTCCGAAGTAACGGCCGTCGAGGCTGTCCCGGATGTCCCAATTCATGAGGAAGAGTTCGCCGTCGCGGATGATGCGGCAGCCCTGCCAGACCGGCAGATCGCGGCCCATGCGGTCGCGCTCCAGTGCATCGCCCATCTCGACGTTATCGACGGTGATCGTCGCACCGTTGCGGCAGACGCGCTGTCCCGGCAGGCCGAGGACGCGCTTCAGCAGCGGCACGCCGCGCCCGATATAGCCGCGCTCGACCATGAACCGCTCCAGCGGCTCAGACGGCATGATGGCGACCAGTTCGGGAACTTCGAGCGCATCGGC
>CALMZV010000037.1 GCA_937870755.1 uncultured Methylocystaceae bacterium
GAAGGTCAGCTGCGGCAGGCGGTTGCCGAACTTTTCCAGCGCGAGATTGTCGAAGACCACATAGGCGGTGCCGCGATAGGCAGGCGCATTGCCGGTGCCTTCAACGCCTTCGATCAGCGGATCGGGCGATTGGCCCGTCGTGCCGCGATAGACCCGCATGGTGATGCCGGCGAGCGAGAGCGGCTTGCCATCGGCCCAGATGCGGCCGATCCGGTCGATCGGCCCTTCGCCGAGGCCCACCGCGAAGTTCGCGAAATAGGAATAGGTCGTGGACGTGACCGACCCGCCGCCGCCACCGCCACCCTTGCCGCCGCCGGAGCGCTGCGTGGTGGTGGTCGCCACTTCCTTGAACTTGGTCGCCCAGATGATCTGGCCCGCGATCCGCACCCGCCCGGCGATCTCGGGGATCGCCGCGCCCTCGGTCGAAGCCTGAACCTGCAAGCTGTCGAGGCGCGGCCCTTCCTGCGTGGTGTTGCCCATCGACGGGCCGAACAGCCGGTTGTCGATGAAACTGCCGACAGCGGTTGCCGCCGCTGCTGCCGCGATCTGGACAAACGCCGAGGCGCCCGCCGTCAGCGCCGAGGCTGCGGCGGTGAGGAGCAGAACAGCCATAGCGGATCAGATCTCGGGAAATCGGAAGACGAAGCGCAGGCGCTTGCGCCACCACGGCACGAGTGAGACCTCCGCTACCGGATGGGATTCGATGGCGTGGATCATGCGATCAGGCGCGACGAGGATCGCGCAATGCTTGGCAGGCGCGTTGTCGTTGATTGCGAAGAGCAGGAGATCGCCGGGATCGAACGCATCGAGCGCCAGCGGGATCATGTGGCGGCCGGCGGCATCGGCCAGCGTTTCCTCGCGCAGCGTCTCAGCCCAATCACGCGAATAGGCGGGCGGGTGTTCGGGATCGGCGCCATAGACGGCCCGCCAGACGCCGCGCACGAGACCGAGGCAATCGCAGCCGACGCCCTTGAGCGCCGCCTGATGGTGATAGGGCGTGCCGATCCACAAGCGCGCTTCGGCGATGATCTGGTCGCGGATTGTCATGTGATCTTGCCGCCGTCGTTCCCGGCGCCTTGGTTCGGATAGGACATCGCGAAGTCGGTGCCCGGCATGTGCGGGAAGCCGCCGAAGTTGACCGTGTTGGCGAAGCGATCCCGGCAGGTGGCAAAGGTGCGGTCGCAGCCCGCTGTGGCGCTGAACGTGTCGCCGACCACCACCGGCGCGCCCATCGGCAGGGCAATGGCGATCCGTGAGACGCCAGCGCTGGAAGAATGCGCCTTGATCTCGACTGCGAGGCCGTTGTTCACGCCGGAGGTCCAGACCAGTTTCCCGCGCGTGAGCACGCCCGATGCGACGCCAGAAAGGCCGGAGGCGAGGAACTCGAAGCTATCCAGAATCTGCGTCACGGCGCCCGTGCCGTTGCGCCCGGCCGCGTTGAGATCGATCCCGCACCGCGCGTCGCCCAGATCCCAGGCGCAGGAGCGCTGGAAGATGCGGCCTGCCGGTTGATCGAGCCTGGCGGCAAGGCCCCGCAATTCGGCGGAGAAGGCGAGCTTGCCGCGCGAGACCTGCCCGAGATTGCCGGCGCGCAGCACCACGCGCTGCGCCACGTCCGACCAGTTCACCAGATAGATTGTGACGGCGGCATCGTCGTAGCGCCCGCCGTGCAGATCGTCCTCGGTCAGCGCGTCAGACGACAGCGCGCCCTGCACATCGAGGTTGGAGACTGCCAAGCCAAGCTGGCCCTCGATCGCCGTCGCGGTGAACCCCGATGCCGCCTTGTAGGTGACGGCATCGAAGACGAGATCGCGGTCGAAATCTGTAAAGCCCATCACCACGCCGTCGCGGCGATCCACCCGCCAGCAGCGGCACAGCGTCGTGAGCCCGCCCGCAACGTGGGTTGCGAGCGCGGGAGGAAGAGTTTTCATGGCAGTTCTGTCTTTGCTACAAGTTGAAGCCGTCCGGACCGAGCTTGCTGAGCCGATCGGCACCAATACCTGTGGGGGCAACTTGGAAGAAGATTTTGGGCGCTATCTGCTATCCGTCGAAGAGCGCGACATCGATCTATTGCTGATGGAAGAATTCCATATTTCGCCGACCTTCGTGAGTTGGTTCACGGCGCAGATCGGGATTGGTGAAGCGGTTTTCGCCGGTGCGTGGCATAGCGTTTCAGATACCGATGGGGAGACTGATCTCTTGCTGCGGGTGGTCTCTGCCGGTACGCGAACGGCAATTTTGATCGAAAACAAGGTGGCAGCACCAGAGCAAAGTCGGCAGGACGAGCGATATCACATTCGAGGTGCTCGCTCGCGCGATGCTGGATTGTTCGACGTTTATGTGACCTGCATGTGCGCGCCGTCCGCTTACTTGGCTGGACTGAGCCCAAACAGCCTTTATCAACACCGGATGCCCTATGAAGCCATCCGCGATTGGTATTCACAGTTTGACGATCCGCGTTCGGTCTGGCGTCAGCGCATCATGTCCGAAGCGATTGAGCAGGGCAGACGCGGCTACGTGATGATTGTGAATTCCAACAAATCGGCATTTCATCGAAACTATTGGGAATACCTGCAACGCAAACATCCGAAGCTGATGATGCGCGAACCCAAGGACAAGGGCTCTAAGTCGGATTGGATTATTCTGAAAACCCACGACATGCCCAAGGGGGTATCGATAGACCACAAGAATGATCAGGGTTGCGTCGATCTTACGTTCAATCGAACACGCTTAGATGACCTTCTTGCCGTCAGGTCAGAATGGCCAGACGATATCATTCCGCTTCAGCGCGGAGGATCAACGGTGTTGCGAAAGCGTGTGCCGAAATTGGATATGGAACGCGCTGTCTCGGAGCAAATCGATGAGCTCGAACAGGTTCTTGCTGCTGCCTACGCGTTGTCCGCATTCAGTCGGGTTATGCAGTCGTCGTAGTCGCTATTCGAGCACTTCCACGAGGTCGATGTTGTTGACGATCTGCAAGTCCCAGGCGTTCGCCTGAA
>CALMZV010000038.1 GCA_937870755.1 uncultured Methylocystaceae bacterium
CGGCTGGCGGCCGTATCAGGACGAACCCGATCCGAGGCCGCTTCCGGAGGGCAATGCCGTCGCCGCAGCCGTTGCAGATATCTTCGACGCCCTGATCGCTACGCTCGGCGACACACGCCTCGAGCCCGATCTCGAAGAACTGCTCTGGGGAACCGTCAATCTCTTCCACCGCGCTACCGGACGGGTGGAGCGCGAACTGGACGACAACGAGCTTGCGCAGCGTCGACTCCAGAAAGAACAGGACGGCAGCGAGGTGAAGTCGGTCGAGCTCGAACGCCTAACTTCAGAGGGCCAGACCATGATCGAACGGCGCAACAGCATGGAGCTCTTCCGCGACGTCGCCTCCGAAGCCTTCGAGCACCACACCGGCAGCGCCTGGCGGCCCCGTGCCGGCTCGATGGTCAACCATCGCAATCTCACCGCCGCGATGATCGACAGCCGGGACTACCTGGCCGCGAAACACCGGACCGAGACCGAGGTGATGATGCCGGCCGGTCCCAAGGTTGCGCTGACCGGAGGCGCCGACTTCAACGACCACCACCTGATCTGGGCGAAGCTCGATCAGGTCCATGCGAAGCATCCCGACATGGTGCTGATGCACGGCGGCACGCCGAAGGGCGCTGAACTGATCGCCTCCCGCTGGGCTGATAACCGCAAGGTGTCACAGGTCGCCTTCCGGCCCGACTGGACGAAGCACGGCAAGGCCGCGCCCTTCAAGCGCAACGACGCGATGCTCGACGTCCTGCCGGTCGGTGTCCTCGTCTTCCCCGGCACCGGCATTCAGGAGAATCTTGCGGACAAGGCCCGCAAGCTCGGTATCCCCGTCATGAAGTTCGACGGCGGCGCGTAAGCGCCGCCGTCTGGCGGCTGTTCCAGCCGCTAATACTTGACTATCGGAGAGGTTAGTGGCTCTTATGAAACATCCTTGCAGAACCGGAACAGCAGCATAGTCGCAGGCGGAGCGTATCTAGGGGCGGCCTGTCGTGATCCTCAACCGATCATGTGGAGGTTTGCATGTCGCTCATCCTGCTCGCCATCTCGCTAACGATCGCATTCTGCATCTTTGCCTACAATCTTGCGATCTACGCTTTGCCTTTCATGGTTGGTCTCTCGGCTGCGCAATATGTCTGGGGCGCAGGAGGCGGCATTCTTCTGTCGGGATTTTCCGCCCTCGGCGCGGCTTTGATTTCGATTGGCCTCGTCATCGCGGTTCTCGGCTTCGCTAAAAATCCGGCCCTGCGTCTGATCGCGCTCGCTGTCTTCGCCGTGCCGGCCGTCATCGCCGGCTATGCGCTCGTCCATGGCGTCGCGAAGAACGCCATCGACCCCGGCCTGATGCTCAACCTGCTTTGCGGCAGCGCCGGCCTGTTCATCGGCATCGCGGCCATGGTCAATCTGAACGCCCTCGGTGTCTCTTTGTTTTCGCGGTGAGCAGGGAGCCGCGATCCGTCACTCCCAGGAAAAACCAACGCGGCTTGTGCCGCCGGGCCTTCGGTTTTCCCGCTCAAGCAGGGATGGAGCGTCAGCACCGTTGCCCACGCCGCCGCTTCCGGACCGCTTGACCGGCAAGGAGCGGCCGGGCATCGGCATGAATCCCGCAGGCCGTGAGCGTCTGTTACCTTGCTGGCCAGTCCGCTTCGCGCAGTGAATGCGAGCCGCGACCACCTTCATTCCCCACTTGCGATTCTGTCGGATCGTTCCTCCCGCCATCGGAAGCGGTGATCCAATGCCATTCCGCGCCTCCTAGCCCGATAGCCTTGTTCATTCTCTTCCCGGCCAGCCTTCCGCGAGCGAAGGCACGGGAGGCCTGAAGCGGCAGAAAGCAGGGCCACCCTGGGCGGCGCAGGTTCATCGGGCCTGCCGGTTCGCTGTTTCCGGCAAGGACGTTGGTTCTGCTGTGCGTCTCGGTTCGTATGCGTCCAGAGGCACCAATCCCTCCGCCTGACTGATCCCCTAAGTCCGTTCGGTTTCCACCGGCAACCCCCGCGGCTCCCAGCCGTGTTGCCGCGCAAGCGCGGCTGCCCGCTCCACCTGGGGCCTTGGGGGTCAAGCTGCCGCCGAAGGCGTCAGTGCAGGGGTCTCCCGACGGCCTTGGCCGGGTCTCGTCGGAGGGATGGTCCCTCCGAGAAGCAACGGAGACCTACAATGCAGAACATCGTCATTCTCGCCGGTAACATCGGTCAGGACCCCGAAACCCGCACCACCCAGGGCGGCACCCGGATCACTCACTTCACGCTGGCCACCTCGCGCCCCCGCTACTCGGAAGGTAAGGTTGTCCGGGATGAGAACGGCTACCGGGTTCAGGATACTGAATGGCACCGGATCACCGCCTTCAACGGCCTCGGCAAGACGATCCAGGAGCATTGCAGCAAGGGCATGAAGGTTCTGGTTCGCGGCCGCATCCACTACACGAAGTGGACGGACCAGGAGGGCAACGACCGCTACGGATGCGAGATCATCGCCGAGACCGTCGATTTCCTGAGCCGGGCGAAGCAGACCGAAAACGAGCGTGGCGGGCAGACCGACTACGACGACGACATCCCGTTCTGAGCGGGAAAACCGAAGGCCCGGCGGCACTAGCCGCCGGGTTTTTCAACGGTCGGGCCAGATCGCGGCCGAAGCGTGCAGCCACCGGCCGGCCGACAGGCCGGCCTGCGCTGAGACGACCGAATCAGTCGTCATGTAAAAGCTGGCTGCGCTGCCAGCCAGGCGTTTCATGCTAGCAAATAGCCTTGAGAACGACTAAAATAGTCGTAGTTCTGGAGTGCGCGTAGGTCCGAATGGGAGGTGATCATGCATGATCACCGCCCGACAATCACGGGCCGCACGCGCGTTGCTGGGTTGGACGCAGGAGACGCTCGCTGACAAGGCCCGAGTAGCATTGACCGCATTGAAGCGCCTCGAATCCGAAAACGGCCTCGAGGTGTTCGAATCGACGCGCGATCAGGTTCGCCGGGCTCTCGAATCGGCAGGGATTGTTCTCCTCTCGACGGACAAGGGCGAAGGAGTGTTGCTCCTGTACGAAAGAGGCGATTCTCCCCAGTAGCAGGCCGAGACGCTCAGCTACAAATCCTTGTCAAAAAAAGGGGCTATCTCTTTGCGTGAGACGCTTAAAGGACGCAACGCGCGCAAATATGGTGGCTCGATGGGACAGACGACACAGACATTTCTGGACGAACCACCGATCAGCGAAACGCTTACATCTTACGATCGGGAGCATATGAAGCTCTACATGCGACTGCTTGACGCTCACCGCGACGGTGCAGACTGGCGCGAGGCGGTCCGTGTCCTGTTCGGTCTCGATCCCGATCGCGATCCCAAGCGCTGCCGCTCGATCCATGATGCGCATCTCGCGCGCGCCCGCTGGATGAGCGAGCATGGCTATCGCGAACTGGTTCGTGAAAGCCAGCGCGGGCCGCTATCGTGATGCGCCAAACGCATCACCTGTTGAGGTGCGACCGACTTCCGCAGATCAACCCAAACGGGAATCGTGATTCTCCCAAAGACTTAGACAGATACTTGGGAGGATTCGGCGATGACACCTGATGCATCGACCTGGCGTTCTTCGGAATATGACCATCTGGATAAGCTGACCGCATCCGATCTGGCTTGGGAATGGCTCCGCCGCAACGACGCCTATGACGCAGATTTTGAGGCTTCGGTCTTGGCTCGTGAAATGCTCGGACCGCTGACCGATGGAGTTCGACAGCGGTGGGGGTTACGATTTCCCGGTGGATCCGTTGATACCACCGCCAGAAGCACCGGTTTTCTGGCTTCCGCAGGAGGACACGAGCGTCGTCGTGTTGACCGGGACGCCCCGCGACCTCGATGCAAGCCCTGTGAGCGATCCGCCCAAACCATGGCGCGGCAATCCGTCGGTGGGCGACGATAGGGTTGCATATCGCTTCGCTCTCGGAAGCGGGCAGCATCTCCAGATCATCGACCCCCTCGTCGACAGCCACACGCATGCTGCCGCCGCGATCCCTCTCGGCATTGAGGGCTTCGACCGAATCGAGGCCGTCTATCGCCTTCTCTCGGCCCTGCACGGCCGGGCTATTCCGCCCGACATGCGGCTGACGCGCCAGCAGCGCGCCCGGCAGCGCCGAATGCTTCGCGTCTTTGACGGCTACCGGGCCGGCGCCACGCAGCAGGAAATGGCCGAGGTTATATTTAGCATTGATCACCTCGACCGCGACGCATGGCAGGCGTCGGAGGCCCGTCACAAGATCAAGACGCTCCTGCGCGATGCCAAAGCCATGATCGCCGGCGGATATCGGAAACTCCTTCGTCATCGCCGCCGATCCTAGTCCTGTCTCGCCCTCCGCATGGTGGGCGAATTCGATACCCCCTAACTTCGCCCTGCAACACGCCGGCTCTCCTCCGCCACCGTGGTCGTTGCCCGCCGCTGATCCGCAGCGGCCGTCCCAACACCACGGAGGCCCGTTCCATGCCGCATGAACCCGTCGTTTTGCCGCCGCGCTTCCTGCGCACCAAGGAAGCCGCCGAGTTTCTCAGCCTCTCGGCGCGCACCCTCGAAAAGCACCGCACTTACGGAACCGGCCCGGCCTACCGCAAGCTCGGCGGCCGCGTCGTCTACGCCATCGACGATCTCGAAACCTGGGCCGCTCGCGGCGCGGTGACGTCGACGTCAGATCCGCGCGGCTCCGTGCTGCCGGCGAAGCGCCACGTCATTCCCTCCGGGCCGCAGGTCGGCCGCTATGCCCGCTGACCGCGGCCGGCTTTCTTTATGGCGGCGCGGCGTCGATCCCTTTCGGAGCGCGGACAGCTCGATCTGTTCCGGGCGCTTCCCGGCGACTTCGCGCCACGAGACGCGCAGGATCTCATGGCCTATCCCTTCTTCTCCCTTTCCAAGAGCCATCGGGTCGCCCCGATCGATTTCGTCGCTGGCAACGTGACGATCCGGGTGGAGGCGGTCCCCGATCATGGCATGGCCACGATCTGGGATGCCGACATCCTGATCTGGGCGGCGAGCCAGATCGTCGAAGCCCGCGACACCGGGCTTCGGACCTCGCGGCTGATGGCCGCCACGCCCTACGAAATCCTTACCTATGTCGGTCGGGGCACCAGCTCACGCGACTATCAGCGCCTCAAAGCCGCGCTCGACCGACTGCAATCGACGACGGTTTCCACCTCGATCCGGCAGCCTGCCGAAGGCCGCCGTCATCGCTTCTCGTGGATCAACGAGTGGCAGGAACGCACCGATCGCAACGGCCGGCCAGAGGGCATCGAGCTGATCGTGCCGGACTGGTTCTATCAGGCCGTCCTCGATGACGCGCTCGTGCTCACCATCGACCGGACCTATTTCGACCTGACGGGCGGCCTCGACCGCTGGCTCTACCGCCTGGTCCGCAAGCACGGTGGCCGCCAGCGTGCCGGCTGGCGCTTCGACTTCCAGCACCTTCACCAGAAATCGGGCAGCCTGTCGCCATTCAAGCGCTTCGCCTTCGAGCTGCGCGACATCATCCGGCGCCAGCCGCTGCCCGGCTACACTCTGTTCCTCGAAACCGAAATCGGCGGGCGCTTGCTGCTCGCCTTCGAGCCATGCCCGACCTGTGGACAAGCTGTGGATAGCCTCGTGCTATCGGGAACCCGAACTATCGTGCTATCGGGAACCCGAGGCTCGTGCTATCAGGAACCCAAACAGGGTGTAAGGCACGGAAACCCCAGACGAAATTGCACCCTTAACTTAGAGTCTAACATAGACTCTAACCTTGAAGAGCGCGCGCGCGATGTGGAAAACCTCATCCGCGACGCCGCCAGAAGCCTCAGCGTAACCGCGAAAAAGAGCGCGCCAAGCGCGCCGGCGGAGCCACCACAGACGGCTGCAAGCCGCCGCGATGGGGCCTCTCCATCCATTGATCCCGATACGCCCCGTCTTCCTCTCGACCCACCGGGAGGATGCCGATGATCGTCGCGCTCCTCAATCAGAAAGGCGGCGTCGGCAAGACGACGCTCGCGCTGCATCTCGCCGGCGAGCTGGCGATGCGCGGCAAGCGCGTCACCCTGATCGACGCCGACCCGCAGGGCTCGGCGCTCGACTGGTCGCAACAACGCTCGCGCGAGAACCTGCCACGCGCCTTTGGCGTCGTCGGCCTGGCACGCGATACGCTGCACCGCGAAGCACCCGAACTCGCTCGTGACGTCGATTACGTTGTCATCGATGGCCCGCCGCGTGTCGCCGGGCTCATGCGCTCCGCGCTGCTCGCCGCCGACCTCGTGCTGATCCCGGTACAGCCGTCGCCGCTCGACGGCTGGGCCTCCGCCGAGATGCTGGCGCTCCTGACGGAGGCGCGCATCTACCGGCCCCAGCTCGCCGCCCGTTTCGTGCTGAACCGCTGCGGTGCCCGCACCGTCATCGCTCGCGAGACGGCCGAGACCCTGGCCGAACACGATCCGCCGGTGCTCGCCAGCACCATCGGCCAGCGCGTCGTCTTCGCCGACGCCGCGCAGACCGGGCGGCTCGCCTCGGACATCGACCGGCGTTCGCCCGCCGCGCGCGAGATCGCGGCGCTGGCGGCCGAGATCGAGCGTCTCTGTGCCGGGAGGGCTGCGACATGACGGTGCTCACCGGCGACTGCCGCGAACTGATGCCGCGTCGCGGCCCGTTCGACATGATCCTCGCCGATCCGCCCTACGGCGACACATCGCTCGCTTGGGACCGTCGCGTCGAGGGCTGGCTTCCCCTCGCGCGGGCTGCGCTTGCGCCGACCGGCTCCCTGTGGGTCTTCGGCTCTCTGCGCAGCTTCATGGTAACGGCGATCCGCTTCGCGGATGCGGGCTTCCGGATCGCCCAGGAGATCGTCTGGGAGAAGCAGAACGGCACGGGCTTCCATGCCGACCGCTTCAAGCGCGTGCACGAGCTGGCCGTCCAGTTCTATCCCGCCGAGACGCCGTGGCGCGACATCTACAATGACGTTCAGACCACGCCCGATGCGACGGCGCGCACGGTGCGGCGCAAGCAGCGTCCTCCCCATACCGGCCAGATCGACGCCGGCCACTATGTCAGCCACGACGGCGGGCCGCGCCTCATGCGCTCGGTCATCTATGTCCGCAACTGCCATGGCCGCGCGATCCACCCGACCGAGAAGCCGTCGGCGCTGATCGAAATCCTGATCCGCACGAGTTGCCCCGAAGGAGGCCTCGTCGGTGACTGGTTTGCCGGCTCTGGCTCCGCCGGCGAAGCCTGCCGGCTCTCCGGCCGCCGCTACATCGGCTGCGAGATCGATCCCGATATGGCCGAGCGCGCCCGAGCGCGTATCGCTTCCGTGCTGCCGTTCCATGACGGAGACCCGTCATGACGGCGCACACCGAAAAGCGCGGCTTCGCGCAACGTCCCGCCGATCCGGACGGATGGATCAAGGCCGGGGACACGCCGCCGCCACGCAATGGTGCAGCCGTGACCTTCACGGCCCGCCTCACCATCGACATCACGCCTGAGCTGCGCGGCCGGATCAAGATCGCCGCCTTCAGCCGCGGCGTCACCGTCGCCGACATGCTGCGCGAGATGTTCGAGCGCGAATTTCCCGACACCCAAGGAGACACACCATGACCGGCAATGCGGCGCTCCGCATCGGCGGCCGTTCGTTGCCGGACGGTCCCGCCGCCTTCACCACGCTCGTCGAACTCACCTGGATCGAGAAGCGCATCGAGAACTGGATCAGGTTCGGCCGCGAAAGCTACGAGCAGAAACTCGACCGCCGTCACAGGGTCGTCGGCTTCGCGCCAGGCACGATCTTCTGCCTCGTGCGCTGGGCCGCCAACGACTACGGAACGATCATCTCGCGCCTGGACATCGTGCGCGCGGTGAACCGTGGTGAGCCGTTCCAGACACTGCCCTTCGTGCGTCCTGGCGGCGAAATCCTGCTAAAGGTCGAAAGCTGGCCCAAGGTCGAGGACGTGCTTCGTCACGTCGACGGCATCGAGGCTCTCGGCATCGATCCCGCAGACGCTGATCCCGATCACTGGCGGCATGTCGCACACTGGATGAATGCCGGCGAGACGCCGCGCCCGTACACCGCCGAGCGCCATCGAGCGTGGCTCCGGCGGCGGGAGATCGGGCGATGACGCGGCTTGGCTACCTCGCGGCGACATCCATCGCCGTGCTCGGCATCGCCGCAGCGAGCGCCGCGCCGATGCCGCTGAAACTCATCTGGAATGCGACGGCGAGCGCGCCAGTCGGCTTCTACACGGTATCGCCGGCCGGGCGGATCGAAGTGCCGGATCTCGTCGCCGTCATGCCGCCTGAGCCGTTCGCCTCCTTTATGGTCGAACGCGGCTATGTCGGCCGCGACGTGCCGATCCTCAAGCACGTCGTCGGCCTGCCGGGGCAACGCGTGTGCCGCGACGGCCGCGCCATCACGGTCGACAACGTTCCGCTCGGCGAGGCCCGCGACCGCGACAGCCGTGGCCGCGACCTGCCGGTCTGGCGGGGCTGCCGCGTAATCGCCAATGGCGAACTCTTCCTCATGAACCTCGAAGCCGCCGACAGCCTCGACGGCCGCTACTTCGGCCCGTTCCCCGCCATGGCGGTGATCGGCCGGGCCACCCCGCTTTTCACCGACGAGGACGGCGACGGCCGCTTCGTCTGGCGCGCGCCGACGCGGTGAGCGCGCGCCCTTCGCCATCTCACCGCAGCACAGGAGACCACGACCATGGCCCAGATTGGACAGTTCACCCGCACGCAGACGGGGTTCGAAGGCGAGTTTCGCACGCTCGGCATCCGCGAGCAGATCACGCTCGTTCCTGCCGAACCGTCGGAAGCGGAGAACGCGCCGAAATACCGCGTCCTGCTCGGTGACGAAGACGGCCTGGACATCGGTGCGGGCTGGACGCATGTCGGCGAGCGCGCCGGCGAGTTCGTCTCGGTCACGATCTACAGCCCGCTTCTCGGCGGCACGTTTCGCGCAAACCTCTTCCGCGCCGGTGACGACGGGTCCGCCTGGGTGCTGAACACCGTCCAGCCCTCCAGAAAGCGGCAGGAGGACTGAATGGCGGCGTCCCGAGACCGCGCTGGACGCACTTCCGCCGTCTGGCGCTCAGCGCTCCTTCTTCTTTCCGGCCTGTTCTTCACCACGGCCACAACCCCGACGGTTCTGGCGCAAAGCGTGTCGCCTTCGAACGCCGTCGCTGCGCATTCGCACGCAGCGCATATTGCGGAGGCATCGCGCCGCTTCGGCATTCCGCCAGCATGGATCGTCGCCGTGATGCGTGCCGAAAGCGCGGGCGACGTGCGCGCCGTCTCCTCGGCCGGCGCGATGGGTCTGATGCAGGTCATGCCGGACACATGGGCCGAGCTTCGCATCCGCTACGGCCTCGGCCGCAATCCTTATAACCCGCGCGACAACATCCTCGCCGGCACAGCGTATCTGCGCGAGATGTGGGATCGCTACGGCGACATCGCCGCCATGCTCGCTGCCTACAATGCCGGCCCCGCGCGCTATGACGAGCATCGTTCGAGGGGCCGTCCGCTGCCCGCCGAGACGCGGGCTTACATCGCTTCGCTCGCGCCCGAGCTTCGCGGCGAGCGTCCTTCGAAGAACGGTTCGGCGATCGCCCGTCCGCTTGACTGGCGCGAGGCGGCGATCTTCGTCGGGCGCGATGGCGGTCCTTCCAGCACCCATTCCGCGTCTTCGGATCGCGCGCCGGACGACGCCCCTTCACCCGTCACGGCGACACCGCAGATGCTTGTCGCCGGACAGCCAGAGGGGCTGTTCGTCGCCCGGAATGCCGCTGGGGACCGGCCATGAGCGGCCCTGCGGCAAATCGCATCCCATCGTGCGCTGGCGTGTCGTGGAGAGCGCCGGGGGTGGCGGCAGACGCAGCAACCGGACGATGGCAGGATAAAAGGGCGCACGGTGCGCTTCGGTCGGGCGGTTGCTTTTGTTCATGTTTTTGGCGCGTTCCGCACCGTGCAGCGCTTTCGCGCGCCGTGCGCCGCACGCCCATCTTACTGTTTTTGCGTGATGTTTCGCACCGCGCGGAGATGCGTCATGTCCGATGAACGCGAATTCCGCGTCCGTCCCGGGCGCATCCGATCCACCCGCGCGCAGCAGGCTCGTCCCTTTGTCGCGCAGGCGCTCGCCGCTGCGAAGAAGGCGGGCGGCGGCGTCTCGCGATCCGGCCGCGTCACCTCCGGCAACCGTTCGCGCTTTGGGCGCGGCCAGCGCGCCAGCATCCAAGCCAATCGCCTGATTACGTCGCGCACGCGCGGCACCGTCGTCAAGGCGCGCGTGGTCCGCCACTCCCCACGATCCGCACCGCTTGGAACGCATCTCGACTATCTGCGCCGCGACGGCGTGACCCGTGACGGGGAGAAGGCGCGGCTGTTCGGGCCGGGAACGGACAATGCCGACGCCCGCGCCTTCGCAGAGCGCTGTGGTGATGATCGGCATCATTTCCGCTTCATCGTTTCGCCCGACGACGCACCCGACATGGCGGACCTCAAGTCCTTCACCCGCGACCTCGTCGGCCAGATGGAAAAGGATCTCGGCACGAAGCTCGACTGGGTGGCCGTCGATCACTGGAACACCGAGCATCCCCATGTCCACCTGATCGTGCGCGGCGTCCGCGATGACGGCCAGGATCTCGTAATCTCGCGTGACTACATTAAGGAGGGCATGCGGGACCGGGCGCGCGAGCTCATCACCCAGGAGCTCGGCCCGCGCACCGACCTCGACATCCGCCGCTCCCTCGAAAGTCAGATCGAGACGGAGCGCTGGACGCAGCTCGACCGCCAGCTTGTCCGCGACGCCGGCAAGTCTGGCATCATCGACCTTGCTCCACGCGCTGACCGTCAGCCGGACGAATTCCACGCCCTGAAGGTCGGCCGACTGCGGACGCTGGAAATTCTCGGCATCGCGGGACAGGTCGGCCATTCGCAATGGTTCATCAGGCCCGAGGCGGAGAGTGTCCTGCGCGAGCTTGGCGAGCGCGGCGACATCATCAAGCGCATGCACCACGCACTCACCGAACGCGGCATCGAGCGCGGCTCGGCGAGTTATGTGCTGGCCGGTGAAAGCCTCGACGTGCCCGTTGTCGGCCGACTGCTCGAACGCGGTCTGGATGACGAACTGAAGGGGACGGCCTATGCCGTGGTCGACGGCGTCGACGGCCGCACCCATCATATCAAGCTGCCGCATCTCGATGCCGCTGGCGACAGCCCACCC
>CALMZV010000039.1 GCA_937870755.1 uncultured Methylocystaceae bacterium
CCGATCACGGTGAGCCGCCGTGATGGCGCCGGGGGGCCGAGATACGATCTCGTCTGTGGCGAAGGCCGGCTGGAAGCCTTCCAGATGCTGGGTCAGACGGAGATTCCGGCCGTGGTGATCGAGGCCAGCGAGAGCGAGTGTCTCGTGATGAGCCTGGTCGAGAATATCGCGCGGCGCACCCCACGGCCCATAGACGTCATGAAAGAGATCGGCGCTCTGAGGTCTCGCGGCTATAGCGATGCCGAGATCGCCGAGAAGATCGGCGTCGGGGCGTCCTGGGTGAATATGATCGCTTCGCTTCTTGAGCGCGGCGAGGAACGGTTGGTGGCCGCGGTCGAAACCGGGCTCATTCCGATCACCTTGGCGATGGAGATTTCCAAGGCGGAGACGGAAGAGGCACAGAATCTGCTCCTTGACGCCTATGAGACCGGCAAGCTCAGGGGCAAGAAGCTGGCCGCCGTCCGCCGCCTGCTCGACATGCGGATGCGAAGCCAGCGCAAGGGAGGTTTGCCCGCCGGTCGGTTGGGTCGGAAAGGCACCGGGGTCCGCCGAATGACCGCCGCCGATCTCATGCAGGTCTATCAGCGTGAGGCGGAAAAGCAGCGCCTGCTCGTCAAGAAGTCGGATTTCACGCAGACCCGCCTGCTGTTCGTCGTCGAGGCGCTGAAGGATCTGCTCGCCAACGACGGCTTCATCAATCTGCTGAGAGCGGAAGGGCTGGCGACCATGCCTCGGGCGCTCAAAGTCCGCGTTTCGGGAGGCGATCATGGCTGATGAACCGAGGGGCCGGGAGGATGGGCGTATTCATCTCGCCTTCGACCGAGACTTCCTAACAATTCCTGTCGCGGCGATCGTTCCGCTCAAGACGTTGCCGAACGGCGCCAAGGCGAGCCGGTCCTATTCGCAGGTTCTAAGTTCCATCAAGGCGATCGGTCTGATCGAAGCGCCCGTCGTTATGGCGGATGAAAAGAACCCCGGAACCTGGTTTCTCCTGGATGGCCACCTTCGGCTGGAAGCGCTGAAGGAACTCGGCATCGCTGAGGTCGAGTGCCTGCTCGCCTCTGACGACGACACCTATACCTACAACAAGCGCGTCAACCGCATCCCGCCGATCCAGGAGCACCGGATGATTGCGCGCGCGATGGATCGAGGCGTGTCATCCGCCGACATCGCCGCGGCCCTGAACCTCCAGGTCGAGTCAGTGCTGCGGCGTTTCCGGCTGCTGGAAGGGATCAGCCCCGAGGCGGCCGAGATGCTGAAAGACACGCCTTGCTCGATGAAGGTGTTCGACATTCTGCGTCAGATGACGGCCGTGCGGCAGATCGAAGCCGCCGATCTGATGATCGGCCAGAACAATTTCACGGTCATGTTTGCCCGCGCGTTGCGCGCGGCGACATCCGAAAACCAGCTTGCCGCCACCAAGAGGGGAAAGGGCGGCGGCAAGCCGACGCCCTCGGGTCAACAGATCGCCCGGATGGAGCGGGAACTGGCGGCGCTCCAGACGCAGGTCAAGTCGGTCGAGGAAACCTACGGCATCGACAATCTGCATTTGACCGTCGCGCGTGGATACGTCGCCAAGCTCCTTGCGAACAATCGGGTGGTCCGTTGGTTGGCGACCCATCAGCAGGACTATCTCAGCGAGTTTCAGAAGATCGCCGAGATCGACACGCTCGGCCCGGCGGCAGAACCGCCGGCGGCCTGAACGGAGAATGGGGACCCGGACCCGATAAGCGCGGGGACCATGGGAGAAGCC
>CALMZV010000040.1 GCA_937870755.1 uncultured Methylocystaceae bacterium
GCTGGTGCTGCGAGAGAGGATTGAACTCTCGACCTCTCCCTTACCAAGGGAGTGCTCTACCACTGAGCTACCGCAGCGTTTCCGCGCGCGCGGGAGCGGGCGGCGGACGTGCGGCTTTTGCCACAGCCGGCCTTGCCAGCGCAAGTGCGCCTGCTAAACAGACGCCAGATCGTTTGCATGTTTCGGGGGTCGACTGTGGCGACGGACAATTCCCGCCCCGCAGGCCGGTCGGGCGAGACCCGGCCCAGCCGCGAAAAGCGGCTGTCGGACGCGCTGCGGGCCAATCTGCGGCGACGCAAGGCGGCCCATGTTCCGGACGATGCGGCGGACCGCAAGCCCGGAAGGGAAGGCGAAAACGGCGAAAAGGCGTAGGCGCGCCGCTTTTGCGCCACATTGGCCGGGCTCTTGGCCCCACTCTTTATTGCTGAGGCGGGAACGGATGGATCGCATTCGCATTGTCGGCGGAAACCGGCTGAACGGGATCATCCCGATTTCCGGCGCCAAGAACGCGGCCCTGCCGCTCATGATCGCCTCGTTGCTGACCGACGGCACGCTCACGCTCGAAAACCTGCCGCGGCTGGCCGATGTGTCGCTGCTCGTGCGCATTCTCGGCAACCACGGCGTCGACTACACGATCGAGGGCAAGCGCGCGGGCGATTCGCTCGAAACCGGCCAGACCGTCCACCTGGCCGCCCGCCAGATCGTCGACACGACCGCGCCCTACGACCTCGTGTCGCGCATGCGCGCCTCCTTCTGGGTGCTCGCGCCGCTCGTGGCGCGCATGGGGGTGGCGAAAGTGTCGCTGCCCGGCGGCTGCGCCATCGGCACGCGGCCGGTCGACCTGCTCATCATGGCCATGGAGCGGCTGGGCGCGCAGATCGACATCGAGAACGGCTATGCCGTCGCCAGGGCGCCCAAGGGCCTCAAGGGGGCGGAGATCGCCTTTCCCAAGGTCACGGTCGGCGGCACCCACACCGCCTTGATGGCAGCGAGCCTCGCCAACGGAACCACCGTCATTCACAACGCCGCGCGCGAGCCCGAGATCGTCGACCTCGCCGAATGCCTCGGCAAGATGGGCGCGCGCATTCGCGGCGCGGGAACGTCGGTGATCGAGATCGACGGCGTGCCGCGCCTCGGCGGGGCGCGCCACGCGGTGCTGCCCGATCGCATCGAGACCGGCACCTACGCCATGGCGGTCGCCATGACCGGCGGCGACGTTCTGTTGCAGGGCGCGCGCGCGGACCTGCTGGAGGCCGCGCTCGAAACCGTCCGCCAGACGGGCGCCAGCGTCACCGAGACCAACGAGGGCCTGCGCGTCTATCGCAACGGCGCCGGCATCGCGCCGGTGGATGTGACCACCGCGCCGTTCCCCGGTTTCCCGACGGACCTGCAGGCCCAGCTCATGGCGCTGGTCACGCGCGCGGAGGGAACGTCGCGAATCACCGAGACGATTTTCGAGAACCGCTTCATGCACGTGTCGGAACTGTCGCGGTTCGGCGCGCATATCCGGCTCGACGGCGACAGCGCCATCATTGAGGGCGTGAAGACGCTCAAGGGCGCGCCCGTCATGGCGACGGACCTGCGGGCCTCCGTCTCGCTCGTCATCGCGGCGCTGGCGGCCGAGGGCGAGACCATGGTCAACCGCGTCTACCATCTCGACCGCGGGTTCGAGCGGCTGGAAAGCAAATTGTCCCGCTGCGGCGCCGAGATCGAGCGCATCGTCGCCGCCGGGTGATCGGGAGACGGCCATGTCCGACCGGCCGCCGCAGGATCTCCGGCTGATCGCCTTCGACGCGGACGATCTGGAGACCGTCTCCGCGCTGGTGCAGGACGCCAGCGTGCGGGTCGGCGACATGGCCTGGCTGCCCGAGCAGCGCCGGTTTGGGCTCTTTCTCGCGCGATTCGACTGGGAGACCGGCCGGAAGATTCGCAGCCGCGCCGCGCTCCATTTCGACCGGGTGCGCGACGTGCGCCAGCACGGCGTGCCGCAGACGACCCCCGACACCGTGCTCAATCTGCTCGCCGTCTCGTTCGAGCCGGCGGACGCCCCCTCCGGCTTCGTCCGGCTCGATTTCTCGGGCGGCGCGGCCATCCGGCTCGACGTCGAATGCCTGGAGGCGGCGCTGCGCGATCTGGGTCCGCGCTGGACGCCCCGGTTCCGCCCCGGCCACCGAACTTGACGGCGCCCCTTCGGGCAGGCCATGTCCGCGCGGGATTTTTCCGTCCGGAGACGAGACGATGACAATGCGGCTCGATTCGACAGCCGCCGGGTTCGACGCGCGTTTCGCCGAACTGCTCGCCATGAAGCGCGAGGTCTCGGAGGACGTGGACGCCGCTGTCCGCGCCATCATCGACGACGTGCGCGCGCGCGGCGACGCGGCGCTCGTCGACTATTCGCGCCGCTTCGACCGCGTGGATCTCGCGCAGCGGGGGCTTGCGATCGGCGCGGCCGAGATCGAGGCGGCCGTCGCCGCCTGCCCGAAGGAGGCGCTGGACGCGCTCGAACTCGCCCACCGCCGCATCGTCGCCTTTCACGAACGCCAGCGCCCGCAGGACGTGCGGTTCAAGGACGCGCTCGGCGTGGAGCTCGGCTGGCGCTGGACGGCGGTCGGCGCGGTGGGCCTCTACGTGCCGGGCGGCACGGCCTCCTATCCGTCTTCGGTGCTCATGAACGCCGCGCCGGCGAAAGTGGCGGGCGTCGGGCGCGTCGTGATGGTCGTGCCCACGCCAGACGGCGCGATCGACCCGCTGGTGCTCGCCGCCGCGCGACTTGCGGGTGTGGATGAAATCTATTGCATCGGCGGCGCGCAGGCGGTGGCCGCGCTCGCTTATGGAACCGAAACCATCCGACCGGTCGACAAGATCGTGGGGCCGGGCAACGCCTATGTGGCGGCCGCCAAGCGGCGCGTGTTCGGAACCGTCGGCATCGACATGATCGCGGGCCCGTCCGAGGTGCTGGTGCTGGCCGACGACAGCGCCAACGCCGAATGGATCGCCGCCGATCTGCTCGCCCAGGCGGAGCACGATACGGCCGCCCAATCCATCCTCGTCACCGACAGCGTGCGGCTCGCCGACGACGTGACGCGCGCGGTGGAGAGCCAGTTGTCCACGCTGCCGCGCGAAAAGATCGCGCGCGCGAGCTGGAACGAATTCGGCGCGATCGTGCTCGTGCGCGCGTTGTCGGACGCGGTCGCGCTGGTCGATCGGCTCGCGCCCGAACATCTGGAAATCATGAGCGCGGACGCCGAGCGTCTCGCCGCCCGCATCCGCAACGCCGGCGCGATCTTTATCGGAAGCCACACGCCGGAGGCGATCGGCGACTATGTCGGCGGCTCCAACCACGTTCTGCCGACCGCGCGGTCGGCGCGGTTTTCATCCGGTCTCGGCGTGCTCGATTTCATGAAGCGCACATCGATCCTCAAATGCGACGCCGACGCGCTGCACGCGCTCGGGCCGGCGGCGATCGCGCTCGGCCACGCAGAGCGGCTCGACGCGCACGCGCGGTCGGTGGCGATCCGGCTGAACATGGGGCGCGGGGCATGAGCGGCGGCGACACCAAGCGGCTGATCGCCGTCACGCTCGACGAAAAATCCATCGGCCGCGGCACGGCCGATCAGGAGCACGAGCGCGAGATCGCCATCTACGATCTCGTCGAGGAGAACGTGTTCGCGCTGCCGGGACATAACGGCGGCCCCTACATGCTGACGCTGGCGCTGCACGAAGCCAAACTTGTGTTCGACATCCGCGAGGAGACCGGCGCGCAGGTGGTCGCCCATATCCTGTCGCTCACGCCGTTCCGCAGGATACTGAAAGATTATTTCATGATCTGCGAAAGCTATTACGCAGCCATCCGCACCGCCACGCCCGCGCAGATCGAGGCCATCGACATGGGTCGGCGCGGCCTGCACAACGAAGGCGCGCAGCTTCTGACCGAACGGCTGAAGGGCAAGATCGAGACCGATCTCGACACTTCGCGCCGCCTGTTCACCCTCGTCACCGCGCTGCACTGGAAGGGATGAGCGGCGCCCGCCCGCAGGCGGTGCTGTTCGCCTGCACGCTCAACGCCGCACGCTCGCCGATGGCCGAAGCGCTCGGGGGCGCCTATTTCGGGCGCGAGATCTATTTCGCCTCCGCCGGCGTCAAACGCGGCGAGCTCGATCCCTTCGCCGTCGCGGCGATGGAGGAAATCGGCATCGACATGTCGAAACACAAGCCGCATTCGTTCGAGGATCTCGAGGACGCGAGTTTCGACCTCATCGTCACCCTTTCGCCCGAGGCGCATCACAAAGCGCTCGAATTCACCCGCACGCTCGCCTGCGACGTCGTTTACTGGCCGACCTTCGACGCCACGGCCGTGCAGGGCTCGCGCGAACAGATGCTGGACGCATACCGGCAGGTGCGCGATTCTCTGTCGACGCGCATCAAGGCCATGCTGGCGAAATAGAGGAGGGCGCGCGATGAAGGCGCCCTGCATGTCGATCGCCGCGGCGCCGGTCGAGGTCGCGTTGTTCGATCTGGCGTACGCGACAGCCCTCGCGCCCGCCGGTGCGCCCTCGCCGCGCGATCTGGCCGATGCGCCGCCGCGCGAGCCTTCGCGCACGCTTTTTCTCGCGCGCCGGGCGGCTGCGCGCATGCTGGCGGCGCGCCGGCTGGGGCGCCCGCCGTCCGACATCGACATCGCGCGCGACGCCCATGGCGCGCCGCGCATTCTCGCCCCGGATGGCGCGAGGCCGCCGCACATCTCGCTCGCCGCGCGCGCGAACATCTGCGCCATCGCGCTCGGCGACGCGCGTGTCGGCGTCGATCTCGAACCGATCGACGAACCGTTCGAGCCGCCGATGAACGTGCTGCACCCGGCCGAGCGGGCGCGAATCGCCGCCAGCGCCGATCCGCACGAAGCGTTTCTGCGCGTATGGACCGCGAAGGAAGCCTGGCTGAAGGCATGCGGGACCGGCCTTGCGCGCGAGCCGGCGCGCATTGAAATCCGTCCCGTCGGCGCGCAGGGTTTCGCCGTCCGCGACGCCGCCGCGACGGCCGAGCCTGCGTTCGCCCGAAGTGTCGTCGTGGCGTTCGGCGGACGTCGCGTGGCGCTCGCTTGGGCGGCGCTCGCCTGAAACGCCGGCCGCATGCGACAAATGACGGCGAATTGCGCCGGCGCGTCTTGCAATGCGGCGAAGCCCGCGCCACCTTCCGCAGGCCGGCGGAACCTGGCCCTTTCAGGAACGGCGGCGCGCAACGGGCGGCGAACGCCAGGATTTTTCAGGAGTTGGATATGAGCCTCTTCGGCACGATTATGAGCAAGATTTTTGGAACGACGCCCGCTCAGGCCGAGACGGCCCAGCCCGGCGCCGCGCCGTCCGCCGCCTCCACCGCTGCTTCCGCCGCCGGCGCGGCAGCGGCCGCCGCCGGCTCTGTGGACGTCGCCCAGATTCTCGACGGCATGAACGCCAGCCAGCCCCAGAAGCTCAACTGGCGCCAGTCGATCGTCGATCTGATGAAGCTCGTCGGCATGGATTCGAGCCTGGCCGCGCGCAAGGAGCTGGCCAAGGAACTCGGCTACACCGGCGACACCAGCGATTCGGCCAGCATGAACATCTGGCTGCACAAGCAGGTCATGGCCAAGATCGCCGCCAACGGCGGCAAGCTCCCGGACGATCTGAAGGACTGATCGCTCCCATTCACCGCAGGTTCAGGCGCGGCCGTGTCTCGTGACGCGGCCGCGTTTTTTTCAGGCCGGCCGCGCCCTTGTCAGCCCGCGCGGCCGAAGTTACAGCAGCTTGAGCCGTAACCGCGCGCGCGGCGGTCGGAAAGGGATTCGGGGCGGAATGCGCATTCTGCGACTCTACGGACGCGTCCTCGCCCAGCTCGCCTCCGAGGCGCCGGTCGCCATTGTGCTCGTGTTCGCCAACCTGGCGGTTGCGGCCGCGCAGTTCGCCGAGCCGATGCTGTTCGGCCGCATCATCGACCGGCTGACGACGGCGCAGTCCGACAAGGTCGCGCTCAAGATGATCGACCTCGCGCCGCTGCTCGGCGCCTGGGTCGGTTTCGGCCTCTTTTCCATTCTCGGATCCGTGCTGGTGGCGCTGCACGCCGATCGCCTCGCGCATCGCCAGCGCCTGGGCATGATGGGGCGCTATTTCGACCACGTGCTGAGCCTGCCGCTCAGTTTCCACACCTCCATTCATTCCGGCCGTCTGCTGAAAGTCATGCTCGACGGCGCGCAGGCGATGTTCGGCCTGTGGCTGTCGTTCTTCCGCGAGAATCTGGCCTCGGCCACCGCGCTGTTCGTGCTGCTGCCCATGACCGTGCTGCTCAACTGGCGGCTGGGCGTGGTGCTGATCGCGCTCGTGTGCGTGTTCGGCCTGCTGACCGCGTTTGTTCTGCGCCGTACGGAAAAGATGCAGGGCGCGGTCGAACGCTACGCCGCCGATCTCGCCGAACACGCCTCCGACGCGCTCGGCAACGTGCCGGTCATCCAGAGCTTCACGCGCATCGAGAGCGAATCGCGCGCCATGCGCAGCATCATCGACAATCTGCTGGCCGCGCAGATGCCGGTGCTGTCGTGGTGGGCGCTGGCGGCGGTGGCGACGCGCGCCTCCGCCACGCTGTCGATCCTCACCATCTTCCTTCTCGGCACGTGGCTGCATTTGCAGAACCTCGCCACCATCGGCGAGATCGTCGCCTTCATGAATTTCGCGACGATGCTGATCGGCCGGCTCGAACAGATGGTCGGGTTCATCAATTCGCTGTTCATGCAGGCGCCGCGCATCGCCGACTTTTTCGAGGTGCTCGACACGGCGCCCGGCGTCGCGGACGCGCCCGGCGCCGTCGACGCGGGACGCCTTGAGGGCCATGTGGTGTTCGAGAACGTTTCCTACTCGTACGACGGCAAGCGCATGGCCGTGCAGGACGCGAGTTTCGAGGCCAGGCCGGGCGAGACCATCGCGCTCGTGGGCTCGACCGGCTCGGGCAAGTCGACGGCGCTGTCGCTGCTCCATCGCGTGTTCGACCCCACGCAGGGCCGCGTGACCGTCGACGGGCGCGACATCAGAACGATGACGCTCGCCTCGCTTCGGCGCAACATCGGCGTGGTGTTTCAGGAGCCGATGCTGTTCGCCCGCTCGATCGAGGAGAATTTGCGCGTCGGCAAGCCGGACGCCAGCGCCGAGGATCTCGATATCGCGCTCGAGCGCGCGCAGGCGAAGGATTTCATCGCGCGCCAGACGAGCGGCATCGACACCACCGTCGGCGAACGCGGGCGCTCGCTGTCGGGCGGCGAGCGTCAGCGCCTCGCCATCGCGCGCGCGCTCCTCAAAGACCCGCCGATCATGATTTTCGACGAGGCGACGAGCGCGCTCGACGCCATGACCGAGCGCCAGATTCAATCGGCGCTCGACGCGGCCACCAAGGGCCGCACCACGTTCGTCATCGCCCACCGGCTCGCCACCATCCGCAACGCCGACCGCATTCTGCTGTTCGACAAGGGCAGGATCGTCGAGAGCGGGTCGTTCGAGGAGCTTGTCGCGCGCAACGGGCGTTTCGCCGATCTGGCGCGCGCGCAGTTCATGGCGCCGGCGCCCGCCGCGCCGCAAACACAGTCGGCCGCGGGCTGCTGAAGCGCTTTCGCGCGGCGCGGGCGGCGCAAATCGTTAGCCCTGCGAGCGGCCCACGCGCAACGAGGTGATGCGGTTGCGCGTCTTGCGCAGAACCTCGAACCGGAATCCGTGGAACGTGAACACCTGTCCCGATTCCGGGATGGCCTGCGCCTCGTGAATGACGAGGCCGGCGATGGTGGTCGCCTCCGCGTCCGGCAGGCGCCAGTCCATGATGCGGTTGAGATCGCGGATCGGCACCGCGCCGTCGACGACGACGGCGCCGTCCGCCGTCTGCCGCACGCCCTGGATGGCGATATCGTGCTCGTCGGAAATATCGCCGACGATTTCCTCGATGATGTCTTCGAGCGTCACCAGTCCGAGCACCACGCCGTATTCGTCCACCACCAGCGCGAAATGCGTCTTGCGCTTGCGGAACGCCTGCATCTGGTCGATCACCGAGGTCGTGTCGGGCACGAACCATGGATCGGCGGCGACCGCGCCGATGTCGACCTTCGCCGGATCGCCGGCCGCCTGCAGCGCGCGCAACAGGTCCTTGGCGTGCAGCACGCCGACGATGTTTTCGGGCTCCCCGCGCCAAAGCGGCAGGCGGGTATAGGGCGCGGAGAGCGCCTCGCGCACGATCGTCTCCGTCGGCTGGTCGATGTCGATGGCCGTCATCTTGGTGCGATGGATCATCACGTCGGAGACGGTCAGTTCCTTCAGTTCCAGCAGGCCGCCGAACATGTCGCGGTCGGCGCGCTCCACGCCGCCTTCGCGGTGCAGCAGGTCGACGGTCGAGCGCAGTTCCTCGTGCGCGGCGAGCAGCGGCGCGGTCTCGGCCTGTCGCATGCCGGCGGCGCGCAGCACGGCGCGCACGATCGCCTCCACCGCCACCAGCAGCGGGCCGAACAGCATGACGAAAAACGACGCCGCGCGCGAGACCATGAGCGACATGCGGTCCGGATAGGTGATGGCGACCGTCTTGGGCATCACCTCGGCGAAGATGAGCAGCAGCGCCGTCATCATGAGCGTCGCGTAGATCGCGCCCTTCTCGCCGAACAGCGCGATCATGAGGCTGGTGGCGACCGCCGACGAGCCGATGTTGACCAGCGTGTTGCCGAGCAGCATGGCGCCGATCAGCCGGTCGCGCGATTGCAGGAGTCGATTGACCACGCCGGCGCGCGCATCTCCCGCCTTCTCAAGCGCATGCATCCGCGCGCGCGAGGCCGCGGTGAGCGCGGTCTCCGACCCGGAGAAGAAGGCCGACATGAGAATGCTGAACAGAACGATGCCGACCGCGACCCAGATGTCCACGGAGAGGGGTTCGGCGGGACCGCCGTGCATGCCTTAAGTCTCCAGCTCGCCCACGAGAAAGCCGCGCACCTCGTCGCCCGGCACGCCTCTGGCGATGAACGACCGGCCGATGCCGCGCGCCAGGATGAAGGTCAGCGCGCCGCGCTGCACCTTCTTGTCCTGATACATGGCTTCGAGAATGGCGTCGGCGTCCGCGCGCCAGCCGGCGATCTCGCGAATGCGCGTCGGCAGGCCCGCGTCTTTCAGATGCGCTTCCACGCGCGCCACGTCCTGTCCCGGGCACAGGCCGCGTTGCGCCGAAAAGCGGAACGCGCACGCCATGCCGATCGCCACGCCCTCGCCGTGCACCAGCCGCGCGCTGTCGTAGGCGCAGATGCGCTCGAACGCGTGGCCGAACGTGTGGCCGAGGTTGAGCAGCGCGCGGTCGCCCTGTTCGGTTTCGTCGCGCGCCACCACGGCCGCCTTGGCCGCGCAGGAGCGGGCGATCGCCTCGTCGCGCGCGGGCCCCCCGGCGAACACGGCCTGACGGTTCTGCTCCAGCCATTCGAAGAACGGGAAATCGTCGATCAGGCCGTATTTCACCACTTCCGCGTAGCCAGCGCGAAACTCGCGCGCCGGCAGGCTCGTCAACGCCTGCGAATCCGCCAGCACCAGCGAAGGCTGGTGGAAGGCGCCGACGAGATTCTTGCCGAGCGCCGAATTGATTCCCGTCTTGCCGCCGACCGAGGAATCGACCTGCGCCAGCAGACTGGTCGGAATTTGCACGAAGCCCACGCCGCGCCGCACGCTCGCGGCCGCGAAGCCCGCCAGATCGCCGACGACGCCGCCGCCCAGCGCGATCACGAAATCGCCGCGCTCGATCTTCGCCGCCAGAATGGCGTCGCACACGCGCGCGAATTGTTCGTAGGATTTCGAGGCCTCGCCCGCCGGCACGCTCACATGCGCGCTGCGCAGCCCGGCCGCCGCGAGACTGTCGGTCAGCGGTTTGAGATAGAGCGGCCCGACATGCGCATCGGTGACGATGGCGCAGGCCGCGCCCGGTTTCAGCGCGGCGATCTCGCGCCCCGCGCGGCCAATGAGATCGGCGCCGATGAGAATGTCGTAGCCGCGTGCGCCAAGCTCCACCCGCACCCTGCGCGGCGCGGCCACCAGCCGGTCGGCGAGCGCATCCACCAGCGCCTGCACCACCACGTCGAAATGCGCGTCGTGCGATTGCACGCGCATGTCGGCGAGCGCGTAGACGGGATTGCGTTCGCACAGCAGCCGGCGCATCACGCCTTCAGGATCGTCGTTCTGCAGCAGCGGTCGCGTCGGACGCCGGCGCACGCGGCGCATCAGCAGATCGAAATCCGCGTCCAGCCAGATCGACAGGCCGTTGGCGCGGATCGCATCGCGCGTCTTTTCGTTCATGAAGGCGCCGCCGCCGGTCGCCACCACTTTCGGCCCCTCCGCCATCAGGCGCGCCACGACGCGCCGCTCGCCGTCGCGAAAATAGGGTTCGCCGTAGCGGGCGAAGATCTCGGACACCGTCAGCTTGTGCGCTTCCTCGATCTCGGCGTCCGCGTCCACGAACGGCAGGCCGAGCCGCGCGGCGAGCCGGCGCCCGGCCGAGGTCTTGCCGCAGCCCATCATGCCCACGAGCACGATCGAGCGGCCGGCGAGCGCGGCGACGATGGCGCGTTCGCGCGCGCCGGCGGGGGCGGGCGGCTGTGGCGGCGCGGGCGCCGCGACGTTCTGGGCTTCGGTCATGCCGTTGCTGTAGCATGGCGCGCCGTTTGCGAAAAAGTCGGCGTTGCAACGCGCGGGCGTTGCGGCATAGTGCGGCGGCAGAGAGGATTGAATCGCGCCGTGCCGAGCCTTTTTCGTTTTCTGTTCGTCGTGGGCGTGCTCGGCGCCATCGTCTATGGCGGCATGTGGGCGCTCGCGACCTACGTCGAGCCCGAGCAGCGCGAAATCAGCCAGACGCTGCCGGCCAGCCGCCTCGGCGCCGGCAAATGACCCGCGCCGATCCGGTCGGCGGCTTTCTCGACATGATGGCGGCCGAACGCGGCGCCGCCGGCAATACGCTGGACGCCTACCGCCGCGATCTCGCCGACTACGCGGCCGACCTGAAACGTCTGGGGCGCACGCCGGCCGATGCGGCGACCGACGACATCCGCGCCTATCTGGCGAGCCTGGCCGCGCGGGGGTTCGAGCCCTCGTCCGCCGCCAGGCGCCTGTCGGCCATCCGGCAACTGCACAGGTTCATGGTGACGGAAGGGCTGCGCGGCGACGATCCGGCCGCCATTCTCGAAGGCCCGCGCCGGCGGGCGGCGGCCCCGAAAATCCTGTCGGTGGCGGACGTCGACCGGCTGATCGGCGCCGCCCGCGCGGCGACGACGCGCGAAGGCGCGACCGATTTCCAGCGCCTGCGCGCGCTCAGGCTCCACGCGCTGGTGGAGCTGATCTACGCCACCGGCCTGCGCGTTTCGGAACTGGTCGGCCTGCCGAAAACCGCGGCCCGCACGCGCGAACCCTTCCTCACCGTGCGCGGCAAGGGCGGGCGGGAGCGGATCGCGCCGCTGACGGAGGCCGCCCGCGCGGCGATGGCCGACTATCGCGCCGCGCTCAAGACCGTCGCGCCGGGACAGGCGGAATCGCGCTGGCTGTTTCCGGCCGAGGCCGAAAGCGGCCACCTCACCCGCCAGGCTTTCGCCCGCGACCTCAAGACGCTGGCGGCCAGCGTCGGCATCGGCGCGGCCGGGATCAGCCCGCACGTGCTGCGCCACGCCTTCGCCAGCCACCTGTTGCAGAACGGCGCCGACCTGCGCGTGGTGCAGGAGCTGCTGGGCCACGCCGACATCTCCACCACGCAGATCTACACCCATGTGCTCGACGAACGCATGCGGGCCATGGTCCGCGACCTCCATCCGCTGGGGGACGCGGAGGCCTGAGGCGCGGCGGCCCTGTTGCGCAAGAGCGGGACGGGGAGGGGGCCGTGCGGCTTGACTTCCCCTCACCCTGCCGCCAGTTTCCGCCCGCCCGCGCGGCTCCGTCGCGCCACACCCCGAAGGGTCGATGCGCTCCTATCTCGATTTCGAAAAGCCGGTCGCCGAACTCGAGGCGAAAGTCGAGGAGTTGCAGGCGCTTGCCGCGCGCGGCGGCCCTGTCTCCATCGGCGAGGAACTGACCCGGCTGGAGGTGAAGGCCGCCAGGGCGCTGGCCGATCTCTACAAGGATCTCACGCCCTGGCAAAAGACGCTGGTGGCCCGACATCCGCAGCGCCCGCATTTCGAGGACTATGTCGCGGGCCTGATCGAGGATTTCACGCCGCTCGCCGGCGACCGCAAATTCGCCGAGGACGCGGCCATCGTCGCCGGCTTCGGGCGGTTTCGCGGCCAGTCGATCTGCGTCATCGGACAGGAGAAGGGGTCGGACACCAAGTCGCGGCTGGAGCACAATTTCGGCATGGCGCGGCCGGAGGGCTATCGCAAGGCGGTGCGGCTGATGGAGCTTGCCGACCGGTTCGACATTCCCGTCCTCAGCCTGGTCGACACGGCCGGCGCCTTTCCGGGCATCGACGCGGAGGAGCGCGGCCAGGCCGAGGCCATCGCCCGTTCGACCGACGCGGCGCTCGCGCTCGGCGTGCCGAACGTGGCGGTCGTGGTGGGCGAGGGCGGTTCGGGCGGGGCGGTCGCCATCGCCAGTTGCAACCGCGTGCTGATGCTGGAGCACGCCATTTACACGGTCGCCTCGCCCGAGGCCTCCGCCTCCATCCTGTGGCGCGATTCCGGCAAGGCGCAGGATGCGGCCACCTCGATGAAGATCACCGCCCAGGATCTGCTCAAATTCGGCATTATCGACGCCATCGTTCCCGAGCCGGTCGGCGGGGCCCATCGCGACCCGCAGGCCGCGATCGCGGGGACCGGCAATGCGATCGATCAGGCGTTCGCGCGGTTCGCCGGCATGTCGCGCGAGGACGTGCGCACGGAGCGGGCGGAGAAATTCCTGAGGATGGGGCGAAAGCCCGTTGGCGCATAGATTAACAAATCGTACACCTTAACAAGATGTTGCGGGGAGGGTTCGAGTTGGATTCGCCTCGCGGTAATGTCCGTGTAAGGATAACGCGCGTAACCATGACGGGGGCGGCTCCATGCGGGGCCGGGAGGGCGGCGCGGCCGGAAGGTCGCTGAACAGGGACGCCAGATCGCGATGGATTTCCGGCCAGAAATCAGAGTTTCCGCACGTCTCGCGCTCGTCGGCCTCGCCGCGGCGGGCCTTGTGGGGTGCAACGATGCGAGCCGCATGGGCAACATGCGCGCCTGGCAACCGATTCCCGCCGAGACGGTGGCCCTCATGGAGCAGAAGGGCACGAGCAAACATGCCCCCATGCTGATCCGCGCCTACAAGAAAGAGGCCGAGCTCGAAATCTGGAAGATGAAGAGCGACGGCAGATACGCGCTTCTGAAAACCTATCCCATGTGCCGCTGGTCCGGTCAGCTCGGCCCCAAGACGCGCGAGGGCGACCGGCAGGTGCCGGAAGGGTTCTATTCGATCACGCCCGGCCAGATGAACCCCAATTCGGCCTACTACCTGTCGTTCAACGTCGGCTATCCCAACGCCTACGACCGCGCGCACGGCCGCACCGGCGGCGCGATCATGGTGCACGGCGCCTGTTCGTCGGCCGGCTGTTTCTCGATGACCGACGCGCAGATCGCGGAAATCTACGCCGTCGCCCGCGAGAGTTTCGGCGGCGGCCAGCGCGCGATCCAGATGCAGTCGCTGCCGTTCCGCATGACGGCGGAAAACCTCGCCAAGCACCGGCTCGATCCGAACATGCCCTTCTGGCGCGACCTGAAGAAGGGCGCCGACATTTTCGATGTCGCCAGGCAGGAGCCGGCGGTCGCGGTCTGCGGCGGACGGTATGCGTTCGGCACGGGCGGCGCGGACGGCGGCTGCGCGCCGGCGACCGACCCCGAAACCCGCACGCAGGTGGCCGAGAAGGACCGGCAGGACAACACGCGCGTCGCCCAGCTGGCGGGCGAGGGCGTGAAGGCGATCAGGCTCGTCTATTCCGACGGCGGCCAGCATCCCGAATTCGCCTCGCACGCGCACGCGGTCAGCCGGCCGGAGGCGCTCGCCGCCGCCCCGAGCGAGATCGAGTTGAAGGATCCGCGCGCGCCGAAGTCCAAGCTGGTGCAGGTGGCCGCGGCCAAGGAAGCGGCCAAGGAAGCGGCGAAAGCCGCAACGAAGGAACAGCCGTCGCCGGCAGGCGCGCTCGCTCTCGCGCCGCTCAGGCCGTCCGACCGCACGCCTGTGGGCAATACGCCGCCCGCCAGACCCGCCGGCAAGACCGATATCGCGCGCGCCGATGCCTCGAAGCCCGCCGCCGAACAGGACGCGGTCAAGACGGATGGCTCGAAGTCCGAGCCCGCGAGAGCGGAAACGTCGGCGCTGTCCATGACCCGCTCGATGTTCAGCCGCCTGATGGGCGGCGGCGCGAAGGACGAGCCGAAGGCTGAAGCCGCGAAATCGAACGAACTCTCGCCGCCCGTGACCGAGCCGAAGGCGGCGCCCAAGCCGCGCGCGGCCGCCGGCAAGCCGCAGGTCTGATCGCGGCGTTTTCGAGCGAAGACCCTAGCGCGCGCCCGACACGTCGAGGAGCGCGCCCGAAACGTAGGACGCCTTGGCGCTCAGCAGCCAGACGATGGCCTCGGCGGTTTCCTCCGCCGTGCCGGCGCGGCCGAACGAAATCGTCTTGCCCATGTCGCTTGCGCGATCGGCCCAGCCGACGTTGGCGTGAAATTCGGTGTCGATCAGGCCCGGCCGCACGGCGTTCACGCGCACGCCTTCGCTTGCAAGCTCGCGCGCGAGGCCGATGGTGAGCGTATCGATCGCGCCCTTGGTGGCGGCGTAGTCCACGAATTCGTTCGGCGATCCCAGGCGCGATGCGACCGACGACACGTTCACGATGGCGCCGCCCGCGCCGCCGCGCGACCGGCTCATGCGCCGCGCCGCTTCGCGCGCGCCGATGAGCGCGCCGTAGACGTTCACGCGCACGAGGTGTTCGAGATCGGCGGCGGTCTTGTCGGCGAGCGGGGAAAGTTTCGTGCCGATGCCGGCGTTGTTCACGAACCCGTCGATGGCGCCGAACGCGCGCTCGGCCTCGTCGAACGCGCGCACGGTCTCGTCCTCGCGCGTGGCGTCCGCGCGGATCGCCCGCGCCCGCCCGCCCGCGGCCTCGACCCGGCGCGCGGTTTCCTGCGCCGCCGCGGCGTTCCCCAGATAGGTAAAGGACACACACGCCCCACGCTGAGCGCAAAGAACCGCGACCGCGCGACCGATGCCGCGCGACCCGCCGGTGACGAGAACGTGTTTCATGTCGATTGCTCCAATGCGGCGAGCATCGCTTCCTCTTTCGGCGCCTCCGCCACGATGACGGTCAGGCCGCGCGCGCGCAACGGCGCCGCGGCGTCCTGCGAAATGGCGACGTGTCGCAAGCGCAGCGCCGCCGCGCGCAAATCGTGCGCGTCCACCAGCGCGCAGAAAATCTCCGCGCTGCGCGGCGAATAGTGCAGCGCCGCCGACAGCGCGCCGGCGGCAAGCGCATCGCGCGCCTCGTGCGACAGCGCGCGCGCCGGCTCCGCATCGTAGGTTTCGACGGTCGACACGCTGTGGCCCGCGCGCGCCAGCGCCTGTTCCAGATCGGCCTTGCGCGCGCGCCCGGCGAAATAGACGAACCGCGACGCGCGCATGCGCGCCAGATGTTCGGCCAGTCGCGCGGCGTCCTCGGCGACGAAGGCGACATCGAAACCCGCCGCGCGCGCCGCCTGGGCCGTGCGCGCGCCCACCGCGTGAAGCGGCAGGCGGGTGAGGCTTTCGTGCGCGCGGCTTGCGAACGCATGCGCGCTGGTGGCGAGCGCGGCGTCGAAATCGCCGTGCGGCGCGCGCGCGTCCAGGGCGCGCACGGAAAGGATCGGCGACAGGATGGATGTATGGCCCCGTTGCTGGAGAAGCGCCGCGCTGCGCCGCGCGTCGTCCTCAGCGCGGGTGACAAGAACGATCACGAATGCGCGGCGAGCACGCCGGCCGGCAGGCGTGCGAGAATGTCGTGCGCGACCTTCATGCCGAGTTCGGCGGCATCGGCCTGCGGTCCGCGCGCCTGCGCCTCGAACGATTCCGAACCGTCCGTGCGCAGCACCATGCCGCGCATGAACAGCGCGTCGCCTTCGAGCCGCGCATGGCCGGCGATGGGCGTGCGGCAGGAACCGTCGAGCACGCGCAGGAACGCGCGTTCGGCGGCCAGCGCCACGCCTGTCGGCCGATCGAGAACGCCCTCGAGCGCGGCGGCCGTTTTCGCATCGTCCGCGCGCGCGACGATGGCGATGGCGCCCTGTCCGACGGCCGGCAGGAATTCGTCCGTCTCCAGAATGGCGGTGGCGCGGTCGGCGAGGCCGAGGCGCCGCAGGCCGGCGAGCGCGAGCAGCGTGGCGTCGATTTCGCCGGAGCCCGCCTTGTCCAGCCGTCGCTGCACGTTGCCGCGCAGAAGTTCGGTCGAAACGTCGGGCCGCAGCCGCTTGACCTGGGCCGCACGGCGCAGCGAGGCCGTGCCGACCCGCGCGCCCTGCGGCAGGCCGGCGATGGTGGCGGCTTTCGCGGAAATCAACACATCGCGCACATCCTCGCGCGGCAGAAAGCCCGCAAGGCGCAGCCCGTCCGGCAGCACGGTCGGCAGATCCTTGCCGGAATGGACCGCGACGTCGATGCGGCCTTCGAGCTGGGCGGCGTCGATCTCTTTCGTGAACAGGCCCTTTCCGCCGGCCTCCGCCAGCGGCCGGTCGACGATCGAATCGCCGGTGGTCTTGATGATCACGATCTCGAAGGCCTGCGCGGGCGCGCCGAGCGCGGCCGCCAGCCGGCGCTGCGTTTCGTGCGCCTGCGCCAGCGCCAGCGGGCTTCCGCGCGTGCCGATGCGCAACAGGATTTCAGGCATTTGTCCGTCCGTTCGCCGGGGCAAGCGACAGCGCGACTGGGGTTTGACGCGCATTCTTCGCGCGAACCGGTATCCACTTCGCTCGAAAACGCTCTATAGGTTGCGCCTTGCCTCTACAAGGGCCGAGTCTGATGCTGGTTCTGGGAATCGAGACCACTTGCGACGAAACGTCGGCCTCCGTAGTGCGACGGCTGGCGCACGGCGGCGGCGAGATTCTGTCGAATGAGGTCATGAGCCAGATCGCCCGCCACGCGGCCTATGGCGGCGTGGTGCCGGAAATCGCCGCTCGCGCCCATATCGACTATCTCGACCCGCTCATGCGCCGCGCGCTGAAGGCCGCCGGCGTCACGCCGCGCCAGCTCGACGGCGTGGCGGCCGCGGCCGGGCCCGGCCTCATCGGCGGGGTGATGGTGGGCCTTGCGGCCGGCAAGGCGCTCGCATGGGCGCTCGACAAGCCGTTCGTCGCCGTCAACCATCTGGAGGCCCATGCGCTCACCGCGCGCATGACCGACAATCTGCCGTTTCCCTACATCGTGCTGCTCGTCTCGGGCGGCCACACCCAGCTTCTGGAAGCGCGCGAGGTCGGCCAATATCGCCGGCTCGGCTCCACCATCGACGACGCCATGGGGGAGGCCTTCGACAAGGTAGGCAAGATGCTCGGCCTGCCCTTTCCGGGCGGGCCGCACGTGGAGAAGGCGGCGCTGGACGGCGATTCGACGCGCTTTTCCCTGCCGCGCCCGATGGTCGGGCGGCTCAACGCCGATTTTTCGCTGTCGGGCCTGAAGACGGCCGTGCGCAACGAGATCGCGCGCCGGCCGGAGATGTCGGCGACCGACGTCGCGGACATGGCGGCCTCGTTTCAGGCGGCGGTGGTCGACGTGGTCGTCGACCGCGTTCGCGCGGCCCTGCGCATCGCGCGCCAGAACGGTTCGGCGCCTGCGGCCATGGTGGCGGCCGGCGGCGTATCCGCCAACAACGCCGTGCGCCGCGCGCTGCAACGGTTGTGCACGGAAACCGGGCTGCGTCTGGTGCTGCCGCCGCCCGAACTGTGCGCGGACAACGGCGCGATGATCGCGTGGGCGGGCATCGAGCGCATCGAGCGCGGCATGGTGGACGATCTGGACGTGAAGGCGCGCGCGCGCTGGCCGCTCGATGCGCAGGCCTCCGCGCGCCACCACGGCAAGGCGTAGGCGATGCGCGCGTTCACGACGAATCCGATGCGGCTCGCGCTGTTGCTGGCGCTCGGCGGCGCCGCGTTGCTCTTCACGCTGCGCGCGGCGCCGACCCGTACGCCGGAAATCGACGGCGTGCGCATCCTCTACACGCCCTCGCCCGAGGCGTTGCATGTGGACGTGGAAACCATCGGCGGCGCGCGTCGGAAGATCGACATGGCCGCCTATGTGCTGACCGATCGTTCGTTGATGGCGGCGTTGCAGCAGGCCGCGCGGCGCGGCGTGAAGGTGCGGCTCTATCTCGACCGCTCGTTCACCACGCGCGGCCAGAGCAAGAGCGAGGACGCCTTCGCCGATCTCGCGGCCACGCCCAACGTGACGATGCGCTTCAAGTCGCGTGAGGCGGGCATGATGCATCTGAAGTCCTACAGCGTGGACGACAGGCTGCTGCGCACCGGCTCCGCCAATTTCTCCTATTCCGGCGGGCGTTTCCAGGACAACGACGTGGTGATCTTCAATTCCCCCGCGCATGCGGCGAATTTCGGCGCGCTGTTCGAGAAGATGTGGGCTCGCGCCGACAACGAGGATTATCGAAAGTGACCGCGCCGGAAATTTCGGTTCTGGGCGCGGGCGCCTGGGGCACGGCGCTCGCCAATCTCTGCGCGCGCGAGGGCCGCAGGACGCTCCTGTGGGCGCGCGACGCGCAGCACGTGGCCGACATGCGCGCCACGCGCGAGAACGCGCGGCGCCTGCCCGGCGTGCGGCTTGCGGGTTCGATCGAACCGACGACCGATTTCGCGCAGGCCGCCGCCGCGCGCGTGGTGCTGGCGGTCGCGCCCGCGCAGGGGCTGCGCGCGCTCGCGCGCGCCGCGCGCGCCGTGGTCGCGCCCGGCGCCGACTGGATCGTCTGCGCCAAGGGCATCGAGCGCGAGACGGACGCGTTCATGTCGGAAGTGCTCGCGCAGGAGCTGCCGCAGGCCGCGCCCGCCGTTCTCTCGGGTCCGAGCTTTGCGGAAGACGTCTCGCGCGGCCTGCCGACGGCGGTCACGCTGGCCGCGCGCGATGCGGCGCGCGGCGACGAGCTCTGCCGCATGATCGGCGCGCCGACGTTCCGCCTCTATCGGTCGACCGATGTGCGCGGCGTGGAGATCGGCGGCGCGGCCAAGAACGTGCTCGCCATCGCCTGCGGCGTGGCGGCGGGGCGCGAACTCGGCGCGAGCGCGGTGGCGGCGCTCACTGCGCGCGGGTTCGCCGAACTCACGCGGTTCGGCGCGGCGTTCGGCGCGCAGCCGCAGACATTGATGGGTCTGTCGGGCCTCGGCGACCTGGTGCTGTCGTGCGGCTCGCTGCAATCGCGCAATTTCGCCTTCGGCCATGCGCTCGGGCGGGGCGCCTCGCTCGATACGGCCAGCGGCGGCAAGCTCGCCGAAGGCGCATTCACCGCGCGCGCGCTCGTCGACATGGCGCGCGTGCGCAACATCGACATGCCGATCGCGGAGGTGGTCGATCGCCTCGTATCCGGCGCGCTCGACGTGCAGGGCGCGATCGAGACGCTGATGATGCGACCGCTGAAGGCGGAAAACTGAACGACGATTGCAGCAGGAGGGCGCGATGGCGCATTGGCTCGTCAAGAGCGAACCGTCCGTCTGGTCGTGGGACGACCAGGTGAAGGCCGGCGCGAAGGGCACGCATTGGGACGGCGTGCGCAATCATTCGGCCAAGCTCAACATGATGGCGATGAAGAAGGGCGAACTGGCGTTCTTCTATCATTCGAACGAGGAGCGCGCGGTCGTCGGCGTCGTCGAGATCGTCCGGGAATTCTATCCCGCGCCCGACGATCCGCCGTTCGGCATGGTGGACGTGCGCGCCAGGACCGCGTTTCGAACGCCCGTCACGCTCGCTCGCGCGAAGGCCGAGCCGCGGTTGGGCAAAATGGTTCTGGTCGTCAATTCGCGACTGTCCGTGCAGCCGGTGACGGACGAGGAATGGAAGATCGTCTGCGCGATGGGCGGGGTGTGAGGCGAGCCGGGGGTCTACCGCTGGCCGATGGCCTGCCGCGCGGCCGAGAGCACGGCGGCGCGGAACCCGCCTTCCACGCTTACGGTGAAATTGTAATGCGTCGGCGAGAAGGGCGCGACGGCGCCGGGCTTCTTCGAGCGCCAGCCGACGAAAATGGCGGCGAGGTCGCGCGTGGGGGCGCCGTCCGGGTTCTCCGCCAGAACCGCCCCGCCCGAGGCGCCGTCGCCGGTCTCGCAGTCGCAGGCGAATTCGCGCGGGGCGGGCGCATTGGCGCCGGCCTGTCCGTAGAGCTTGCACGATTGCAGCGACAGCTGGCGGCCGCCACCCCAGTCGAAATGGCCGCGCGCGGCCAGCTCCACCGGCTTGTCGGGCGCGACCGCCGGAGCAAGGCCATACGGCTGCACGCCGTCGAGCGGGCGTTGCAGCTTGGCGACCGCCCAGTCGTGCACCGCGGGCTGCGCATAGGGCCGGCGGCTGCCGGCGACGATCGAGTCCATCACGATGGGCGTGCGCACGGCCACGCCGTCGACCTCGATCTCGAACGCGCATTGGGCGGCGCGCGGCGCGCCGTTGGCGTCGAACAGCACGTGGGCGGCGGTGGTGATGACGTCGCGCGCAAGGGTGAGTTGGCCGGCGCCGTGCGCCTCGCCGCAGACCACCAGACCCGAGGCGCCGTAAAACTTGCGGGCGGTCTTCATGTCGAGGCCGCGTTCGCGGGCGTAATCCTCGAGGGTCTTGCGGCCCTCCACGCCGAACGAAAGGGCGGAAGCGGATACGGCTGAAACGGTGAGAAGGGCGCCTGCGCAGACGGCGACAACTGAACCTTTGCTGACCGCCATCCCGCCCCGCCTCCGATCTGGTTCAAGCCATAGGATCACCGCGGGGCTGGCGCAAGCCGGACCGCCGCGCCGTCCACTGTCGCGCGTTCCTGTCGGATGAAAGCGTGTCGCTTTCGTGGCGGCGCGTGGCGCATCGCACAGGAAAAGGGTAAATGGCGCGCCAATGGGGCGGGCGCGAGGCCGGGAGAGGCGGGTGACGGGCACGATCGAAGCGCGGTACGCGGACCGCATCAGGCGCGGTCTGATCGAGCCGGACGACGCACAGAAGGCGGCGGTCGCCCGGCTCGACCGCCTGCGCGCCGAATTGGCGCAGACGCGCCTGGCCCGCAAGGCCAGCCCGCTCGGCTGGCTGTTCGGCGGCGCCCGCAAGGTCGAGCGCCCGCCGGGCCTCTACCTCTGGGGCGATGTCGGGCGCGGCAAGACCATGCTGATGGACCTGTTTTTCGAGACCGTGGAGATCCGCCGCAAGCGGCGCGCCCATTTCCATTCCTTCATGGCGGACGTCCACGGCCGCATTTTCGAATGGCGACAGAAGAAGAAGGCCGGGCTGGTGAAAGGGGAGGATCCCATCGCCCCCGTGGCGGCCGATCTCGCCGAGGAGGCCTGGCTCCTCTGTTTCGACGAATTCGCGGTCACCGACATCGCCGACGCCATGATCCTCGGCCGGCTCTTCCAGGCCCTGTTCGCCAACGGCGTGGTGGTGGTGGCCACGTCCAACGTCCCGCCGGACGGTCTCTACCGCGACGGGCTCAACCGGGCGCTGTTTCTGCCCTTCATCGCCATGCTGGGGGAGAAGATGGAGGTGCGGAAACTCGAATCGCGCACCGATTTCCGGCTGGAGAAACTGACCGCCTCCGAAATCTGGTTCACGCCCGACGACGCCGCCGCGCGCGCGAAGCTGGACGACATGTTCCGCGCGCTGGCGGGCGTGGACAAGGGCGCGCCCGAAACGGTCGTCGTGTTCGGCCGCACGGTGGTCGTGCCCGAGGCCGCCCATCTGGTCGCGCGGTTCGCCTACGCCGATCTCTGCCAGGCCGCGCTCGGCGCGTCCGATTTCGTGGAGATCGCGCGCAGCTACCAGACGCTGATTCTCGCCGGCGTGCCGCGCCTCGACCGCGAGAAGCGCAACGAGGCCAAACGGTTCATCGTGCTGATCGACGCGCTCTACGACCACCGCGTCAAACTGGTGGCCTCGGCCGCCGCCGCCCCGGGCGATCTCTACGTCGACGGCATCGGCACGGAGGCGTTCGAATTCCAGCGCACCGTCTCGCGCCTGACCGAGATGCAGTCGGCCGAATACCTGGCCCTGCCGCACGGTTCGCCCTCGGATGTCTCCGGCGACACCGGCGGGCTGGTCGAGACATGACCGCGCCGGACGCGCGCATTCTCGCGGCGGCGGCCGATCTGCTGCGCCGCGTGGGGCCGGGGCGCGCGACCATCGTCCAGATCGCCGAAGCGGCCGGCATGTCGCACGCCAATGTCTACCGCTATTTCCCGTCGAAGGCCGCGCTGGTGGAGGAGGTGACGGCCGTCTGGCTGCGCCCGATCGAGGCGGAGGCGCGCGCCATCGCCGACGGGCCCGACCCCGCGCCCGACAAGCTGGAGCGGCTCCTGTTCGCCATTCACCGTTCCTACCGCGACAAGCTGGAGGCCGACCCCCGCCTGTTCGCCATGCTGGCCGCCGCGGCCGCCGCCAACTCCGGCGTCGCGCGCAAGCACCGCGCCCGGCTGCAGGCGATCGTGCAGCGGGTGGTGGAGGAGGGGCGGGCGCAGCAAAGGTTCCCGCAGACCGACGTCCGCCGGGCGATGGAGACGGTGTTCGACGTCTGTCATCGGTTCCTCCATCCGGTGGCGGTGGAGCTGGACCGCGATCTGCCGCGCGCCTCGGTCGACCGACGGGCCGCGCGCGTTGCGCGGCTGACGTTGCGGGCGCTGGCCGCCGGTCGCGGCTGACGGCGACAGATTACAGAAATTGTAGTTTGTAACCGTCCGAGCGTTGCGCCGCGGCGACCGGCCGCGCGTCGGCAACCGCCTGAACTGGAAATGATTCCATCTGCGACGGCGCGGCCCGCGCGCGGACGCGGACCGCGCGTGCGCACATTTCAGTCTTTTGTCGCCTTGCGAAAATCCCGGAGCGGAGGCAAAGAAGCCGCGCGAAACGGCGGCGCGCGGTTTGCGTCCGCCAAACGGCCGCACTGGCGGCGCGATGGCCCGGATCGTCCGGGCGCGGGGAAATTTCGAGGGGAGCCAGGAATGGCGCGGAAGAAAATCGCATTGATCGGAGCGGGCCAGATCGGCGGCACGCTCGCCCACCTCGCCGGCCTGAAGGAGCTTGGCGACATCGTGCTGTTCGACATCGCCGAGGGCGTGCCGCAGGGCAAGGCGCTCGACCTTGCCGAATCCTCGCCCGTCGAAGGGTTCGACGCGAAACTCTCCGGCGCGAACGACTACAAGGACATCGCCGGCGCCGACGTGATCATCGTGACGGCCGGCGTGCCGCGCAAGCCCGGCATGAGCCGCGACGATCTGCTGGGAATCAATCTCAAGGTCATGACGTCGGTCGGCGCGGGCATCAAGCAATACGCGCCCAACGCGTTCGTCATCTGCATCACCAACCCGCTGGACGCGATGGTGTGGGCTCTGCAGAAGGCCTCCGGCCTGCCGAAGAACAAGGTGGTGGGCATGGCCGGCGTGCTCGATTCGGCGCGCTTCCGCTACTTCCTGGCGGAGGCGACCGGCGTGTCCGTGCAGGACATTCACGCCATGACGCTCGGCGGCCACGGCGACGACATGGTGCCGCTCGTGCGCCACTCGACCGTCGGCGGCGTGCCACTGCCCGATCTCGTGAAGATGGGCTGGCTCACGCAGGACAAGCTGGACGCCATCGTCGAGCGCACCCGCAAGGGCGGCGCCGAGATCGTCAACCTTCTGAAGACGGGTTCGGCCTTCTATGCGCCGGCGACCTCGGCCATCGCGATGGCCGAGTCCTATCTCAAGGATCAGAAGCGCATCCTGCCCGTCGCCGCCCATCTCGACGGCCAGTACGGCGTGAACGGCATGTATGTCGGCGTGCCGGCGCTCATCGGCGCGAACGGCGTCGAGAAGATCGTCGAGATCGCGTTCGACGACGGCGAGAAGGCGATGTTCGCCAGGTCGGTCGCCGCCGTTCAGACGCTGATCGACGCCTGCAAGCAGATCGATCCGGCCTACGCCTGATTTTTCGACCCGGCGCGGGCCACGCCCGCGCCGTTCCTGAACCACAGCGGCGCGACAGCCCGCGACCGGGGAGTTGAAATGAACATCCACGAATATCAGGCCAAAGCCGTGCTGCGCGAATTCGGCGCGCCGGTCTCGCGCGGCGTCGCCGTGCTGAAAGCCGAAGACGCCGAGAAGGCTGCCAAAGAACTCGGCGGTCCGCTCTGGGTCGTCAAGTCGCAGATCCACGCGGGCGGCCGCGGCAAGGGCAAGTTCAAGGAAGCCTCCGCCGGCGACAAGGGCGGCGTCCGCCTCGCCAAATCGGTCGAGGATGTCGTCGCCAACGTCAAGCAGATGCTGGGCGCGACGCTCGTGACCGTGCAGACCGGCCCGGCCGGCAAGCAGGTCAACCGTCTCTACATCGAGGAAGGCTCCGACATCGCGAAGGAATTCTACCTTTCGATGCTCGTCGACCGCTCCACCTCGCGCATTTCTTTCGTCGTTTCGACCGAAGGCGGCATGGACATCGAGCAGGTCGCCCACGACGCGCCCGAGAAGATCATCACCTTCTCGGTCGATCCCGCGACGGGCGTCATGGGCCATCACGGCCGCCGCGTGGCGCAGGCGCTCGAACTGACCGGCGACCTCGCCAAACAGGCCGGCGCGCTCATCGAGAAACTCTATGCGGCGTTCGTCGCCAAGGACATGGAGATGCTCGAGATCAACCCGCTGATCGTCACCACCGACGGCAAGCTGAAGTGCCTCGACGCGAAAGTGTCGTTCGACAACAACGCGCTGTTCCGCCACCCCGACATCGCCGCGCTGCGCGACGAGACGGAGGAGGACGAGAAGGAGATCGAGGCCTCCAAATACGACCTCAACTACATCACGCTCGACGGAACCATCGGGTGCATGGTCAACGGCGCGGGCCTGGCGATGGCCACCATGGACATCATCAAGCTCTACGGCGAAAGCCCCGCCAACTTCCTCGATGTCGGCGGCGGCGCCAGCAAGGAGAAGGTGACGGCGGCGTTCAAGATCATCACCGCCGACCCGAACGTGAAGGGCATTCTCATCAACATCTTCGGCGGCATCATGAAATGCGACATCATCGCCGAGGGCGTGATCGCGGCGGTGAAGGAAGTGGGTCTGAAGGTGCCGCTGGTCGTGCGCCTGGAAGGCACCAACGTCGATCTCGGCAAGAAGATCATCAGCGAGTCGGGTCTGAACGTCATCCCCGCCGACGATCTCGACGACGCTGCGCAGAAAATCGTGAAAGCCGTGAAGGAAGCCGCCTGATGTCCGTCCTCATCGACAAGAACACCAAGGTCATCTGCCAGGGCTTCACCGGCAAGAACGGCACGTTCCATTCCGAACAGGCGATCGCCTACGGCACGAAAATGGTCGGCGGCACGTCGCCGGGCAAGGGCGGCTCCACGCACATCGGCCTGCCGGTGTTCGACACGGTCGCGCAAGCGAAAGAAAAGACGGGCGCCGACGCTTCCGTCATCTACGTTCCGCCGCCGGGCGCGGCCGACGCGATCTGCGAGGCGATCGACGCCGAGATCGGACTCATCGTCTGCATCACGGAAGGCATTCCGGTGCAGGACATGATCCGCGTGAAGCGCTCGCTCGTCGGCTCGAAGTCGCGGCTCATCGGGCCCAACTGCCCGGGCGTGATGACCGCCGGCGAGTGCAAGATCGGCATCATGCCGGGCAACATCTTCAAGCGCGGCTCGGTCGGCATCGTCTCGCGCTCCGGCACGCTGACCTACGAGGCGGTGTTCCAGACGACGCAGGTCGGCCTCGGCCAGACCTCGGCCGTCGGCATCGGCGGCGATCCGGTGAAGGGCACGGAGTTCATCGATGTGCTCGAGATGTTCCTCAAGGACGACGAGACGAAATCGCTGATCATGATCGGCGAGATCGGCGGCTCGGCCGAAGAGGACGCCGCCCAGTTCCTGAAGGACGAGGCCAGGCGCGGCCGCAAGAAGCCGGTCGTCGGCTTCATCGCGGGCCGCACGGCGCCGCCCGGTCGTCGCATGGGCCACGCCGGCGCCATCATCTCCGGCGGCAAGGGCGGCGCGGAGGACAAGATCGCGGCGATGGAGGCGGCGGGCATCCGCGTGTCGCCCTCGCCCGCGCGCCTCGGCACGACGCTCGCCGAACTGCTCAAGGGCTGACGCGAATTTCCGGAACGTGGGCTTTCGGGCTCACGTTCCGGGCAGGGTTGCTCGCTTAGGAATTGCAGCGCGCCGCGAGCGCGCGCCCGAACAGCCGGTCAACCGGCGGATGTCGAACTTTTTGGGAAACGCGGGGGCCGTTTCGCCCGGCGGGTGCGCCGGCGCGGCTTGATGCGTCCGTGCGCCCGTATGGGCGCCGGCTGAATATGGGAGACCTCGCATGGCGAACGACGGGTCCAACGGCGCGGGCCGATCCGCACGGAACGAGGCCTTCGCGGCCGGATCGTTCCTCTACGGCGGCAACGCGGCCTATATCGAACAGTTGCAGGCTGCCTACGAGGCCGACCCGGCCTCCGTCGATCCGGAATGGCGCGCCTTTTTCGGCGAAGTCGCCGACGACCGGGCGACCGTTGAGAAGAACGCGCAGGGCGCCTCCTGGAAGCGGAAGAACTGGCCGCTCGCCGCCAACGGCGAGCTCGTCTCCGCGCTCGACAGCGACTGGAGCCTTTCGGAAAAGGCCGCGGCCGACAAGATCAGGGCGAAGGCGGCCGCCGACGGTAGAACCATTTCGGACGACGACCTGCAACGCGCCGCGCGCGACAGCGTGCGCGCCATCATGATGATTCGCGCCTATCGCATGCGCGGCCATCTGCACGCCAATCTCGATCCGCTGGGAATCGAGGCGCGCCACGACCATGGCGAACTGCATCCTTCCACCTACGGGTTCGAGGACACCGATCTCGACCGCAGAATCTTCATAGATCACGTGCTCGGTCTGGAATACGCCACCGTCAACGAGATGCTGGCGATCCTGCGCCGCACCTACTGTTCGACCATCGGTTACGAGTTCATGCACATTTCCGATCCTGCCGAAAAGGCCTGGATTCAGGAGCGCATCGAAGGGCCGCACAAGGAGATCGCCTTCACCAACGAGGGCAAGCGCGCCATTCTGCAAAAGCTGGTGGAAGCCGAAGGGTTCGAGAAGTTCCTCGACGTGAAATACACCGGCACCAAGCGCTTCGGCCTCGACGGCGGCGAGGCGATCGTGCCCGCGCTCGAACAGATCATCAAACGCGCCGGCGCGCTCGGCGCCAAGGAGATCGTGTTCGGCATGGCCCATCGCGGCCGCCTGAACATTCTCTGCCAGGTGATGGGCAAGCCGCACCGCGCCTTGTTCCACGAGTTCAAGGGCGGCTCGTTCGTGCCCGACGAGGTGGAAGGCTCCGGCGACGTGAAATATCACCTCGGCGCCTCGTCCGATCGCGAGTTCGACAACAACAAGGTCCATCTCTCGCTGACCGCCAATCCCTCGCATCTCGAGATCGTCGATCCGGTGGTGCTCGGCAAGGTGCGCGCCAAGCAGGACCAGCACCGCGACGGGCCGATGGATCGCCTGACCGTCATCCCGCTGCTCATCCACGGCGACGCGGCCTTCGCCGGCCAGGGCGTGGTGGCCGAATGTCTCGGTCTTTCGGGCTTGAAAGGACATCGCACCGGCGGTTCGGTCCATTTCATCATCAACAACCAGATCGGCTTCACCACCTATCCGCGCTACTCGCGCTCCTCGCCCTATCCTTCGGACGTGGCCAAGATGGTCGAGGCGCCGATCTTCCACGTCAACGGCGACGACCCGGAAGCGGTCGTGTTCGCGGCGAAGGTTGCGACCGAGTTTCGTCAGCGCTTCCAGAAGCCGGTCGTCATCGACATGTGGTGCTACCGCAGATTCGGCCACAACGAGGGCGACGAGCCTGGCTTCACCCAGCCGCTGATGTATCGCAAGATTCGCTCGCACCGCACGACGCTCGAAATCTACGGCGAGAAACTCGTCGCCGAAAAACTCGTCACGCAGGGCGAGGTCGAGAAATGGATGGCTGACTGGCGCCATCGCCTGGAGGCCGAATACGAGGCCGGCCAGGCCTACAAGCCGAACAAGGCCGACTGGCTCGACGGCCGCTGGGCCGGGCTCAAGCCCGCGAGCGAAACGATGGACGACGAGCGCCGCGGCAGGACGGGCGTGGCTGTCGATACGCTGCGCGCGCTCGGCGTCAGCATCAACACGCCGCCGCAGGGCTTCAACGTCCACCGCACCATCAAGCGGTTCATGGACAACCGCAAGAAGATGGTCGAGACGGGCGAGGGCGTCGACTGGGCGTTGGCCGAAGCGCTCGCCTTCGCCACGTTGCTGGTGGAGGGCCACCGCGTGCGCCTTTCGGGGCAGGATTGCGAGCGCGGCACGTTCTCGCAGCGCCATTCCATGCTCATCGACCAGGAGACGGAGAACCGCTACGCGCCGCTCAACCACATTCGCGAAGGCAAGCAGGGCAAGTACGAAGTCATCAATTCGATGCTTTCCGAAGAGGCCGTGCTCGGGTTCGAATATGGCTACTCGCTGGCCGAACCCAATGCGCTGACGATCTGGGAGGCGCAGTTCGGCGATTTCGCCAATGGCGCGCAGGTGCTGTTCGACCAGTTCATCTCGTCGGGCGAGCGCAAGTGGCTGCGCATGTCGGGCCTCGTGTGCATGCTCCCGCACGGCTACGAGGGGCAGGGGCCGGAACATTCCTCCGCGCGTCTCGAGCGCTACCTGCAAATGTGCGCCGAAGACAACCTGCAGGTCGCAAACTGCACGACGCCGGCGAACTATTTCCACATCCTGCGCCGGCAGCTCAAGCGCGAGATCCGCAAGCCGCTCATCCTCATGACGCCGAAATCGCTGCTGCGCCACAAGCGCTGCGTGTCGCGGCTCGACGAACTGGGACAGGACACGTCGTTCCATCGTGTGTTGTGGGACGACGCGCAGGCGCTGAAGAACGAGCCGATCAGGCTGGTGAAGGACGACAAGATCCGTCGCGTCGTCCTGTGTTCGGGCAAGGTCTACTACGACCTCTACGAGGAGCGCGAGAAGCGCGGGATCGACGATGTCTATCTCATGCGCGTCGAACAGCTCTATCCGTTCCCGCTGAAGGCGCTGGTGCAGGAAATGTCGCGCTTCAAGAAAGCCGATGTCGTGTGGTGCCAGGAAGAGCCCAAGAACATGGGCGCATGGACCTTCGTCGAGCCCTACCTGGAATGGGTGCTGGGGCAGGCGGGCGCGAAAGCGAAACGCCCCGTCTACGTTGGCCGGCCGGCCTCGGCCGCCACCGCAACCGGCACCATGTCGCGCCATCTGGCGCAACTGAAAGCGTTTCTGGACGAGGCCTTCGCGGCCTGACCGCGACCGATCGACGGAGCGCGCGGCGACGCGCGCTCTGAAACCTGAAATCGATCAGCTTCTCTGCATTTGAGCTATTCCGCTCGAAATGCAGGCTGATCCAGAGGACCGCGCGCAAGGCGTGGAGGGAAAACATGGCGACAGAAATTCGCGTTCCGACCCTCGGCGAATCCGTCTCCGAGGCCACCATCGGCCGCTGGTTCAAGAAGGCCGGCGATGTCGTGAAAGTCGACGAGCCGTTGCTCGAACTGGAGACCGACAAGGTGACGCTCGAAGTCAACGCGCCGGCCGCCGGCGTGCTGGCGGAGATCGCGGCGAAGGACGGCGAGACGGTCACGCCCGGCGCGCTGCTCGGCCAGATCGCGGAGGGCGCCGCGGGCGCGGCCAAACCCGCCGCCAAGGAAGCGCCCAAGGAAGCGCCCAAGGAAGCGCCCGCCGACAAGTCGATCGCGCAGGCGGCCGGCGCCCACGCCATCGAAGGCAAGCCCGGCAAGGCGGGCGGCTCGACGCTCGGCGGACCGGACCAGACAAAACCCGAATCCGGCCCCGCCGTCGCGCGCATCGCGAAGGAGAGCGGCGTCGATCCCTCGACCGTCGCCGCCACCGGCAAGGACGGCCGCGCGACGAAGGGCGACATGCTGGCGGCCATCGCCGCCGGCGCTGCAGCCAGCCCCGCAGAAGCCAGACCCGCCGCGCCCGCGCCTGTCGCCGCGCGTGCGCCGTCCGCGCCGGCCGACGCCGCGCGCGAGGAGCGCGTGCGCATGACGAAGCTGCGCCAGACCATCGCGCGCCGCCTGAAGGAAGCGCAGAGCGCGGCGGCGATGCTCACGACCTTCAACGAGGTCGACATGGGCGCGATGATGGCGCTGCGCGCGCAATACAAGGATGCGTTCGAGAAGAAGCATGGCGTGAAGCTCGGCTTCATGGGCTTCTTTGTGAAGGCCTGCTGCCAGGCGCTGAAGGAGATTCCGGCCGTCAACGCCGAGATCGACGGGCAGGACATCGTCTACAAGAATTTCTGCCACGTCGGCGTCGCCGTCGGCACGGACAAGGGCCTCGTCGTGCCGGTGGTGCGCGACGCCGACCGCATGTCGATCGCCGACATCGAGAAGACGATCGGCGATTTCGGTCGCCGCGCGCGCGACGGCAAGCTGTCGATCGACGAGATGCAGGGCGGCACGTTCACCATCTCCAACGGCGGCGTCTACGGCTCGCTGATGTCGACGCCCATCCTCAACGCGCCGCAGTCGGGCATTCTCGGCATGCACAAGATTCAGGATCGTCCGATGGTCGTCGGCGGGAAGATCGAAATCCGCCCGATGATGTATCTGGCGCTCTCCTACGACCACCGCATCGTCGACGGCAAGGAGGCCGTCACTTTCCTCGTGCGCGTGAAGGAAAATCTCGAAGATCCGGCGCGTCTCGTGCTGGATCTCTGATCGTCCACGGCGCCGTCATCGCGAGCGTGGCGAAGCAACCCGGGGCTGTGACGCGACCCTGGCGCGCTTCTCTGCTCCGCTCATCGCGATGATGCGCCGCGTTTGCAAGACGCGTCGGGGGAGCACATCATGGCTTACGACCTCATCGTCATCGGCGCCGGTCCCGGCGGCTATGTCTGCGCCATTCGCGCGGCGCAGCTCGGGCTGAAGGTCGCGATCGTGGAGAAGCGCAAGACGCTGGGGGGAACGTGCCTCAACGTCGGCTGCATTCCCTCCAAGGCGCTGCTGCACGCCTCCGAGATGTTCGAGGAGGCGGGCCACGGCCTGGCCGCGCTCGGCGTGATCGTCAGCAAGCCGAAACTCGATCTTCCCGCGATGATGAAGCATCGCGCCGACACGGTGACGGCGAACGTGCAGGGCGTCGCGTTCCTCATGAAGAAGAACAAGGTCGACGCCGTGTATGGCGCAGGCCGCATAGCCGGCGCCGGCAAGGTCGAGGTGAAAGCGGAGGACGGCAAGACGCAGACGTTGGAAACAAAGGCCATCGTCATCGCCACGGGTTCGGACGTCGCGCAACTGCGCGACAGGAACGGCCAGCCCATCGCGATCGACGAAAAGGTCGTGCTGTCGTCGACCGGCGCGCTGGAGCTTTCCGCCGTGCCGAAGAAACTCGTCGTGGTCGGCGCGGGCGTCATCGGGCTCGAACTCGGCTCCGTCTGGCGTCGCCTCGGCGCGGAGGTGACGGTGATCGAATATCTCGACCGCATCCTGCCCGGCATGGACGGCGAGGTGGTGAAGCAGTTCCAGCGCCTGCTCCAGAAACAGGGCTTTGCGTTCAAGCTTTCGAGCAAGGTGACGCAGGTGGCGGTCGAGGGCGACCGCGCGAAGGTGGCCTTCGAGCCGGTCGCGGGCGGCGAAGCGCAGACGATCGAGGCCGACCGCGTGCTGATCGCGACCGGTCGCGCGCCCTTCACGACGGGCCTTGGACTGGAGGAAGCCGGCGTCGCTATGGAGCGCGGGCGCGTCGTCATCGACGATCATTTCGCGACGAATGTGCCGGGCGTCTACGCCATCGGCGATGTTGTGCGCGGCCCCATGCTCGCCCACAAGGCGGAGGACGAAGGCGTCGCCGTCGCCGAAATTCTCGCCGGCAAGGCGGGCCACGTGAACTACGAGGTCATCCCCGGCATCGTCTACACCAATCCCGAGATCGCGAGCGTCGGCGCGACGGAGGAGGAGCTGAAGGCGAAGGGGATCGCCTACAAGGTCGGCAAGTTCCCGTTCTCGGCCAACGGCCGCGCGCGCGCCATGCGCCGCACCGAGGGGTTTGCGAAAGTGCTGGCGGACGCGACCACCGACCGCGTGCTCGGCGCCCACATCATCGGGCCGGCGGCCGGCGAACTGATCATGGAGGCGGCGGTGCTGATGGAGTTCGGCGGGTCGTCCGAAGACCTCGCGCGCACCTGCCACGGCCACCCGACACTGTCGGAATCGGTGAAGGAAGCAGCCCTCGGCGTCGAGAAGCGGTCGATCCACATCTAGGCGGCCGCGCGCCGCGCCTGCGAGAGAACTACGCGCGCGCTTTCGCCGGCGTCGCCGCGAGCGCCACGCCGCAGGCCGTCAGCGCCATGCCAAAGATCTGCAACGCCGACAGCGTTTCGCCGAACAACAGATGCGCCTGAATCGCCGACAGCGGCGGCACGAGAAAGATGAGCTGCGCCGAACGCGAAACTTCCCCGCGCCGGATCAGCAGCAGCAGCAGCGCGACAGCGCCGATCGACAGAACCAGCACCGACCAGGCCATCACCGCGACGGCGGTCCACGACCAGTTGAGATGCATGTCGCCGAACGCGGCGGCGAGCGGCAGGCCGACGGCGAAGGCGCCGACATACTGCAGCACCGCCACCGTGCGCAGATCGCCGGAATGGATGTAGCGCTTCTGGTAGAACGAGCCGGCGGTCACGCCGATCATCGCGATCACGTTGACCGCGATCGGCGCGAGCGCGGCCGAGACCTGCGCGCCTTCGAGCGCGGCGAGCTTGGGCGCGAGCACCAGCGCGATGCCGAGAAACCCGACCATCACGCCGCTCCAGCGCCTGAGCCCGATCCGCTCGCCCACCAGCGCCGGCGCGAACAGCGCCGTGAGGATCGGTTGCAACGCCGCGATCAGCGCCGAGAGCGAGGCCGGCAGTCCATGGGCGATCGCCCACCACACGCCGCCGAGATAGACCGTGTGCAGGAGCGCGCCCGAGACCAGCGCATGGCGCCATTCCACGCGCGTGCGCGGCCATTGCGCGCGCGACAGGAAGGCGAAGGCCGCGAGCGCGAGCCCCGCCAGCAGGTAGCGCAGCGCGAGAAAGAACAGCGGGTCGGCGAAATCGGCCGAATAGCGCGCGACGATCCAGCCGGTGGACCACAGCAGCGGAAACAGGATCGGCGCGAGAGTGACGATCATCGGCGCGCTTTCAGAACAATCCGGCCGCGATGTTGATCGTCAGCGCGAGGATCGTGGTGTTGAAGAAGAACGTGAGCACGGAATGCGCGACCGACACCGCGCGCATCGGCCGAGACGAGATCGATACGTCCGCGGTCTGCGCCGCCACGCCGATGATATAGGCGAAATAGATGAAATCGACGTAGGCGGGCTCTCTCGTGTGGGGAAAGACCAGCCCGCCGCGCGTGTCGCGCCCTTGCGCCTCGGGTCCGTAGAACTCATGCGCGTAATGCAGCGCGAACTCGAAATGGATGAAGAACCACGAGGCGACGATGGTGAGCGCCGCCAGCGTCAGGCGCCAGGCGCGCAGGACGCCGCCCGATTCCTTCAGCGGCCCCAGTTCCGCGACGATGGCGCCGACCGCGACTACCGCCGCCAGCGAGGTGAGCGCCAGAACGACGAACCGCCCGTCGTCGAGCATCGTCGCGCGTCGGCGTATGTCCGCCACGTCCGCGCGCGTGACGCCAGCGAGCGCAAGCCCGAGATAGACCACGACAGCGGCGTCCCAGCCCACCAGCGCGCGCGTCACCACGCGCCATTCCGCCGGCGCGATCAGGCCGACCGCGACTCCGACCGCGCTCGCAATCAACAGCCGCGAGCGCGCGCGCAACATGCTCCAGGGCGGATTGCGGCCGCCGCGCTCGGGGGCTGCGTGGTCGCGCGGCGCGCTCAACTGCGGCGCGCGGCGGTGAAGCGCGCGGCTTCCGCCAGCACCTGGGCCCTCGCGCCGAACGGCGCCAGCGCTTCTATGGCCTCGATCGCCAGCGTGTCGCGGCGTTCGCGCGCGGCTTCCAGCCCCAGCGCGGCCACCAGCGTCGCCTTGTTGCGGCCGGCGTCCTTGCCGGCGCGCTTGCCGAGCGCGGCCTCGTCGCCTTCGGCGTCCAGAATGTCGTCGGCCACCTGAAAGCACGCGCCGAGCGCGCGCCCGTAGGCGGTGAGCGCGGCGCGCTCGGCGGGTTTGGCCTCGCCGAGCCGCGCGCCCGCCTCCACCGCGTAGAGCAGGAGCGCGCCGGTTTTCATCGCCTGCAACGTCATGACCGCGGCGGGCGTGTGCGGGTCTCTGGATGTCTCGGCTTCGAGATCGAGCGCCTGGCCGCCCACCATGCCGCCGAGCCCTGCGCCGCGCGCCAGTCCGAGCACCAGATCCGCCCGCACGCGCGGGTCGGCGTGCGTCGCCTCGTCGGCCAGCACGTCGAAGGCGTAGGTCAGCAGGCCGTCGCCGGCCAGAATGGCGGTCGCCTCGTCGAACGCCTTGTGGGCGGTCGGACGGCCGCGCCGCAGGTCGTCGTCGTCCATGGCCGGCAGGTCATCGTGGACCAGCGAATAGCAATGGACCATTTCGAGCGCGGCGGCGGCCCGCAGAACGCCCACGCCCTCCACGTCGAACAGGCGCGCGCTTTCCACCACCAGAAAGGGCCGCAGCCGCTTGCCGCCGCCGAGCGCGGCGTAGCGCATCGCCTCCAGCAGCCGCGCCGGCCGCTCCACCTCGCCTGCCAGCGGCCTGGGCGACAGCAGCCCATCCAGCGTCGATTCGGCGGCGGCGGCGACCTCGTCCAGCCGTTGGCGGAAGAGCCGGGCGCTTTCGGTCATGGTCCGTCCTCGTGAGGTTTGGTCCCGCTTGCCCGTTTCGCCCGTTTGGGTCAAGGCTCGGGGCGGAGGCGCCGTGGCCAGAGGATCGGGGCGCAGGCGCGGCGCGCTCGCCCGTGTCGTGCGCGGCATATGGTTGTTTTTTCTGGGCGTCGTGGCGCTGGTCGTGGCGCTGACGGCCTTGTGGACGGTCGTCCCGCCCGTCTCCACCCTCATGCTGGCCCGCTATGTCACGCTCCAGCCGGTCCAGCGCGACTACGCCCCGCTCGACCGGATGTCTCCCGCGCTGGTCGCCGCCGTCGTGCTGTCGGAGGATGCAGGCTTCTGCCGCCATGGCGGCGTGGACTGGCAGGCGCTGGGCGAAGTGCTGGAAGACGCCGACGAAAACGGACCGGCGCGCGGGGCTTCCACCATCGCCATGCAGGTGGCCAAGAACCTGTTTCTGTGGCCCTCGCGCTCGGCCGTGCGCAAGGGGCTGGAGATTCCGCTGGCGTTGGCGCTCGACGCCGTCTGGTCGAAACGTCGGATTCTCGAAATCTACCTCAACATCGCCGAATGGGGGCCGGACGGCGTGTTCGGGGCGCAGGCGGCGTCCCGCGCCCGGTTCGGCAAGAGCGCGCGGGCGCTGACGGTCCACGAGGCCGCGCTGATGGCCAGGGCCTTGCCCAATCCCATCCTGCGCAATCCGGCGCGTCCCTCGGCCGGCCATGCGCGGCTCGCAGGGCGGCTGGCGGCGCGCATCGGCACGGCCGGCCCGCTTCTGGATTGTTTGGATCGATAGGCGCGCGGGGGTAGCCTTCGCCTCTTTTTCATTGTATGAGCCGCGCCAACAGTTCCGCGCTGAGCCTGAACCATCGGTTCCGGGATCGCCGGACGACGGAGATTTCCATGGCTGTTCCGAAGAGAAAAACCTCGCCGATGAAACGCGGCTTCCGCCGCTCCGCCGACGCGATCGCCGCCCCGACCTATGTCGAGGACAAGGATTCCGGCGAACTGCGCCGTCCCCACCATGTGGACCTGAAGACGGGCATGTATCGCGGCCGTCAGGTTCTGAAGGTGAAGTCGCAGGACTGAGGCCTCGCCCGTTCTGTGGAAAACAGCCGGCCTCGCGCCGGCTGTTTTGTTTTCGCCTTCACGCGATCAGGATCGCGCGAATGTCGTTGACATTCGTGAAGGTCGGCCCGGTTTTCACGAGATCGCCCAGCGTGTCGAACGCCGTATGGCTGTCGTGGGCGGCCAGAAGCGCGCGCGCGTCCAGACCCGCCGCGCCGAGGCGCGCCATCGTGTCGGGCGCGACGATCGCGCCGGCGGCGTCCTCCGTGCCGTCGACGCCGTCGCTGTCGCCGGCGATCGCCCACACGTCGGCCGCGCCTTTCATCGCCAGCGCGAAGCTCAAGAGAAACTCCGTGTTGCGCCCGCCGCGCCCGGCCTTGCCCCTGCCGATGGAGACCGTCGTCTCTCCGCCCGACAGCAGCAGCGCGGGCGCGGCCGCCGGCAGCCCGTGCGCGCGGACCGAGCGCGCGATTCCCGCCATCACGGTGGCGACCTCGCGCGCCTCGCCCTCGATCGCGTCGCCCAGCATGAGCGGCGCGAGCCCTTGCGCGCGCGCCGCGTCCGCCGCGGCGGCGAGCGCCATCGCCGGCGTCGCGATCATCCGCACGTCGGTCGCAAACGCGCCCGGTTTCGGGGTCTCGGCGCACCGCTCGAGCGCTTCGCGCGCGCGCGGCGGCAAATCCATGGCGTAACGCGCCACGATCGCGCGCGCCTCCTCGCAGGTCGTCGGATCCGGCAACGTGGGGCCGGAGGCGATGGCCGCCGGATCGTCGCCCGGTATGTCGCTGACGAGCAGCGTGACGACGCGCGCGGGCCGCGCCGCCTGCGCGAGCCGGCCGCCCTTGATGGCGGAGAGATGTTTGCGCACCGCGTTCATTTCCGTGATCGTCGCGCCGCTGGCCAGCAGCGCGCGATTGACGGCCTGTTTGTCGGCGAGCGTCATGTCGCCGGCCGGCAGCGTCATCAGCGCCGAGCCGCCGCCGGATACGAGCGCGATCACCAGATCGTCCGCATGCAATCCGCGCACCGTCTCCAGCATGGCGTGGGCGGCGTGCACGCTGCGCGCGTCGGGCACGGGGTGCGACGCCTCCAGGATGTCGATGCGCCCGGCCGGCCGCGCATAGCCGTAGCGTGTGACGACGAGGCCGCTGAGCGCGACGTCGGGCCAGGCCGCGTCGAGCGCGGCGGCCATCGCGGCCGAGGCCTTGCCGGCGCCGACGACCACGCAGCGCCCCTTCGGCTTTTCCGGCAGATGGGGCGCGAGCACGCGCGAGGGCTGCGCGCGCGCGACCGCCGCATCGAAAACCTTACGCAACGCCCGGCGCGCGCGCGCGTCTGTCCAATCGGTCATGCGCGTTTCATACACACTCGCCGCGCGCCTTGTCGAACGCGCTTTATCGCGGCGCCTCGGGGTGGCGATGCGGATCGGCGCACGCGAGCGCATCCAACGGCCCGTCGAGATCGAATGCGCGCGCCACGTCCTCGATCTGCGCGCGCGTCAGCAGGCGCGGCGCGAGCCCGCGCAGCAGCAGATGCAGTTTCGCGCTTTCCTCCAGTTCCTCCATCGCGAACACGGCGGCCTCCAGACTGTCGCCGGCGACGACCGGTCCGTGATTGGCGAGCAGGATGGAGGCGTGCCGGCCCGCAAGCCCGCGGATGGCGTCGGCGACCGCCGGATCGCCGGGCCGATGGTAGGGCACGAGCGCGGTCGCGCCGCAGCGCATGAGCTGGTAGGGCGTCATCGCCGGCAACACGGCGCGCGGATCGAGGTCGGGCAGCATCGAAATGGCGACCGAATGCGTGGAATGGAGATGCACGACCGCGCGTGCGCGCACACGCGTCTCGTAGAGCGCGGCGTGCAGCGGCAGTTCCTTGGTGGGCCCGTCGCCGGAGACGACCTTTCCGCGCGCATCGAGCCGCGTCAGTCGCGCGGGATCGAGAAAGCCGAGCGAGGCGTTGGTCGGCGTGACGAGAAAGCCCCCGTCCTCCAGCCGCACGGAAATATTGCCGGAGGCGCCGGGCGTCAGCCCGCGCTCGAACAGCGAGCGCGCGAACGCGCAGATTTCCTCGCGCAGCCGCGATTCCGACATGGGCCTCTCCGTGCGCGGTCAGGACCGCATTTTTGCGGGCAAAAAACAAGCGCCGTCCGGCCGGCGTCGGCCAATGAACGAGTCGGGCGAAACCGCGTCGCGGACCTTGCGGACGACGGCGAAAGGACCGCAGAATCGCCCCACGATCGCTCGGAGGCCCGCCGATGCCGCGTTTCGCCGCCAACCTGTCGATGATGTTCAGCGAGGTCGATTTTCTCGACCGGTTCGCGCGCGCCCGCGCCGCCGGCTTCACGGCGGTCGAATATCTGTTTCCGTACGATTTCGAGCCGGCCGACATCGCGCGGCGGTTGCAGGACAACGGGCTCGCACAGGCCCTGTTCAATCTGCCGCCGGGCGACTGGGCGGCGGGCGAACGCGGGCTCGCCTGCAAGCCGGATGCGTTCGATGCGGTCATGCGCGGCGTCGAACAGGCGGCCCCCTATATCGCGGCGACGGGCGTCCGGCGCGTGCATCTGATGGCGGGCCTTGGCGACCGGCGCGACGGCGCGGCGCGAGCGGCCTACGAACGCGCGGTCGCCGCGGTGGCGCAACGTCTGGCGCCGGTCGAGGCGCTGATCGAGCCGATCAACACGCGCGACATGCCCGGATATTTCCTCGACGATTTCCGCTACGCCGCCGACGTGATCGGAAAAATCGGCGCGCCCAATCTCAAACTGCAATTCGACGTCTATCACCGCCAGATCATCCACGGCGACGTGACGACGGCGCTGCGCGACTATCTGCCGATCATCGGCCATATCCAGATCGCCTCCGTGCCCGCGCGCAACGAGCCGGACGACGGCGAACTGAACTACCCATTCCTGTTCGCCGCGCTCGACAGGCTCGGCTACGACGGATTCGTGGGCTGCGAATATCGCCCCGCCGGCGCGACCGAGGCGGGGTTGTCATGGTTCGAACCCTGGCGGAGCGCGACATGAGCCTCGTTCTCGGCGTCGTCGCCGACGATTACACCGGCGCCTCCGACCTTGCGAACGCGCTCACCCGCAACGGCCTGTCGACGGTGCAGACCATCGGCGTTCCGGACGACGCGCTGCGCCTGCCGGACGTGGATGCGGTGGTCGTCGCGCTGAAAAGCCGCTCGATCGCGGCGGGGGAGGCGGTGGCGCGCTCGCTCGCCGCCGATCAATGGCTGCGCGCGCGCGGCGCGGGCCATGTCATTTTCAAGATCTGCTCGACCTTCGATTCGACCGACGCCGGCAATATCGGCCCGGTGACGGAGGCGCTCGCGCGCGAGGCCGGCGAGACGGCCGTTCTCGTCACGCCCGCCTTTCCGCAAACGCGCCGCACCGTCTACCAGGGCCATCTGTTCGTCGGCGACCGGCCGCTCGACGAAAGCCCGCTGAAGGACCATCCGCTGAACCCGATGCGCGACGCCGATCTCGTGCGCGTGTTGCAGCGTCAGATGAAGGGTCGCGTCGCGCTCGCCGATCTCGATGTGGTGGAGCAGGGCGCCGCCGCGCTCGCCGCGCGCCGCGCCGCGCTCGCGGCCGACGGCGTCGGCGCCGTCGTCGTCGATGCGATCTTCGACCGGCATCTGGAAACCATCGGCGTGGTCGCCGCGCAAACCGCGCTCTCGGTCGGCGCCTCGGGGCTTGGCGTGGGGGTCGCGCGCGCGCTCGTCGCCGCAGGCCGCGCGCGCGGGCTGGCGCAGGCCGCCGCGCCCGCGCCGGTCGGCGGCCCGGCCGTGTGCCTCGCCGGCTCCTGTTCGCAGGCGACGCTCGCGCAGATCGCCGTGGCGGAACAGAAAATGCCCGTGCTGCGATTGAGCGTGCAAGACGTGATGGAGGGCCGCGCCGTCGCGCGCGCGCGCGCCTTCGCCGACGAACGACTGCGCGACGGCGCGGTGCTGATCGCTTCGAGCGACGCGGCGGCCGGCGTCGGCGCCGCGCAGGCGCGCTACGGACGCGCGCGCGCCAGCGCGGCCATCGAACGCGCATTCGGCGACATGGCGCAGGCTTTCGCCGCCAGCGGCGTGCGTCGCATGGTGGTGGCGGGCGGCGAAACCTCCGGCGCGGTGGTGGACGGTCTGCGCCTGCCGGCCTTTCTGATCGGCGCGGAAATCGCGCCCGGCGTGCCGGTTCTGCACGCGGTCGGCGCCGGCGCGATGACGCTCTCGCTCAAGTCCGGCAATTTCGGCGGCCCCGATTTCTTCGCCGACGCGCTGGCGATGATGCCCTGACCTTTCAACGCATCGTCCCGTCGTTCGAGCGATGCCGCTTGAACGAACGATGCGCTAGTCCGTCCGCACGGTGTCGCGACTTTCCGAAGGATAGTTGAACGACGTATGGCGGATGACGAACACCGCGGCGGCCATGATGAACGTCGCGCCAGCGAGGATGACCACGCCCATGTCCGGCTTCGTTTCGTGCTGCACGAATCCGATCAGATGGCGTGTGAGCGCGGTGATGCCGACATAGATCAGGAACCGCACCGGCATGTGGTTGGTCTTGAAATAGATGCCGACCATCGAGCCGATCTCGAGATAGATGAACAGCAGCAGCAGGTCCTCGATCGAGGCGTGGCCCTTGGCGATCATGCCGAGAAAGGCATGGATGGCCGCCCACACCGTCGCCCCGCCGATGGCGAACAGGCCGAGAAAGTGGAACGCCTCGGTCAGGAAATGGCCGACCGGATCGGCGATCTCGCGCATCCGGCGCGCGGCGAACGATTTCGTGGAGGTTCTGTCCGCCATGTCCGGTCTCCCGTCATCACGCGTCCGGCCAGTCTTAGGCCTGGCGCGGCCCGCCATCAAAGGGACAAATCGCCGCTCGGGCGCTTTGCCTCGCGGGCCGGCGCGTCCTATCGTGAGCCCATGAGCGACCTTGCCGATCTCTTTCCGGGTTTCGAGACGCACTGGATCGATACGCGCGCGGGCCGCATTTTCGCGCGCGCGGGCGGGGCGGGGCCGCCGCTCGCGCTCGTTCACGGATTTCCGCAGACCCATGTGGAATGGCACAAGATAGCGCCCGCGCTGGCCGCGCGCTTTCGCGTGGTGGCGCTCGACCTGCGCGGCTACGGCTTTTCCGACATCCCGCCCTCGCACAAGGGCGAGGCCTATTCCAAACGCGCGATGGCGGGCGATGTGATCGAGGTCATGGAGAAGCTCGGCTTCCAGCGCTTTGCCTTTGTCGGCCACGACCGCGGCGCGCGCGTCGGCTACCGGCTCGCGCTCGACCACCCGCACAGGCTCACGCGTCTGGCCGCGCTCGATATCGTGCCGACCTACGCCATGTGGCGCGACATGGACGCCAAGCGCGCCATGCGGGTTTATCACTGGCTGTTCATGGCGCAGCCCGCGCCGATGCCCGAGCGGCTGATGGCGGCCGATGCGCGCGCCTGGATCGACTACACGCTGGCAAGCTGGACCGCCAGACGCGATCTGACGTGTTTCGATCCGCGCGCGCTCGATCACTATCGCAGGTTCTTCTCCGATCCCGCGCGCATCGCGGCGACCTGCGAGGACTATCGCGCGGGCGCGACGATCGACCGCGCGCTGGACGAGGCCGACCGCGCGGCCGGCCGCACGATCGACATGCCGTTCCTCGCGCTCTGGGGCGACGCCGGCATTCCGGGCGAAGGGCTGAGCCCGCTCGACCTCTGGCGCGAACTCGCCCCGGCCGCCGAGGGCGCATCGGTCCGCTCGGGCCATTTCCTGCCCGAGGAGGCGCCGGAGGAAACGGCCGCCGCTCTTTTGAAATTCCTCGCATGAGCGACGTCGTATTTCGCCGTGCGCGCCGCGCCGATCTCGAACGGATCGTGGATCTGCTGGCCGACGATGCGGTCAACGGCTGGCGCGAACGGCCTGGCGCGCCGCTTGCGCCGTCCTACGTGCGCGCGTTCGAGGCCATCGATGCGGATGCGAACAATCTTCTCGTCGTCGGCGAGATGGATGGCGAGATCGTCGCGACGGGCCAGGTGACGTTCATTCCCGGTCTCACGCAGCAGGGCGGCGCGCGCGCCATTGTCGAGGGCGTGCGCGTGGCCGCGCGCCTGCGTTCGCGCGGCGTCGGCGAGAAGCTGATCGACCATCTCGGCGCGGCGGCGCGCGCGCGCGGCTGCGTCTGTGTGCAGCTCACCACATCGAAACCGCGCGTCGACGCGCAGCGATTCTATACGAGGATCGGGTTTTCGGATTCGCATGTCGGGTTCAAGCGGGACCTGAAATAATCGTTCAACAAGCAGGCGCGGACCTGCGAAAAGAAAAGTCGGCGGGGAAACATGAATAACGAAAAAGCGCCGGCGCGATTGCTGGCGCCGCTGGCCGTCGCCAATTTCACCATCGGCGCCGGCGCCTTCGCCGTCATCGGGCTCATCGCGCCGCTGGCCGCCCGGCACGACCTTTCCAAGACGCAGGCCGGCTGGATCATGAGCGCCTATGCGCTCGGCTATGCGTTTTCTTCGCCGTTGCTCATCGCGCTCACCGGCGCGCTCAAGCGGCGCGCCGTGCTGGCGATCGGCATGAGCGTGTTCATCCTGGCCGCACTCGCCACCGCTTTCGCGCCCACCGCGTCCGCGCTCTACGCCGCGCGCGTGCTGGCCGCGTTCGGCGGCGGCATGGTCTCGCCCGTCATCGCGGCCATCGCGGTCGCGGCCTCGCCGCCGCAGGCGCGCGGCACGGCGCTGTCCTTCGTCTTTTCCGGCACGACGTTCGCGCAGGTCGCCGGCGTGCCCGGCGCGGCCTTCGTCGGCTACACGTTCGGCCTGACGGCGGCTTTCGTGCTGGTCGGCGCGCTGGCGGCGCTCGCGCTCGCCTGGGTGCTGATGGCCACGCCCGCCGACACGCCCTTCCAGCCGCAATCGCTGAAAACGCTCGGGCGCACGCTGGCGAGCCCCAAACATCTCGTCGCCGTGCTGCTGACGGTCGTCATCGCGGCGGCCGGTTATCTCGGCATCACCTTCACCGCGCCGCTGGCGGAACTGCGCTTCGGCATGGGGCGCGACGGCGTGGCGCTCATGCTGGCGGCCTGCGGGCTCGGCGCGCTCGCCGCCTCGCTGGTGTCGGGGTGGCTCACCGACCGGCTCGGCGCGAGCCGCCTTCTCGTCATCGTGCTGGTGGCGCAAGTCGTCTTGCTGCCGACTTTCACCCTCGCGCCGTATGGTCTGGCGCTTGGCCTCGTCATCGCGTTCCTGTGGAATCTCGTCGGCTGGGGCTTCACCGTCCCACAGCAGACGCGACTGATGGCCATCGATACGCAGACGCAGGGCGTCATGCTCGCGCTCAACGCAGCCGGCATCTATCTCGGCTCGGGCCTCGGCGCGGCGATCGCGGGCTATGTTTACGACCGCTACGGGCTGGAGGCGACCGGCGTGGTCGGCGGCGCGATGGCGCTGTTCGCGCTCGGCCATCTGGCGTTTTCGGACTGGCTGGTGCGGCGGGACACGGCGCCGCTCAGCGACGCGCCCTGAAGAAATCGCGCAGCAGTTCGGCCGCCTCGCTCTCGCGAAAACCGCCGTAAAGCTCCGGCGAATGATGGCAGGTGGGCTGCGAGAAAAAGCGCGGCCCGTGTTCGACCGCGCCTCCCTTTTCGTCTCCGGCCGCCCAATACAGTCGGCGGATGCGCGCGAACGAGATCGCGCCCGCGCACATCGCGCAGGGTTCGAGCGTGACATAGAGATCGCAGCCGACGAGCCGCTCGCTGCCGAGCGCCCGCGCCGCCTGCCGGATGACCAGCATTTCGGCATGGGCGGTCGGGTCGCGGTCCGTGATGGTGCGGTTGCCGGCGACCGCCAGAATGGTCCCGTCGCGCACCAGCGCCGCGCCCACCGGCGTCTCCCCGGCCGCGCCGGCCGCGCGCGCGGCCGCAAACGCCGCTGAAAGCGGATCGGTCGCAGGGGGAGTGGCGTCGGACGGCTTCACGCTCGGACCCTTTGCAGCTATCAGAACGCATGAACGATCGAGATCAACGACAACGCGGCCGTCCTTTCAAGTCCGGCGGCGGCAAGGGCGGCGACCGGCCGCCGCGCCCGGGCGCCGGGAACGGCGGCAAGAGCGGCGGCAAGAGCGGCGGCAAACCCGCGTTTCGGAAGCGCGACGGCGACAAGCCGCGTTTCCAGAAGCGCGACGGCGAAACATCGCCACGCTTCCAGAAGCGCGATGGCGAAACATCGCCACGCTTCCAGAAACGCGATGGCGAAACATCGCCACGCTTCCAGAAACGCGACGGCGACAAGCCGCGCTTCCAGAAACGCGATGGCGACAAGCCGCGGTTCGGCAAGAATCCCTATCCCGCCAGGGCGCCGCGCGGGGGGCGCGAGCAGCCGGAAACGGCCCCCCGCCATCCCGATCAGGGGGAGCGCATCGCCAAGGCGATGGCGCGCGCCGGCGCCTGTTCGCGGCGGGATGCCGAGGAATGGATCGCCGCAGGCCGCGTGTCGGTCAACGGCCGCGTGCTTACGAGCCCGGCGTTCAACGTCGCGCCTACGGACCGCATCGAGATCGACGGCAAGCCGCTCGCCGCGCGCGAGCGCACGCGGCTGTTCCTGTTCCACAAGCCGCGTGGCTTCGTCACCACCGACCGCGATCCCGAAGGCCGCGCGACGATTTTCGATTTTCTCGATCGCGAGCATCCTCAGCTGCCGCGCCTGATGACGGTGGGCCGGCTCGACATCAACACCGAAGGGCTGCTGCTGCTCACCAACGACGGCGGGCTGGCGCGCGTGCTGGAGCTGCCGGCGACCGGCTGGCTGCGCCGCTACCGCGTGCGCGCGCACGGGCAGACCGATCAGGCCGCGCTCGATGCGCTCGCGCGGGGCGTGACGGTCGAGGGCGTGGATTATGCCCCGATCGAGGCCAGGCTCGACCGCGTGCAGGGCGCCAATACGTGGATCACGCTGTCGCTGCGCGAGGGCAAGAACCGCGAGGTGCGGCGCGTGCTCGGCGCCATCGGGCTGGAGGTCAACCGGCTCATCCGTGTCTCCTACGGCCCGTTCCAGCTGGGCGAGATGGACGAAGGCGCGGTGGAGGAAGTGAAGACGCGGGTGTTGCGCGACCAGCTCGGCCCGGCGTTGATCGCCGCCGCCGGCGCCGATTTCGCCGCGCCGGTCGCAGAACCCGCGCGCGAGGAACGTCCACGCCCGGCGCTCGCCCGCCGCGCGCCGCCCGTCCGCGCCCCGCGCGGCGAGGAGGAGCCGCCCCCGCGCCTCGACCGGCCGCAGGCCGGCCCGCGCAAACACATCTCGCGCCTGCGCGCCGAGCGCGCCGAACGGGACAGGGCCGGCGAGCCCCGCGTGCGCCGCGAGCATTCGCAGACCGCCGACCGCAAGGGACGCGCCGTGGCGGTGGAGCGCGTCGTGCCGGCGGCGCCGAAACAGGATTTTGACACCCGCAACGCGCGCCGGTTCGGCGCCGAACGCGCCGCCGCGAGCGCGGGCAAGGGAGCCGGAGCACGATTCGGCAAACCGCGCAGTCCCGTCGCGCGCCCGCGTGAGGACGAGGGGCTGCGCCCGCCGCGTCGCCCGCGCGCCGCGCCGATCCAGGGCGATTTCGCCAGGTCGGATTTCGAGCGCAAAGGCGAGCGGCCCGCGTTCAGGGGCGCGCGCGCCGCGCCCGGCGAGCGCCCGCGCCGCGGTCCTTCCGGGGGCGCGCCCAAGGGTCCTTCCGGGCGCGCGCCCAAGGGTCCTTCCGGGGGCGCGCCCAAGGGTCCGCCGAAAGGCGCGCCCAAGGGTCCGCCGAAAGGTCCGCGCAAGGGTCCGCCGAAAGGACCGCCCAAGGGACCGCGCGGAGGGCGCTGAGCGATGCGAATCGTCGCCGGCCGGTTGGGCGGCCGCACGCTGAAGGGCCCCGCCTCGCAGTCCGTGCGCCCGACGTCGGATCGCCTGCGCGAGGCGATCTTCAACATCCTCGCCCATTCCTATGGCGATGTGGTTGCGAACGCGCGCGTCGTGGACCTGTTCGCCGGCGCGGGCGGGCTGGGACTGGAGGCGCTGTCGCGCGGCGCGCGCTTCGCGCTGTTCGTGGACGATGGCGCCGAGGCGCGCGCGCTGCTGCGCACCAATATCGAAAGCCTTGGCGTCGCCGGCCTCACCCGCGTCTTCCGGCGCGACGCGACCAGGCTCGGTCTCGCCCCGCCGGGCGACAAATTCGACATCGCCTTTCTCGATCCGCCCTATGGCCGCGATCTCAGCGGCCGCGCGCTCGCCAGCCTCGTCGACGGCGGCTGGCTGAACGAGGGCGCGGTCTGCGTGATCGAGGAGGCGAAGGATGCGGCGGTCACGCTTCCGGACGGTCTCGCCGGACTCGAACGGCGCGACTACGGCGACACGCAGATTGTGATCGCGCGTTGCGGGGCGCGCCCATGAGCGCCTCCATGAACGCGCGCCTCGTCGAACGCGCGCTGCGCGTCGTGCGCGCCGCGCTCGTTCTGGGCCTTGCCGCTTACCTGGGCTGGGGCCACGCCTCCTACTGGACGATCGCGCTGATCGGCCTGGCGATGGCCTCGTTTCAGGTGCAGGCCAATTTCGATCAATGGATCGCGATGATCCGCGGCGCCGGGCTGCGCGCGGCGGGGCCGGGGCTGATCGTCGCCTTCGTCTCGCAGGTCGTCTACGCCGCGCTGTTCTACGCCATCGGCTTCACCATCGGCGTCGCGCACGGCGATCCGCCCGTCGCGCCATATCCGACGCTTCACGATCTGGCGCTGATCGGCGTGGTGGAAGCGCTCGGCCTGTCGATCGGCGCGGCCGTCAGGCGGCGCGCCTAGCCCGTTCGGGAAGCACGGCGCCGACCGCCAGAGCCAGCGCGGCGGCGAGCGAGGGCCACAGATAGCTGCCCGTGGTCTCGCGCAGCACGCCGGCGACCAGCGGCCCGACGATCTGGCCGAGCCCGAACGCGACCGTCATGATCGCCTGCGCCTTCTGCGGCGCCTGCGGCGACATGCGGCGCGCGAGCCCGAGGCCGATGGCCGTGACCGCCATGAAGGTGCCGCCGAGCAACGCGCCGCCCGTCAGCACCGCCCACGGCGAGGGGACGAGCACGGTGAGCGCCACGCCGATCGCTTCCGCGATCAGCCCCAAGCCGTAGGCCGCGTGATCGCCCGTGCGGCGCGCGACGAAGGTCCAGAACGGGATGGAGATCGCCCCGGCGAGGCCCACGACGATCCACGCCAGCGGCTCGATCGGCGCGAGCGCGGGCGTCTCGCGCACGATGACGACGAGGAACGTGGCGGTGATGACGTAGCCGAAGCCGAACAGCCCGTAGGACGCCACCAGCCGCGCGAGCGCGCCGCGCGGCGCCTGTTCGCCCTGCGCGGCCACGGCGGCGACCGGGGTCGGCCCGGGGCGCGGAATCAGTCCGAGCGCGGCGATGGCGAGCGCCAGCGCGCCGGCGGACGCCACCAGCCACAGCGTGCGCCAGTCGCCGCCCGCCGCCAGCGCGCCCAGCACCATGGCCGACGATGTCGCGATGCCGAGGCCCACGCCCGCAAACGGTGCGCCGGCGAGCGCGGGTCGTCCCGCGCGGATGACCGGCTCCTGCACGAGCGTGGCCAGACATACGATGACGAAGGCGCTGACCAGCCCCCCAATGAAGCGCCAGACGCAGAGCGCCGCCAGCGTGTGCGCGCCGTAGTCGAGCGCCATGCCGGCCATCGACAGCGCGCCGGCGATGAGGCCGAGCGAGAAGAATGCGTGGGCATGCCGGCGCATCGTCGGCGTCGCGCTGAGAAAGGCGCCGAGCAGATAGCCGAGGAAGTTGGCCGATGCGATCAGCCCCGCCTGCGCGGCGCTGAAATTCAGCCCCGCGACCATGTGCGGCAGAATGGGCGTGTAGGCGAACCGGCTGAACCCGAACGCCGAGGCCATCGCGCACATGCCGCCGAGGGCGACGAGATGCGGCGCGCGTTTCACGATGCGGCCCTCACGGCGCGTGTCTCAAGTCGCGGACCTTTGTGAAAGGCTTCGCGCGGCGCGACGCCCGCGACAATGATGGGCGAGCGGCGCGGGCGCTGTCAAACCAGGCGCAGGAGAACGCCCGGCGCGGCCACGAGCGCGATCAGCCCGCACATCAGCCCGATGTCGAACAGCGCATGAACGCGCGCAAGCTGCTTGAAACGCTCTTTCACGATCGGCTCCGCTCCTGCGCCCTTTTCGCATGGGGCGGTGGCCGAAAGGTAAATGCAGGCCCGCAAATGGCCGCCATGCGTCTGGCGCATCCCGATTGCGCAGCGGCGCAGGGCAGGGCAAAACGGGCGAAAGCACCAGGGAGGCGCGCGTGGCGACGGGCGATCGGCTGACGGAAATTCTCGATGCGCGCGGAAAGGCCCCGGGCGCCGCGGCCTTCGTGTTCGACGGACTGCGCGTCGATGTCGCCGATTTCGCGCGCGCCGCCGACAACGCCGCCGCCTTTCTCGAAGCGCAGGGATTGCGCAAGGGCGATTGCTGCGCCGTGTGGCTCGTCAACCGCCTCGAATGGCTCGCGCTGCTGTTCGGCGCCGCGAAGATCGGCGTGGTGATCGCCGCCGTGAACACCCGCTATCGCAGCGCCGATCTTGCGCACATTCTCGCCAAATCCGGCGCGCGCATGCTGGTGATGGAGCCGGGCTTCCGCGGCATCGATTTCCCCGCGATCCTGCGGGAGATGGCGGCGAGCGCGGCGCCGCGACTGGAAAAGCTCTGCGTCCTCGGCGCGGCGCAGGGCGACGAAACGCGCTGGCCGACCGTCGCCTGCCCGGACTTTCTGAACGACGGCGCCAGACCCGCGACGCTGAGCGAGGACGCGCACGCGCCGCTGCTGTTGTTCACGACCTCCGGCACCACCAGGGGGCCGAAACTCGTCGCCCATTCGCAGACGACGCTCGGCCGCCACGCGCGCGACATCGCGCGCGCGCTGGCGATCGACCCGGCGCGCGACCGTCTGCTGGCGATGCTGCCGTTCTGCGGCACGTTCGGCATGGTCAACGTGCTCGGCGCCTTCGCCGCCGGCGCGCCGGTCCATGTGATGGATACGTTCGACGCCAAGCCTGCGCTCGACATTCTCCAGCGCGAGAGGATCACGCTCGGCTTCGGCTCCGACGAAATGTTCCGGCGCATTCTGTCGCTGACGGACGAGCCGAAACCATTCCCGCACGCGCGCCTGTTCGGCTTCGCCGCGTTTCAGCCCGGCTGGCGCGAGTTGGCGGCGCAGGCCGGGCGGCGCGGCATGGCGCTGCACGGGCTCTACGGGTCGAGCGAGGTGCAGGCGCTGTTCTCCGTTGGGCCGTCCGACGCGCCGTTCGAGCAACGCATCGAAGGCGGCGGCCGCCCGGTGTCGCCACAAGCGCGCGTGCGCGTGCGCGATCTGGAAACAGGCGAACTCGCAGCGCCCGGCGTGTCGGGCGAGATCGAGATCGACGCTCCGTCGCGCTTTCTGGGCTATTACGGCGACCCGGCCGCGACGGCGGCGGCGACGACGCGCGACAATTTCTTCCGCACCGGCGACATCGGCCATTTGCGCGGCGACGGAACCTTCGTCTACGAAACGCGCGCCGGCGACGCGATGCGCCTCGCCGGTTTTCTGGTGGGGCCCGGCGAGATCGAGGACGAACTGAAATCGCTCGACGGTGTGGCCGACGCGCAGGTGGTGGCGGTCGAAATCGCGGGTCAGGCGCGCTGCGCGGCCTTCGTCATTCCGCGCGCGGGCGCGCAACCGGCCGAGGAAACGCTGATCGCGGCGTTGCGCGCACGACTTGCCGGCTACAAGATTCCGGCGCGCATCTTCTTCATCGACGCGTTTCCCGTCACCGAAAGCGCCAACGGCGTCAAGATCCAGCGCACGAAACTGCGCGACATGGCGATGGCGCGCATCGCATAGAACCGAAAACAGTCATTGCGAGCGAAGCGAAACAATCCAGGCGCCGCGCCCGGCGCCGGTGTGTCACTGCGCCGACGCCACCTGTCGCGGGCGCCAGATGGCGGTGTGCCGGATGCTTGCGACCGCGCGGCCGTCGGCGTGCGCCACGGCGTCGAAATCCACGATCGCGTGACCTTTCGACACCGCGTTCGACACGATGCGCGCGTCGAGCGTGAGCCGCTCGCCGAGCCGCGCGAGCGAATGGTTGCGCACGCTGGAGCCGACGTGGATCCATGGGCCGAGCACGACGTTCTGCACCAGCGCCTGATTGGCGAGCCGCAGAATCTGCCCCGGATGCACGAGCCCTTCCGCGAGATAGATCGTCTGCGTTTCGCGGATGTCCTCCAGATACGCCGCCAGCGCCGCGCGATCGAACGCGACCGGCCGCACGCCGAGCTTCAGTCCCGGCGCCAGGCTGTGCTCGCTGGCCGGCGGGCGTGTCGCGGTCGGCGCGGGCGCGCCGGAAATCTCGAACGGCGCGGCGGGCGCGGGCGCGAACGCGCGGCCTGTCGCGCAATGCGCGCCCCTGCTGCGCACGTCGAGCGCCAGCGCGTCGCCATCCGCACGCGCGCTCACGCGCGCGATGGCGCCGTCGTAGACGGGTTTCAGAAACCGCGCCTCTGCGCCGCCATGCTCCAGCCACGCTCGGCCCCAGCGCGCGACCGGCATATGCGCCATGTAGGCGTAGACTTCCACACCCGGCACGAGCGCGCCGACGAAGCCGAACCGTTGCGCCACGCTGTCGTCGTGGATCCTGTTTTCCGACGTCGCCGCCGTGTTGTAGGCGCTCACCTCATAGGGCGCCAAAGCGCTGGCCGCACCCATATCGCCCCCCTTATGCGCGATTTGACTCTCATTCTGGCGCGCCCCAATCATAGGCGCAACGATCGCGTCCGATACGCAGGGCGCGGCAAGACGGGGAGGAACGGATGATCCGCCGCACAATTTCGCAATGCATGCTCGGGGCGGCGCTCGCCGGCTTCGTGGCGACGCCGCTCGCGGCGCAAACCCCGCCGCTCAAACTCGGCGTCATTCTCGACATGTCCGGCCCCTACGCCGACATCACCGGGCCCGGCAGCGTGATGGCCACGCGCATGGCGATCGAGGATGCCGGCGGCGAGGTGCTGGGCCGCAAGATCGAGCTGCTGTCGGCCGACCATCTCAACAAGGCCGACATCGCCAGCTCCACGGCGCGCGAATGGATGGACAATCAGGGCGTGGAGGCGCTGATGGATGTGGCGGCCTCCGCCACCGCGCTCGCGGCGATCGAGGTCGCCAAGGCGCGCAACAAGATCGTGCTGCTGTCGGGCCCCGGCGCCATCCGCATCACCAACGAGGCGTGCAGTCCGCTGACAGTGCACTGGGCCTACGACACCTATGCGCTGTCGAAGGGCGTCGGCGCCGCGTTGTCGAAGGCGGGCGAGGATTCCTGGTTCTTCATCACCGCCGACTACGCTTTCGGGCACGATCTGGAGAAGGACACCGCCAATGTCGTGAAGGCGATGGGCGGCAAGGTCTTGGGTTCGGCGCGCCATCCGATCAATTCGGCGGATTTCTCGTCGTTCCTGCTGCAGGCGCAGAATTCGAAAGCCAAGGTGGTCGGCCTTGCGAATGCGGGCGCGGACATGATCACGGCGGTGAAACAGGCGTCGGAATTCGGTCTCACGAAATCCGGCCAGAAACTCGCGATCATGCTCGGCTACATTTCCGACGTCGACAGCCTCGGCCTCAACGCCGCGCAGGGCCTGTTGCTGAGCGAGCCGTTCTACTGGGACCGCACGGAGGAAACGCGCAAATGGTCGCAGCGCTTCTTCGAGCGCACCAAGCGCATGCCGACAGCCGCGCAGGCCGGCGTCTATTCGGCGACGGCGCACTATCTCGCCGCGGTGAAGGCGGCCGGCACGACCGATGGCGCAACCGTCATGAAGAAGATGAAGGAGACGCCCATCAACGACTTCTTCGCCACCAACGGCAAGATCCGCGAAGACGGCCGCATGGTGCACGACATGTATCTGTTCCAGGTGAAGGCGCCGGGCGAGTCGAAGGGCAAGTGGGATTACTACAAGACGCTCGCCACCATTCCCGACCCGTTCCTGCCGCTGGCGGAATCGCGCTGTCCGCTGGTGAAGAAATAGTCGCTCACCAGTCCGGCCAGAAGCTCGGCGCTTTCAGCACGGGCTTCTGGTCCATCGTCAGCGCCAGCGACATGCATTTGCCGTAGCGACGATTGACGCTCTGCGCGAAACTGCCGGTCGTCATTCTCGATTTTATTTTCGCGCTCTTCAGTTGAATGCCCGGCAGCGCGGCGAAGGGCGGCGCGGCGTGCGTCGCGCGTTGATAGGCGGCGCGCACCGCGCGGAACGTGCGCGTCTGCATGAAATCGAACTGTTTCTCGCGCAACAGGTCGCGTCGCAGCGCCGCGTCGTCGATGTCGAGCGAATGGCGCGCGATCGCCGTGCGCAGCGCCTTTTCCGTCCTGGTGATTTCGCCGGTCGGCTCGCGCGCCTTGTTGTAGGCGAGCAGATCGCCGTCGGTCGCCAGCTTCACCCCCGAGAGCCGCGCGACGACGCCCTGGAACGCGGCGTTGCGCGCGGCGAAACGTCCCGCGTTGTAGTCGGCGAAACGGAAGATCTTCTGCGCATAGCCGGTCTTGTAGTCCAGCAACTGGCGCGTGCCGTAATAGAGGCCGCCCCGCCGCGAATACAGCCGGTCGCGCACCTCGTTGCTTTCGGCATGCGTCATCGGGCGCCACCGTTCGCCGCGCTCGGTCTCCTGCGCGAAAGCGACCGACACCTGCATCGAGCCGACGGTGGAGACCTGATTGTATTCCTCCACCGTCTTGTCGAACAGGCCGAGCCGCAGCAGACCGTCGAGCGACGAACTCCTGGCGGCGTGCTCGACCAGCGCGCGATAGGCGAGATCGAGATCGCGCTCGGTCTTAGCCGCACGGATGCGTTTGACGAAGGAATTGCGCGGCGTCGGAATCGTGTCGAGATAGTCGAACGCCTTGCCGCCCAGGAGCGGAATGGCGGCGAGCTTCTCGCGCACCGCGCGTTCGGCGATCCTGCCCAGCCCCGGCACGGTCGGATTGGCGTTGAACGCCGATTCCTGCGAGACGACCGCCACCACCGCGCATACGTTCTCGCGCGTGACCGGCAGCTTGTTGTCAGCGAGCGCGTTCAGCACGTCCTCGCCCCAGCCGACCGCGTCCGGAACGCCGCCGCGCTCGTTGAGTATGAGACGCGCGACGTCGCCCGGTTGCAGTTCGCCCGCGCGCGCGCCCGCGACAGGGACGAAGAGCGTCGCGGCGAGCGGGAGCAGGGAAGCGATACGGCGGCGCATGGCGTCTCTCGCATTTGGCCGCGGCCAGCTTAGCCTTTCAGCGCGCGCCATCCTATATCGCGCCGGCAGAAACCGCCCGGCCAGTCGATGGCGTCCACGCCCGCATAGGCGCGCCGCGCGGCTTCGGCGACGTCGGCGCCCACGCCCGTCACGTTCAGCACCCGCCCGCCGTTTGCCGCCAGCCGCGCGCCGTCGCGTTTCGTGCCGGCATGGGTCACGATCACGCCGGGCAGCGCCGCGGCCTTGTCGAGCGCGCCGATCTCCGTGCCCGTCTCGGGCGTTCCCGGATAGCCGCGCGCCGCCAGCACCACCGTCAGCGCCGCCTCCGGCTTCAGCCGCACGCGCTCGACCGCAAGCCGTCCGCGCGCGCAATCGTCGAGCAGCGTCAGCACGTCGTCGGCCACGCGCGGCAGAACCACCTGCGTCTCGGGATCGCCGAACCGCGCGTTGAACTCGATCAGTTTTGGCCCATCCCCGCCGATCATCAGCCCGGCGAACAGCACGCCCTTGAACGGCGTTCCTTCCCGGGCGAGTTGCGCGATCGCCGGTTCGACGATCTCGCGCATGGTGCGGGCGGCGATCGCGTCCGTCACCACCGGCGCCGGCGAATAGGCGCCCATGCCGCCGGTGTTGGGGCCGGTGTCGCCTTCGCCGACGCGCTTGTGATCCTGGGCGCTGGCGAGCGCGACCGCGCGCCGGCCGTCGCACAGCGCGAAGAAAGAGGCCTCCTCGCCCACGAGCTTTTCCTCGATCACCACTTCCGCGCCGGCCGCCCCAAACGCGCCGGAAAAACACGCCTCCACCGCCGCGCGCGCGTCGGCGGGCGTCTCGGCCACCACGACGCCCTTGCCGGCGGCGAGTCCGTCGGCCTTCACCACGATCGGCGCGCCGACCTTGTCGAGATATGCGAGGGCGGAAGCCTTGTCGGAAAACCGTCCGTAGGCGGCGGTCGGAATACGCGCGCGATCGCACAGCGCTTTGGTGAAGGCTTTCGAGCCTTCCACCTGCGCCGCCTTTTTCGAGGGTCCGAACGCGCAGACGCCGGCGGCCTCCAGCGCGTCCACCAGCCCGTCCACCAGCGGTTGCTCGGGGCCGACCACCACGAGGTCGATCTTCATCAGCCGGCAGAAGTCGACCACGGCCGCGTGGTTCGCGACATCGAGCGTCACGTTCTCGGCGATTGGCGCGGTGCCGGGATTGCCGGGCGCCACGAACAGTTTCGTCAGCCGCGGGCTGGCGACGATCGCATTGGCGAGCGCGTGTTCGCGCCCGCCCGAGCCGATGAGAAGAACGTTCATGTCGAGCCCTTCGGCTGGGAAAATCCGCACTCCCTCTAGCTTGGAGCGCGCCGCGCCGCAACGCGGCATGGACTGTCCGCGCCCCTCTCAGCTGACACGGGCATAGAAGGGCTGGGCGAGTTCGCGCGCATCCGGCGCCTGCCAGATCGTTTCGACGAGATCGAACATCGCGCGCGACAGGGGAAACGCGAAGGTCGCGCCCTGCTCCGTGTTGCGGCGGTCGATGCGCGCCCAGCGCGCCTCGGCCGGCGCGTCGATCACATGGAACGTGAAGGGCGCGCCGAGCGACCGCGCCATGTCGGCCGCTGCCGCGCGGTCCGCGCGGGTGAGCAGCCCGGTGTCGAAAATGGCGTCGCAGCCGGCCGCCAGCGTCTGCCGCGCGACAAGCGTCATCTGCGTCCGCGCCCGCGCCGTGCGCTGGGCGACCGCCGCGAAACCGTCCGCCGGCTTGAGATCGGCGGAAAACAGCGTGCGCATCCATTCGTCGATGGAAAAGACGATGGCGCGCCGCCCTTCGGCCAGACGATGGGCATGGGTCGTCTTGCCGGCGCCGGTCGGGCCAACGAGTATGTGGATGTGCGGGGTCACGATGCGTCCTCCAGCGCGGGGGCGGCGAGCCGGGTCAGATGCGCCGCGATGTCGCCCGGCCAGGCGCCGATGCGCGCGGCGAAACCCGCCGCGTCGCCGGCGAACAGCGCGCGCGCCGCCTCTTCGAATCCGGGAAAATCCCCGGCGATGGCGGACATGAATCGATAGGCCGCCTCCTGCGCCTCGCGCCGGCGTGCGCGCGGATCGCGGGTGGCCGCCTCGACCAGTTTGCGCAGGGCGACCGACGCGCCGCCGGGCTGGCGCGCCAGCCAGTCCCAATGGCGCGGCAGCAGCGTCACCTCGCGCGCCGCCACGCCGAGCTTCGGCCGCCCGCGCGCCGGCGCCCGTGGCGCGTAGCGCGCGGCGACGGCGGCCGCGTCTCCGCTCAGATCGAGGTCGACCGGCGCGCTGGTCGCGGCGTCGAACGCCAGAAGCGGTTCGCGCGCGCCCTCGGCCGCCTTGGCGGCGCGGGCGATGTCGGCGAGCGATCCCGTCGCGAGCAGTCGCGGCCCGAGGAAAGCGACGTGGACGGGCGCGGAGTCGGAGGAATGTATGACCATGAGGATTTATATCCGGGTGAAAATAGACTGTCAATTTCACCCGGATAAAAATATATTTGCCCCTCCGCCGGAGCCGCCCGCATAATGGGCCATGGCCGAATCTCCCGCCTCCAACGTCGCCGAGCTGAGCGTTTCGGAACTGTCGGCCGCGCTCAAGCGCACGGTGGAGGACCGGTTCGGTTTCGTGCGGGTGCGCGGCGAGATTTCCAACTACCGCGGGCCGCATTCTTCCGGCCATTGCTATTTCAGCCTGAAGGACCACAACGCCCGGCTCGATGCGGTCGTCTGGAAAGGCGTCTTCGCCCGCCTGAAGCACCGCCCGCAGGAAGGGCTGGAGGTGGTGGCGACCGGCAAGATCACCACGTTTCCGGGCAAGTCCGCCTACCAGATCGTGATCGAGGCGCTGGAGCCGGCCGGCGTCGGCGCGCTGATGGCGCTGCTGGACGAGCGGCGTCGCAAACTCGCGGCCGAGGGCCTGTTCGATCCCGCGCGCAAGCAGTTGCCGCCGTTCCTTCCGGAAGTGGTCGGCGTCGTCACCTCGCCGACCGGCGCTGTCATCCGCGACATCCTGCATCGTCTCGCCGACCGCTTTCCGCGCCGGGTGATCGTGTGGCCGGTGCGCGTTCAGGGCGAGACGGCGGCGAGCGAGGTGGCCGCCGCCATCGAGGGTTTCAACGCGCTCGCGCCGGACGGACGCATCCTGCGGCCGGACGTGCTGATCGTGGCGCGCGGCGGCGGCTCGCTGGAGGACTTGTGGGCCTTCAACGAGGAGATCGTGGTGCGCGCGGCCGCCGCCAGCATGATCCCGCTGGTGGCCGCCATCGGCCACGAGACGGACACGACGCTGATCGATTTCGCGGCCGATCTGCGCGCACCGACGCCGACCGGAGCGGCCGAGAAAATCGTGCCCGTGCGGGCCGACCTTCTGGCGCAGACGGCGCAGGCCGCGCGCCGGCTGGAGGCCGCCGAACGCCGCCTGCGCGACCGGCGCGCGAGCGACCTTCGCGCATTGGCGCGCGCGCTGCCGCGCGCCGACGATGTGCTGGCGGCTCCGCGCCAGTCGCTCGACGCCGTGACGAATGCGTTGCGCGCGACGGCGCGCGATGCCCTCGCCCGTCGCCAGACGCGGCTGTCGCGGCTCGAAACGCTTCTGGCCCGCCACGCGCCGGGCGTGGAGCTTGCGCGCGCCCGCAATCGGCTCGAACGCGCCGTGAACGGTCTGCAGATGGCGATGGCGCGCCGCGCGGAGAAATGCGACGGCGCACTGGCCGACCTCGACCGCCGCCTGCAACGCGCGCTCGCCAATCGGCTGACGCGCGCCCGCGACGACATCGCCGGGCGCCGGCGGGCGCTGACGATCCTGCACGGGCGGCTCGCGCCCGCACTCGCGCGCGTCGGCGTGCGTCGCGGCGAACATCTGGAGCGTGTGACGCAGCGCCTCGCGCTCGCGCTCGCCAACCGTCGCGAGCGCGAACGCAACGAACTGGCGCGGCGCCGGCAGGCGGCCCAATCGCTCGCCGTACGTCTCGCGCCGGCGGCCGCACGTCTCCTCGCGCGCCGGCGCGACCTGCTTGCAGGCCGCGCGCAACTGCTCGCCTCGCTCGGCTACACCAATGTGCTGGCGCGCGGCTTCGCCGTGGTGCGCGACGACCGGAACAAGCCGTTGCGCGCCGCGCGCGATGTAGCGGCCGGCCAGCACGTGTCGATCGAATTCGCCGACGCCCGCGTCGGCGCGACCGCTGATGGCGGGACCGAGTCGGCGCCACGCCGCGCGCCGAGGAAGAAGACCGGCGCGCAGGGCTCGCTGTTCTGAGCGCCCGCGCCAACCCGCCGCACCCCGCCTTTCTGCTCATTCCGCACGCGCGCGCGGTGGTCTAGTGTGGCGCCCGGCGCGACCGACGCGCCACGGGGAGCGCAATGCTGATCGCGATTCTGGCCGACATTCACGCCAACCGCGAGGCGTTCGACGCCTGTATCGCCCATGCGTCGAAACACGGCGCGGAGCGTTTCGTGCTGCTCGGCGATCTCGTCGGCTACGGCGCCGATCCGTCCTATGTCGTCGACAAGGTCGCGCGCATGCGCGAGGACGGCGCCGTCGTCGTCATGGGCAATCACGATGCGGCCGTGTCCGGCTCGCTCGCCGGCATGAACGAATACGCCCGCGCCGCGCTCGAATGGACGCGCAACAAGCTCGACGTCGCGCAGAAATCTCTGTTGAAGGAGCTGCCTTACACGCACCGCGAGGGCGATGCGCTGTTCGTGCATTCGGAGGCTTCGCGGCCCGAGAGCTGGATCTACGTCACCGGGCCCGCGGAGGCGGAACGGTCCCTGCGCGCGGTCGATAGTCTCGTCACCTTCTGCGGCCATGTGCATCGCCCGCAGCTCTACAACATGGCGCCGCTGAAACCGCCCAGCCTGTTCGTTCCGAAAGGCCCCGTCGCCGCGCCGCTCGTGCCGAGCCGTCGCTGGCTCGCCGTCATGGGCGCGGTCGGCCAGCCGCGCGACGAAATTCCGTCCGCCGCCTACGCCATCTACGACGACCGCAAGCGTACGGTCGCCTATCATCGCGCGCCCTACGACATCGAGCGCGCGGCGCAGAAGATCAAGAACGCCGGCCTGCCGCAATTGCTTGCGGCGCGGCTGTTCATCGGGCGGTGAGTCATGGCGCGACAGGCTCTCGTCACCGGCTCCACCATCGACGGATTTCTCGTCGGCGAGAAACTGCACGCCGGCGGCATGGCGACTCTCTGGCGTGTGACGCGCGCGGACATCGACATTCCCATCGTCATGAAAGTGCCGATGATCCTCGACGGCGATGACGCAACCACCATCGTCGGGTTCGAGATGGAGCAGATGATTCTGCCGCTGCTCACCGGACCGCACGCGCCGCGCTGTTTCGCGGTCGGCGATTTTTCCGCGCAGCCCTACATCGTCATGGAATATGTTCAGGGCGAGTCGCTGCTGCCGCTGCTCGATCGCATGCCGATCGCGGTGGAGGACGTGCGCGAGATCGGCGCGAAGACAGCCGCGGCGCTCGCCGACCTGCATCGCCAGCACGTGATCCATCTCGACGTGAAACCGTCGAACGTGATGATGCGTCGCGAGACGGGCGAGGCGGTCCTGATCGATTACGGCCTGTCGCGCCACGAAATGCTGCCGGACCTGCTGGCGGAGGAATTCAAGCTGCCGATGGGCACCGGCCCGTACATTTCGCCCGAGCAGGTGCGCGGCAACCGCGCCGATCCGCGCTCGGACATTTTTTCGCTCGGCGTGCTGCTCTATCATCTGGCGACCGGCAAGCGGCCCTTCGGCTATCCGCGCTCGAAGCGCGCGCTGCGCAAGCGCCTGTGGCGCCATCCCGATCCGCCCCGCGCGCTCGCGCCCGAAATACCGCCATGGTTTCAGGAGATCGTGCTGCGGTGTCTGGAAAGCGATCCCGCCAAACGCTATCCGACGGCGGCGCAACTGGCGTTCGATTTGCAGAATCCCGACCAGGTGCGCGTCACCATACGCGGCGAGCGCACGAAACGCGCGGGCTGGCTGAGCGGGTTCCGGCGCTGGTGGCGCGTCTCCACCGCCGACCCCGAGCCTGTCGCGCCGATGGCCGCGCATATGACGCAGGCGCCGATCGTGATGGCGGCGGTCGATCTCTCGGAGGGTATGGAGGTTCTGGCCGAGACGCTGCGCGAGATGGTTGAGCGGCTCCTGCGCACGCTGCCGGGCGCGCGCCTCGCCTGCGTGAACGTGCTGCGCCAGAACCGGATCGCGCTCAACTATCCGCTGGACGAGCAAGGCCGCAACATTCACGTCCAGCGCCTCGTCGAACTGAAGGAATGGGCGCGCCCGCTCGGCCTGATCGCCGAACAGACCACGTTCCACGTTCTGGAGGCGACCGACCCGGCGGCGGCGCTCATCGACTATGCGCGGTCCAACAAGGTCGACCAGATCGTCATCGGCGCGCGCGCCTCCTCCACGCTGCGGCGCTATCTCGGGTCGGTGTCCTCGCAGGTGGTGGCCGAGGCGCCGTGCACGGTGACGGTCGTGCGCGCCCCGCAGATGGCGGACGCGACGGCGGAGCCGGAGCAGGCGAGCGCGGGTTAGGCGTCTTCCGCGCGCTCCCCCGTTTTCAGACCGGGCGAAAGCGCCTATATCGGAGCGACCGCATTTTCCGCGCCGGAGCGCGACCATGAACCGTTACGAACGCCCGCCCCAGTCCGGCCAGGAAGCCGAGATCGACTATCTCGACGGCGATTTCCGCGTGCGCAAGCCCGGCGGTTTCGTGCGATGCGCGGCGACCGGCGAGGCGATCCCGCTCGAGGACCTGCGATACTGGAACGTGGACCTGCAGGAAGCTTACGCCAGCCCGCAGGCCAAGCTCGACCGCCTGCGCAAGCTCGGAAAGATCCGGTAGGCGTGCATAAGAAGTCCGATGTTTCGGACTTCGCAGGACATAGGAAGTCCGATGTTTCGGACTTCGCAG
>CALMZV010000041.1 GCA_937870755.1 uncultured Methylocystaceae bacterium
AGCACGGACCAAGCGGTCCTCATCGCTGACCGCTAGTTCCGTGCCGACCGCGAGCAGCGTGGAGAGACCGGCCGCTTTGGCGAGATCCCACCAGTGATAATCGACCCCATCCTCAAGACCAGCGTATCCTTGCGTGTCGGCGCCCGGCTGGCGTTCGAGGACGATGGAGCGGCCGTTCGGGAAGATCAGCCGGTTCCAGACCAGCAGCGCCCGTCTTTGGCCGAACTGGACGTTGTTGTCGTACTGGCCGACAATCCGCGTGCCTTGCGGAACGAGAAGGCTGCGACCGGTCGGGCTATCGTAGATATTTTCCGTCACCTGGGCCGTGATTTGGCCTGGAAGATCGGAGCGTATCCCGGTGATGAGCGCAGCCGGGATAACCGCGCCGGCCTGGAGCACGAAGGGCGAAGCGGGTGCCAGGACGCGATCCGACGAGGTTGTGCGGCGGTCGGCCGGCCCATTGAGGAAAGCGTTCTGTCGATCCTGGGCGGTTTGCCGGCCTACTTGACCCGCAAGGCCGGCGAGATCGACATCGGGAATGCCAGGTGTGGCCAGACCTACCCGCGCCGCCGCGGTCGTGCCCGGCTGGGTCTGGAAGAAGACTCGCGACGTGCGCGCGGCCTCTTCCTCCTCAATTCGCCGTTGTTCGGCTTCGTCGACACCCGACGTCGCGATCGTCGGAGGAACGACGGGCTGGCCTCGGTTCTGTGCATCCAGAATAGGTCGTCCGAGATCGCCCGGTAAGGGCGGGCCGAGAACAGGGCCGGTGTAGTCTCGCGGCAATCCGGCGAGACCATCCGCGGTCTGGCGATTAGCGGTCGAGTAAAGCTCCTCTCCGTCGCGGCCGGCGTTCCGGGTTTGGAGTGCGTAAATCAGAGCGCCGCCTATGCCGACCAGAGCGACGGCAGTGACGCTCGCAAGCACCTTGCGCGACAGCCGGGTGACGCGCGGCGGCTCGGCCCGCAGACGCATCGGAGCGCTCGTATTGCTGTTTTCCTCGCTCATGACGCGGGCCTCCCGTCGGTACGGACAATCCTCACCGTTTGCTGCTTATCACCGCTGCCGAGGCGCAATTCGGCCGCGCCGAACAGACGATCGACAATCAGGATGTGTCGGTGGACGCGGGTGTTGGCGATCTGGGCTTCGCCCTCTGGACCGATGACGAAGATCGGCGGCATTTCGCCCTGGACGATCCCGCGAGGAAACTCGACGTAAACCCTGCGGCCGTCGTCATAGACGGAGACTGGTTTCCAGGGCGGATTCCCACCAGTCAAACCGTATCGGTAGTTGCGCGCCGCAACGGCCGCGATGACCGGGGTCGCCGGGATGCTCTGGCTTTGTCCGGCGCGCGTCCGCGGATAGGACCATGCGACGGAGGGCATATAAGGCTTCGTTCCGGAAAGCAGCTCAATCATGTAGACACGTCGGTCAGTGGTAACGACGAGATTGGTCGTGATGTCCGGACGGGAGGGCTTCACGAGGATATGCACGCGGCGGGTCGTGCCGCTGCCGCTCTCGGTATCTCCGATAATCCAGCGGGCGGTATCGCCGGCTGCAATCGGCCCGGCGCCCGTCAGCGACTCGCCGGGTTCCAGCGCGATGTCGGTGATCTGCCCAGGAGCTGCATAGACCTGATAGAGCGCGCCGTCTGACCAGGGATATATCTGGATTGCATTGAAGTAGCCCTCCCGGCGCGGCTGCACGCGAGCGGCTGCATTGGCGTTTTCGACGCGAGCGACTGGTGTATTGGCCGCCGTGCCGCCCTTTGCCGGCGTCCAGGCCGGAGGAATGTGGATCGGACGCGGCCGATCGTCAGTTACGGACACCGGAACGGCTGGCAAAGCCGGAACATCCCGATCGTAGCTGATCTCCGGCGGCTTCTGCGGCGTCGCGCAGCCGGCCAACGTAGTGGCGGAAAGCAGCAGAACCGGAAGCACGGATTTACGGAAAGCCGGAATGGCGTGGTTGCGGAAAGCCGGCTTCATTGGCTCATCTCCCGCGACCAGTTGATGGCGTTGACGTAGATCCCCAGCGGATTGACCTTTATCCGCTCAGCATCCCGCGGTGGCTGGATCACGATGGTCAGGATCGCAGTCCATCGCTGGGTGGAGGAGAGCTGGCCATTCTCGAAATGCCGCTCCGTCCAAGCGACACGGAAGCTGTCGGGCGACGCCCGAATGACGCTGGAGACCTCGACTGCGATCTGCTGCTTGCCGACTTTGGTGAACGGGTCGTTGGCGCGGGCGTAGTCATTTAGTGCCGCGGCGCCGCGATCCGTCGTCCATTCGTAAGCTCGGAGCCAGTTCTGCCGGACGATGATCGGGTCGGCCGGAATGCTCCGCGTCTGTTCGATGAAACGCGCGAGGTGCCAGGCGACTTGCGGATCGGTCGGGCGGAAATCGGCGGTGGCGGGCTCGACCGCCTGCGCCTGGCCGAGATTGTCCACCTGAACAACCCATGGCACGACGGTTCCTCGCGCCGACTGATAGACCAGGGCGGCGGCAAAACCGGCCGACAGGATCAGGGAGCCGAACGCCATGTAGCGCCAGTTCTTCGCCTGCACGCGAGCCGAGCCGATACGCTCGTCCCAGACTTGGCTTGCCCTCTGGTACGGCGTTTCGGGTTGGGGCGTCTTGCCGTAATGAACGGCGGGCCTTTTGAAGAGATTCATGAGCGGTCACTTTCAGAGAGATTGACGGATGCGCCGGACCCGTGGCTGTCGCCGGAACGGACGGCATGCGCGGCGGCGCTGACGCCGTGGGAGACATGGCGGCCGCGCTTCATGCGCTGAGCCCATGCGGGGGGCTGGTCAGTCGTCGTCGCGGGCGCGACGGAAGAAGGCTCCGCCTCGCCGCCGACCGACCCCATGGTGGATGTGCCGCCGGTGGCGCCGAAGCCGGCGCGGGCGCCGTCGGAGAAGCTGGATTTCATGCTCTCCGACGCGCGCGACGCAGCTCGACGTAAAGGCGACGTGGCGGCCGATCCGGCAGCGCGCGCGACACCGCCGACGCCGGACGCCACACCCGAAGCGCCGGACTGTCCCATGGAGCCGAGCGTGTAAGCCGACGATGCCGCTCCGGCCGCCGCAGCTCCGCCACGGGCGACCGCGGCTCCCCCGGAGAGAAGCGCTGCGCCGCCTCTCGCGGCAAGCATAGCGCCGCCGCCGGCGGCCAGTGCCGCGCCGCCCACGGCGAGACCGGTGCCGACCGCGGCGCCAGCGCCAAGCTGCGGACCGCCGCTAACGAGACCCGATGCGATGCCGGGTCCAAAGATTCCGAGGCCGACGAGCGAAAGGGCAGCGAGCACGACCGCCATGGCGTCGTCGATGCTCGGGGTCTGGCCACCGAAGCCTTGGGTGAACTGGCTGAAGAGCGTCGAACCGATGCCTACGATGACGGCGAGAACCAGGACTTTGATGCCGCTGGAGATCACGTTGCCAAGCACACGCTCGGCCATGAACGCGGTCTTCCCGAAGAGGCCGAACGGAATCAGCACGAAGCCCGCCAACGTGCTCAATTTGAACTCGATCAGCGTCACGAACAGTTGGACGCTGAGAATGAAAAACGCGAGGATGACGAGCGCCCAGGCAAAGAGCAGGCAAGCGATCTGGATGAAATTCTCGAAGAACGCGATCCAGCCCATCAGATCGGAAATGGATTCGAGCAGCGGCCGTGCCGCGTCGAGGCCGGTCTGCGCCACCTTGCCAGGGCGGAGGAGATCCTGTGCGGTGAAGCCGGTCCCGGAGGCTTTCAGGCCGAGACCCGAAAAGCTGTCGAAGACGATCTTCGCGAGATTGTTCCAGTTGGAAATCAAATAGGCGAAGACGCCGACGAACAGCGTCTTCTTGACGAGGCGTGCGATGATGTCGTCATCGGCGCCCCAGCTCCAGAACAGCGCCGCGAGCGTCACGTCGATCACGATGAGCGTGCTCGCGATAAACGCCACCTCGCCGCTGAGAAGGCCGAAGCCGCTGTCGATGTATTGGGTGAATGTCCCAAGAAAGCTGTCGATTACCCCCGAGCCGCCCATGGATCACCGCCTGTCGCTTGAGGACGGCGATGCCGGAGCAATCGGACGGCCGAGGAATCGATTGCGGGTCTCGGCCCAGACGCGCAGGCATTCGGCGTCGCTCGCGGCCTGCTGACCAAGCTGCTGGCACCGGCGCTGGCCCTCGCGCAGCGGATCGCGCGCGGGCTCGACGATGCGCGCCGGCGCTCCCGCCGGCGCCTCGTCCTTGCGAGTCATCTCCACAACCGCCGCCGTGATGGCGACGGCGACGAATACGACAGCGCCCAGCCGGGCCAGCATCTTGCTGTCCATGACAGTGCTCCTTTCTGGCCCTCAGTTGCCGTTGAACATCCGCGCGCTGCCGGGGTGATAGCCGGAGCCGGGCGTCAGAAAGCGGCGGCGCTGTTCGCGCCCCTGCTCGGCCGCGGCGGTGCGCTCGGCTTCGGTCAGCGCGCCCGATCGACCATTGGCGGCGAGCAGCGCGACCAGATCGGAAAGCTGCTGCGACTGGAGGGCGAGGAGCTGGTTGCCGGCCTGCGTGGCCTGAAGCGCGCCGGTCGCGCCCTGGCTCTGGCTCACCAGTTCGCTCATCTGCGTACGGTTGGTGTCGATGTTACCAACGACGCCGGCCTGCACGCGCATCGCGTCCTGCAAGCTGCCGACGGTGTTCTGCCAGCGGCTACGCGCAGCGGTGACGAGCTGCTGCTCGCTCGCCGACATCGAGACGCTGCCGTATTGCTGCTGGAACACCTGATCGATGTTCTGCACGTCGAAGGCAATGTTCTGCGCCTGCTTCAGGAGCTGCTGGGTTTTTTGAACATTCTGCTGAAGGGT
>CALMZV010000042.1 GCA_937870755.1 uncultured Methylocystaceae bacterium
GGTAATGCACGCGCAGCCGCTGGTTTTTCGCCGAGAGTTCGGCGTGATAGCTGCGCCCCGTGCCACCAGCATCAGAGAAGACGAGGATGCGCTTCTGGTCATCCATGAAGGCTGACGTCTCGGCAAGGTTGGCAGAAGGCGCACGGTTCTCGACCGCAAGACGTGCCGATGCCCCGTCACCCTTGCGCACGATCCGGCGCGAACGGCCTGTGACCTCGGCCACCATATCCGTACCGAAACGCTGCACGATCTGGTCGAGCGCACCGGGGACAGGCGGAAGCGACCCCAGCTGCTCCAGCATCTCGTTGCGCCGCGCCACGGCTTCGCGGCATTCCACCGGCTGACCATCGCGGAAGACGGGCCGTGACGAGAGGTTCCCCTCACCGTCGGTGAACGGCTCGTAGAGCTGGACCGGGAAGGAATGCTGCAAATACGAGCCGACATACTCCCTCGGCGTGACATCGACGGAAATATCGTTCCATTCCTCGGTCGGGATCTCGGACAGCCGCCGTTCCATCAGGGCTTCGCCAGTCGAGACGATCTGGATGACGGCGGCATGGCCCGCTTCCAGATCGGCCTCGATGGACCGGATCAGGGTCGGGGTTTTCATGGAGGTCAGCAGATGGCCGAAGAAGCGCTGCTTGGTGCTTTCAAAGGCCGAACGGGCGGCGGATTTGGCCTGCCGGTTCAGCGTCCCCTCGCTGCCGGTGATGTTGGCGGCTTCCATCGCCGCGTCCAGGTTCCCATGAATCACGGCGAAGGCGGCAGCATATGAGTCGTAGATGTGCCGCTGTTCGTCCGTGAGCTGATGCTCGATCAGTTCATATTCGACGCCATCATAGGAGAGTGAGCGGGCGGTATAGAGGCCGAGAGATCGCAGGTCGCGGGCCAGGACCTCCATGGCCGCAACGCCACCGGATTCGATCGCCTCGACGAACTCGGCACGCGTCTGGAACGGAAAATCCTCACTACTCCAGAGGCCGAGGCGCTGAGCATAGGCGAGATTGTGGACGGTGGTGGCGCCAGTCGCCGAGACATAGACGACGCGGGCGTCGGGCAGCGCGTGCTGAAGCCGCAGGCCCGCACGTCCCTGCTGCGAGGCGGCGACATCACCGCGTTCACCTTTTCCGCCACCGGCATTCTGCATGGAATGGCTCTCGTCGAAGATAATGGCTCCATCGAAATCGGACCCCAACCATTCGACGATCTGCTTGACGCGGGAAACCTTCTCGCCCCGGTCGTCGGAGCGTAGCGTGGCATAGGTGGTAAAAAGGATGCCTTCCGACAGCGTGATCGGCTTGCCCTGCGGGAAGCGTGACAGAGGCGTGACCAGCAACCGTTCCATGCCGAGCGCCGACCAGTCGCGCTGCGCGTCCTCGATCAGCTTGTCGGATTTGGAGATCCAGATCGCCTTGCGCCGACCGCGAAGCCAGTTGTCGAGAATGATGGCGGCGGACTGGCGGCCCTTGCCAGCGCCGGTTCCGTCACCGAGCATGAAGCCCCGGCGAAAGCGGATCGATCCGGCAGCATCCTCGGGCGCGGCGCTCACATTGTCGAAATGCTCGTCCACGGTCCATGCGCCGGCGAGATGATCGGCATGGGCTTCACCGGCATAGATCACCGTTTCAAGCTGGGCGTCCGACAGACGCGCGCAGATGTCAGCGGGCAGCATGGGCCGGTAGGAAGGCTTGGGCGGTGCGACCGAGGCCATGGCGGCGGATTGCACCAGCTTGGTCGGATGCGGCTGTGCACCAGCGATACGCAGCGATTGCAGCGCATATTCCTCATAGATCGCGTCGGACAGGCGAGCGCCTTCCGGTGGCGTCCAGTCCACGGTCTCATAGGCGAGTTCGACGCCCTCGGGATCGTTGGCCGGAGCAGCGGCAGGCCGCGTATCTGCCGAGCGGGCCAGATAGCCTCGCACGGTTTTCGGCGCGGTGGCCGAAGCGGAAACCACGATCTTCGGCAATGACACTGGCAGGCGCGGCGGAACCTGTTCCTCGATCCATCCGATCAGCGTGGCAACATCAGGCGCGATCCCCGGCGAAGCCGGCAAACTGGCGGGATCGTCGGCGGGCAGTTTGTCGATCACGGTCAGCCGCGTGTCGATCGTGGTGCCGTGCTTGGCATAGACCGCACCATCAATGGCGGCGCTGAACACCACACGGCCACGCGCCTGCAAGCGGATGAAAGCGTCCCGCCATGCCGGAGCTTCGGGGCCAAAGCCTGCGCCGGTGATCGTCACCAGCCGACCGCCCGGTGCAAGACGGGCCAGCGCCGAGACAACATGGCGGTAGGCCGCATCGGCGACACGCCCGCTGACATTGGCCATAACCGAGAAGGGCGGGTTCATCAGCACCGCGGACGGGACGGCATCTGGGGGCAAATGGTCGTCGATCTGGGCGGCGTCGAACCGGGTGACGGCAAAAGCCGGAAAGAGCTGGGCAAGCAGATCGGCGCGGGTCTCGGCGAGTTCATTGAGGATCAGCGAGCCGCCGATCGTCTGCGCCAGGATCGCCAGAAGGCCGGTGCCCGCCGATGGTTCCAGCACGCGATCATCGGGTGTGATCGCAGCGGCTGTCAGAGCGGCAAGGCCGAGCGGGATCGGCGTCGAAAATTGCTGGAAGTTCTGGCTTTCCTCGGAACGCCGGGTCTGCGTGGGCAACAGCGCCGCGATCTTTGCCAGCACGGAAATCCGTGCAGCCGGAGACGCGGCTTTACGGAAAAGCGCCTTTCCGTATTTGCGCAGGAAGAGAACGGCAGCGACTTCGCACGCCTCATAAGCGAGCTTCCAGTCCCAGACGCCGGTAGCGTCAGATGCGCCGAAGGCCGTTTCCATCACACCGCGCAGGATGGCAGCATCGACGCGCTGACCGCGTTCCAGATGGGGGAGTAAAAGATTGGCCGCAGCCAGAATGGCGGGCGCAGCCGTCATTGGTGTGACCGGGTCGGTCACGGGGAACACCATGTTCATGCCTGGAACCTCAGGAGAGCGGAAAGGACAGGCCCGAACAGCGCTCTCTCTCGACCGCCCGGACTTAACCCCTTCCGGCCCGCCTCTGACTCTCAAAGCGCAGCATAAAATAAGCGCCCCGACCGGACGGTGGGGCGCTTGTCAGCGTATTCTCGGGATCATCCAAAGCGGCGACCAGTTGCGGTGAAGGTGTATTCATTGGCGGCAATGGTTGCATCGACAGCCTCGTCCGAGGACAGATAATCATACTCGCGCTCAAGCTGGCGGTAGAGCCAGCGGGCCAGATCGCGCAGCGCCTCGATGACCGCCTCCTCGGCATCAGCGGTCATGTCCTGCCAGGTCGGGCTGTCGCGCTCGACCGCGATCGACATGCAGTATTCGTGATAATAATGCCCGCGATGGCTGGCATCGGCGCGAAGCTGATAGAAGTTTCGGCGCTGGATCGCCTGAAGGGTATCAGCGAGGCGGTGCAGTTCGGTGTCCTGCGGGGCGTATTCCCTGATCCGGCGCGGCGCATTTTTCCGGTAGGAATAGAAGGTCTCGAAACAGGCGCCATCACCTTGCGACCAGAAGCCCCGGAAGCAAATACAGGGGGCTTGCCGTGTACCCCCGCCCATCAACCGGACGGTGCGGGTTTTGAGATTCAAACCGAGGATCTCGGCGATGCGCTGAAAATCCTCATAGACGGCATCGTACCAGTCATAGTCGAAGCCGCCTTCGCGATACCAGGCACGGGCCTTGTCCTTCGCCGCTTCGGACAATTCGTCGAGGCGATAGACGGTGGTTTCGATGATCTCAGGCATGGGGATCGCCTCCCTCCAGCACGGTGGAAAGCCAGCCATCGGTAGAGATCCAGTCCACCGTCTTGCCGGTGGCGAGATCAAGGACATGCGCCCCACCACCAAATCCGTCGATGCGCGGTTTCGAGCAGCTATTTGCGTACTGGAAACCCCACAATCCACTCAGGCCAAATTCGGCAGCGCAGCGTTTGACGAATTGGATGACATGCTCAGGATCGCCGGTGACGTCATCGCGCATCCAGAGTTGCGTACCGCCATGCTCTGGCTGGATGGAGAGCAGGAAGCCATCGGAGGGCGGATCCTCAACGGCATTGTCATCCGCCAGAGCTTTGTAGAGATTGAGCGCGCGGGCAGCGTTTTCGGGGGTGCCTACATCGAGCAGGCAGGAAAAGTGCGTGAAATAATCGGCCATGATAGTCTCCTGGCATGACATGGCCCGGCGTGTGGCCGAGCCGAATGGGATGAAATGGGTGAAGCTCAGGCGGCCTGCGGCAGGCGGAGCAGATCGGCCGAGGTCTCGCGCCAAAAGGAATCGACCAACCGGGCTTCCAGCGCAGCGGCGCGGTAACGCAGCCGTCTCGCCGCTTCGGGATCTGATGTCCGAAACGCCATACCGCGCAGGCGGCTGGCCTCGGTCACGATCCTGCGTGCCTCGGCATCGGATGCGACTGGCTGTTGCCAGAGGATAATGCCGGCGCGGATTTCGCCGGCGAGGACCAGGCGCTGATCTCGGTCCTGAATGAGCATGATGCGCG
>CALMZV010000043.1 GCA_937870755.1 uncultured Methylocystaceae bacterium
TCCGAGTCGAAAGAGACTTGGACATTGATACGGAAGGGCAACTCGTTGCCTCGGTGTTGTCCAAAAAGATCGCTGCCGGCTCAACTCATGTAGTCGTCGATATTCCCGTAGGGGCTACGGCCAAGATTCGAACAGAAGAAGCGGCTGAAAGTTTGGCAGCCAGACTGATTGCTGTCGGACAGCATTTCGGGCTCGCCGTCACCTGCTTGCAAACCGACGGTAGCCAACCTGTCGGTAGAGGCATTGGACCAGCCCTAGAAGCTCATGATGTTCTGGCGGTTCTACAAAACTCTCCTGGAGCCCCTACGGATTTGCGCGACCGTGCGGCCGCGCTCGCCGGAGCTGCGCTTGAGATCGGGGGGGTTGTGAGCGCGGGTGGAGGCTTTACCCGTGCTCTCACGACCTTAGAAAGCGGTGCTGCCTGGGAGAAATTCCGAAGGATTTGCATTGCGCAGGGCGGGATGCGAGCTCCCGGTGTAGCTACCCACGTTTTGGCCGTACGCGCGGAGCGAGATGGAGTGGTCATATCCATTGATAATCGAAATTTGTCGCGGGTTGCGAAGCTTGCGGGGGCACCTCGATCAGCAATCTCCGGGGTCTTCTTGAAAGTGCGACTAGCGGACCTCGTAGCGGCAGGAGACACTCTGTTTGAGATTCATGCTGCCATGGCAAGCGAACTCTCTTACACTGCGGAATTCCTAACTACGATCGGCCCTGTTATTCAACTAGGAGAGTAATTGCCGCGACCAACGAATGATCAGGCATTGAACTTGCGCCAGGTCTGCTCCGGGTCTCAGTTGCCGTGAGGGCATGGATCGCGCCGCGAGCGCGACATTGAATAAACGTTCAACGATCATGGCCGCAGACGCGTTTGCACTATATGCCAGACTGCCAAGCGTAATGATCGAATTGGGATCGAGTACGCTCTATTCGCCAGATACCGAAAAGAGCGACCTATGCGCGCCTCCGTGGCACAGCACGTGAAACTGTTAGTCAGGTCGCTGCTACTTCTCTCTGCGGACAGACGCCTTGCGCGGACGACTCCGCTCTGCGCCCGGCTCGACCGAGATTTCCTTCAGTGGTACGCATCCGGTGTAGGCCGCAGGTGATCAGGTTTCGGGATTGGAGCGCGCGAGCTTGCGGTGCTCTTTGATCAGGTCGACCAGCGTGTCGATGCCGAAGTCGGTGAACGCCAAGACTTGATCGTCGCCTGTTCCGTAGACCCAGATCACGCCGTCCTCGATATCCATATCCAAAGCGACGTCGTGGAGCCAGTCGACATCCTCGCCGAGATCAGCAGCGACACGATCAATGGTCGTGACGTGAGAGACCTTGTTGACGTGCATGTCAGGCGGCGAGCGCGGCGTCGGTCGCGGCGGGGCGACGCCAGTTCCACGGCAGCAGCTCATCAAGCCGATGGGCAGGATGAGCAGCTATTCGCGCAAGGACGTTGGCGAGCCAAGCCTGCGGATCGACGCCGTTCATCTTGGCGGTGACGATGAGACTGTACATCGCCGCAGCGCGCTGCCCGCCGCGATCGGATCCGCAGAACAGCCACGATTTTCTTCCCAAAGCGATGCCGCGCAGACCGCGCTCGGCGGCATTGTTGGACATGCAGACACGTCCATCGTCGAGGAACAGCGTGAAGGCCGCCCAGCGCTTGAGCATGTAATTGATCGCCTTGACCAGATCGTGGCGGGGCGACAGCTTCGCCGCCTGTTCGCGCATATAGGCATGGAGATCATCGACCAGAGGTCGGCTCATGGCTTGCCGCACCGCGACGCGCTCTTCGGGGCTCTTTCCATTGATATCGCGCTCGATTGCAAACAGCGCGTCGATGCGGCGTACGACCTCGATCGCGATCGGCGACAAGGGGATTTCCTTCTTACCCGCAGCCTTGCGACGCGCGTTCTCCTCGAGATCGGCCATGGCGAAGAAGGGTCGGCGGCCGTGGACCCAACACGCCGCCTCCTGGATCCGCCCCGGTTTTCGACCCGCCAGATAGAGCTTGTTGTAACCGTCGTAGGCGTCGGCCTGCAGGATGCCGGCATATTCCGCCAGATGTGCTTGGGGATGCTCGCCACGCCGATCGCGCGAGTAGTAGAACATCGCCGCTGGCGGCCCGGCGCCGCCGAACGGCTTGTCGTCGCGAACGTAAACCCAGCAGCGGCCGGTATCGGTCTTGCCCTTCGCCAGCACCGGCACGGTCGTGTCGTCTCCATGCAGACGCTCGGCCGCCATCACATGAGCCTCGATCAGGCGACGGAGCGGATCGAGCGCCGCGCAGACTGCGCCCACCGCGTCGGCCATCGTCGACAGCGCGATCGGCGCGCCCTCCAGCGCGTAGCGCTCGGCCTGGCGGTTCAGGGGCTGGTGTTGCCCGAACTTCTCGAACACGATCATCGCCAGCAGGCTGGGTCCCGCCCAGGCGCGCGGTATCGGGTGGAACGGCGCCGGCGACTGGCTGATCTTCTCGCAGTCCCGGCAGGTGAACTTTTCCCGCACAGTCTCGACGACCTTCCACCGGCGCGGCTCGGTTTCCAGCGTGCGCGTCACGTCCTCGCCGAGCTTGCGCAAACGATTGCTTCCGCAGCATTCGCAGGCCGTCGGCGGGTCGATCACAACGCGCTCGCGTGGCAGGTGGTCGGGGAACGTGTTGCGTTCGGCGGCTCGGCGCGTAAAGCCGCGCACAATCGTCGTCCCGGCGACCGCCCGTTCGGCGGCAAGCTCATCTTCCGTCGCGCTCGCCGCCAACTCCTCGAAGGTCAACGCCAGTTGATCGATGAGCCGCGCCGAACGTTCCGATTTTGGGCCGTAGACCTGGCGCTCGAGCTTGGCGATACGCAGGGTCTGCTGCGCGATCAGCGCCGCATCCTCCGACGCCTTCGCACGCGCAACCGCCAGTTCCGCTTTCAGGGCGGCGTTTTCTTCGGCAAGAGCGTCGCGAGCGGCGTCCATGACACGAAGTGAATCACAGTTTTCGCGATTTGTGGCGCCCCAAAATGCACGGCTTTCCACATATTTTCGCTCATCCCGCTCGCGTCGGGCGCCACGTCAGCTGTGGATTCCTCCAGTCGATTCCCTCCAGCATGTACGCCAGCTGCGCCGCCGAGATCGACACCGCGCCGCCCGATGCCGATGGCCAGACGAACTTTCCGCGGTCCAACCGCTTGCCGTAGAGCGACAGCCCAATCCCGTCATGCCACAGGATCTTAGCCAGATCGCCGCGCCGACCTCGGAAGATGTAGAGATCGCCCACAAAGGGATCGCGCTTCAGGCTCTCCTGAACCTGCAGCGCCAGACCCTGCATGCCGCGCCGCATGTCGGTGTGGCCCGTCGCAATCCAGACCCGTACGCCGCTCGGAACCG
>CALMZV010000044.1 GCA_937870755.1 uncultured Methylocystaceae bacterium
CGATGCGGATGCCGTTGTTCCGCTGCCAGGCGCCGGCCTGATAATCCCAGAAGGTGTAAAGACCGCCGGCGTCCGTCGTCGCGCGCAGGGCGTCGGTGAAGCCGAGGTTCAGCAGGGCCTGGAACTTCGCGCGCGTCTGCGGCAGGAACAATGCGTCCGCCGTCCAGGCGGCCGGGTCGGCGGCGTCGCGCGCGGCCGGGATGACGTTATAGTCGCCGGCCAGCACCAGCGGCTCTTCGAACTTGAGCAGGTTGGCGGCGTGGGCGTGGAGCCGATCCATCCAGCCGAGCTTGTAGGGGTATTTTTCCGTTCCGACCGGATTGCCATTCGGCAGATAGATCGATGCCACGCGCACGACCCACGCGCCGTGCGAAATCACCGCCTCGATATAGCGCGCCTGCGAATCAGTTTCGTCGCCGGGCAAGCCGATTCGCACGTCTTCCAACGGCGCTTTGGAAAGAATGGCGACGCCGTTGAATGTCTTTTGTCCATGCGTGGCGATGTTGTAGCCGAGCGCCTCGATCTCCATGCGCGGAAAAGCCTCGTCCATGCACTTCAGCTCCTGAAGGCACACCACATCCGGCGCTATCTCTTTGAGATATCGTTGCAAATGTTCGATGCGCTGACGCACCGAATTGACGTTCCAAGTGGCTATGCGCACGGCAAATTTTCCATCGGCGAGAGCTTCGCGGGCAAGCTAGCAGTCCATTGTGCAAGGGCAAGTGAAATCAAAGCTTTGCAGATGTCCGCTTTGCGTTAGAATTTCAGTCGCCGCGCTGTGTGCGTTTGCGCGGCGGGTTCGGTCTGCGTGACTGGAAAGTTTCACAGGCGGGAGACACCGGCGATGGAGCAAGGCTCGACCCACGCCAGCGCGATCAGGCTTGAGCTTGAGGCGCCTTGCGGATTTGGCGCGGCGCCGCGCCCGCTGCGCATTCTCCACGTCGAGGATGACGACATCGACGCTGAAATCGTCGCACATTTTCTTCAAGCGATCGACAGCCCGGCGCTCCATATCGACCGCGTGGCGAGCGTCGCGGAAGCCGTCGCGCAGATCGAAACGGGCGCGTACGATCTCTGTCTGCTTGATTATTGGCTCGGAGCGCAGTCGAGCCTGCATGTCGTGGCGCGCATTGACGCCAGCGGGCGTGGGACGCCGATTGTCCTGCTTTCCGGCGCGACAGGCCTCGACGCGCGCGATTTCGCGCTGATGGCGGGGGCTTCGGCGCATGTCTCCAAACATGAGATGACCGCCGCCAGCCTGGCGCAGGCCATCGAAGCGGCGCTGGCCAAGCCGTCTACGCGGGCGCTCGTCTGACGCCAAGAGCAAATTCGGCGAATTGCCATTCGCCTCATTCGCTTGGTTCCTGGGATTGTCGCGCGTTCGGACGCCAAACCGCATACACTTTTGCTGAATGCGCTCTAGCCCCAGCGGCGATGCGACCAGAGCCATTGCTCCGGGTTTTCGCGCACGCGCTTTTCGATCTCGCTTTGCAGGGCCTGGGTCACCGCCTGCACGTCGGCGTCCCTGTCGTCGGATTTGACGACGGGAATTTCAACAATATCGATCAGAAAGCGCGCGCCGCCGCGCCGGGTGACGTGGCCGTAGTAGAGTTTCGCCCCCAGCGACAAGGCTGCTACGGCCGGAAACGGCGAACAGGGCGCGGGCCTGCCGAAGAACATGGCCGAGGGGCCGCGAAACTCGCGTAAGTCCGCGAGTAT
>CALMZV010000045.1 GCA_937870755.1 uncultured Methylocystaceae bacterium
CGGCGCGGTGTGTTGATCCACACATCGACCCCTTGAACGAGCCATTCGGCCTGGCGCATGTTGTAGTCGCGCAGGAAGATGAGCCGGGATGCCAGCTCCGGCCGCTTGGCGAATTCGTTCCAGGCCTTGATCAACGCCTGGCCTTCGGCATCCTGGGGATGCGCCTTGCCGGCCAGCACGAGCTGGACCGGGTGCCGGGCATCGGTCAGGATGCGGGCCAGCCTGTCGGGATCGCGCAGCAGAAGAGCAGGACGTTTGTAGGTTGCGAAGCGGCGCGCAAATCCGAGGGTAAGAGCATGCGGATCGAAGATCCCACGGGCGGCGTCGAGCCCACCGCCGATCTCCGCGTCTTCCACGCGCTGGCGCAGATATTGCTTGCGAACCTGATCGCAAAGGTTTTGCCTCGATTCATTGCGCATTCGCCAGATTTGCTGGACGTCGAGCTTGAGGATGCCGGTTTCCAGCCCGGTCAGATCGCCACGCCAGCGATCCTTGCCGGCGGCTTCGGTCCACAGGGCGTCGGACTGAACCGAGTCCCATGTCGGAACATGTATGCCGTTCGTTACATGCCCGATGGGCACGTCGTCGGTCGGCCAACCAGGGAAGAGAGGTTGAAACAGCGACCGGCTGACCTTTCCGTGGAGCGCACTGACGGCGTTCACTGCGCCGCTCGCACGGATCGCGAGGTAAGCCATGTTGAACGCCTCAAGATCATCGTTGCGATCCCTCCTGCCGAGGGCCAGAAAGTCGGCGATGGCGATGCCGAGATGATTTTCGGCATAGGACCGGAAGTATTTTGTGATCAGTTCAGGAGCGAAGCGGTCGAAACCGGCTGCAACGGCGGTATGAGTGGTGAAAATATTGCCGACCCGTGTTGCTGCCAGAGCCTCGGCAAAAGATACGTCATGGTCGACCCGGAAGCAGCGGATGCGCTCCAGAGCAGCGAAGGCCGCATGCCCTTCATTCAAATGGCAGACCTGCGGTTCGAGCCCGAGTGTGCGGAGAAGCTGCCAACCGGCCATTCCCAATATCATTTCCTGCATCAGGCGTGTCTCGGGGCCGCCGCCATAAAGCTCGCTGGTGATGCATCGATACGTCGCGGGATTTGCGGGATCGTTCATGTCCAGCAGGTAAAGCTTCAGCCGTCCGATCTGGACTTCCCAGGTTCTGATCCAGAGCTTGCATCCGGGAAGGTCGATTTGCAGTCGCAACCATTCGCCATCGGCGGAACGCAACGGCTGGATTGGGAGCTGATCCGGCTCGTTGACCGGGTAGAGGGCTTCCTGGCTACCGTCCCGCCCTATCGATTGGCGGAAGTAGCCTTGTGAATAAAGCAAGCCCACCCCGACGACCGGCACGCCGAGATCGCTGGCGGTTTTCAGCTGATCTCCCGCCACGTTGCCCAGCCCGCCCGAATAGATCGGCAGGGCTTCGGTCAGCATGAACTCCAGGCTGAAATAGGCTGCGGTTTTCAGCGGCGAGGCTGGGTGTGCTTGTTGGAACCATCTCGATTCGTTTGCAGCCTCCCGCTTCTCCTTCAGCAATGCTTCGATAGTTTGCCTGAAATCGGACTGAGCAAGAAGAGCCCTTGTTTTGGAGCGCGAGACGGTGTGGAGAACACCCCATGGATTGCCCGTGGTTTCCCACGTTTCGGCATCGAGCTCCCTCCACAGCCGGTCGGAGGCGCGGTTCCAGGACCAATGCAGGTCGAGCGCCAGCTCCCGAAGGGCGAGCAACCCGCTTGTCTCTTCCGGCTGCCCGTCCATGCACTCCTCCGAAACTAGAAAAACTGAAAGCGAACTCTTCTGCGAATCTCAATATCCGTCCGTCTTAAAGCACCTTGAACTCTATAGATGGCTTTGTCATCAGTCGTTGACTAAAATCAATCAGAAAGCGCGGAGGGGATCGCGAGGGTAGCCACATGACGGCAGTCGCGTCCGTGGAAGGCCGAAATGTTCGGCGATCGTCGCTCATCTACGCGCTCATGGGCGAAGACATCCTCGAACAGTGATTCTTCCTATCACTGGGCACGAAATCCTTGTTCCGCTCCCACTGGTCGCCGCCAAGCGCATCACCACTGACAAAGATTCATATCGTTGGGCGCTTGGGGCCAGGGCTCCGCGACAGAAGTTATCATCGGCCGATGATTCCTGTTGTCATCGAGTGATGATTAATCTAAATTGCCGTCAAATAAGGATGTTGGCAATTTCCTGTGAAGACCTTTCCAACACCAGCTTGGCGGGGTTCCGATTTAGATTCTGTCACATCGATGACTTGCTCGAAGGGGCAGGCTAGCTCCCTTTTCCAATCGACCGGTGGGCGGTGGCGCAGATATTCCGAGAAAGTGGAGGCGCATGACCGGATATTGGCCTGCCTGATCCGTTACAACCGCAGTAACAATCCAAACACTTGAGGAAGAAGATCAGATGTCGGACATTGATGAGAACTGGATTCGCAATCGCGCACATGAGCTATGGGAAGCGGAAGGGTGCCCGAACGGAAAAGAACTCGACCACTGGTTTCAAGCCATGGATGAATATCTGTCTTTGGTCAAAACAGATGGAGAGAGCTCGCCCAGTGCCCCTGTCCCGGTTCAGGATACCGGTAGTGGGGAGGCGGCCGTCAAGAGACAGTCCAGATCGCCAGGAAAAACGCCGGAATAGGAAAACGGCTTCTTGAGGCGTGCACGCAGGCAGTCGGCGAACGGAGCCGCCCTTTCATCCAGACAGGTGATCGTGAGGTCTGCGCCGACAGCACGGACTGCCGTCGCGCAGCCGACAGCAATGGGCATCTCATTTGCTGGCAGACGACGAGCCCACGTTTCCCGCACAAATCGAAGACCGCCTCCATATCTCACCTACTCAGGAAGCGCATAGCATCGGTGGCTCTGCTCCTCGTTCGTCGCAATGATGATCACCGGGATCTGGCTCGCGGCGCTTGTTACAATCGACTATTGATGGCGTTCGCGGCGGGATCGGCACCCGAACCTGGCAAGCTTTCCGACAGCGCGATTTTCAGTTTCTCCTCCTGTTCTGGCGAAAGGGAGGTCTTGAGCACCCGGCCCCGCAAACCTTCAAACTCGGCCAGGACCTTCTCAGGCTGAACCTTCCGTACAAGAACGAACAGCGCAGAGGAATTGTTTGGAATGGTCTCACCCAGCGACCTGATGAAGGCATCATCGATCCCGTAGTCGGCAAGCGACCCGGACAGGGCGCCGAGACCGGCCCCGGTCAGGCCGCCGATTGCGATGCCGGCAAGAGGATTGAGGAACAGCAGGCCGACCAGGCCGCCCCACAGCGTACCCGACAGGAGACCTGATGTAGCGCCGAGAGCTGTCAGGTTGATGCTCTGCTTGAGATGGACCTTCCCGTCGCCGTCACGAACGACGATCACGGCGTCTTCCAGATCGACCAGATATTCCTTCTTCAGCGCAACGAGTTTGAGAAGCACCTTGTCGGCTTCATCAACCGTGTCAAAACCGATGACAACGAGATCGGACATTATTTTCTACTCCTCTGGTATAGTCTGTTTTTTTGAATACCGCCTTGAGCTCGAGTATCGGGCGAACTCGATCATGCCTGGTGGCAAGACTTATCGTGAAAGGAAGATCGGAACCTTCGGACTGGCTAACAGCGTGCGTGTAGCACTGCCGAAGACGAACTCGGTGATCCGCGATTGCCCATAGGCGCCCATCACAACCATCTCCGCCCTGAGGTCTTCCGCGTGGGCCAGAATAAGCTCGCCGGCATTGCCGCCTTCCAGGTGGTCGAGCGTCACTTTTATGCCGTGGCGCGCAAGATGAAGAGAGATATCGCTGCCGGGGTCTTCTCCCAAAAGCCGCGCGACCTTGGGCTCGGGAACAACGACGACGTGCACGGCTCGAGCGGCAGCAAGGAAAGGCATGGAATCGGCGACGGCGCGGGCCGCTTCCCGGCTGGCATTCCAGCCAATGACGATGGTTTCGGGCAAACCGGTCTTTTGCCACGAAGGAGGCAGAAGGATCGACGGACGCCCGGATGCGAAGATGATATCTTCCGAAACCGTGAGAGCCGTTTCCGCGCGAGCGGGTTCCCGTCCGGTTCCGACTATCGCCAGAGAGGCATGACGAGCATGCAGCATCAGCGCCTCACCCGTTTCGCCGGAACATATCCTCAGTTCACACTGGACACCGGTTGCAGCCGTCACCTCCGCCAGGAGTGCGCGCAGCCGCTCGTTGGCCTCGTGCCTGCGTGCTTCGTAGGCGGCGAGCATGCTTTCAATCGCAGCCCCTCGGGCAAAGCCATGCGAGGGATTGGAGATTAAATCTTCTGGTACGAAAGCAACGATCACGTGCGCGTCCCATGAGCGCGCGAGATCTACAGCATAGTCGATATGGATCCGGCAGATCGAAACATCCGCCGTATCGATATAAACCACAATATCTTTTGGCCTATTCATTCCATCCTCATGCCGCCGGAAACAGAGCTAAACTAACGATCATCCCCCATGAGTCAACAACTGATGATCAATGGCGCTGTGAAAGCCGCCTGCATGGCGCTCAGATGCTGCTGAAGGCGGTCCATCGCAGACCCTTTGCCGATATCAGTCTCGAACCATCGTCAACCCGCCGTGCGTTTATAAGGCCACTTCCAGTCACGGATTTCCGGCATGTCCTCGCCGTGTTCATGCACATAGGCTTTATGTGCGGCGAGCCGCTCCCTCAGGCTTGCCACGAGGTCCGCAGCCTTGTCTTTCAGCGCCGGCAGGCGTTCGATTGCCTCTATCGCCAGATGGAAGCGATCGAGTTCGTTCATGACAGCCATATCGAAGGGCGTCGTCGTCGTGCCTTCCTCGATGAATCCCCGCACATGGACGTTGGGGTGATTGGTGCGTTTGTAGACCAGCCTGTGAATGAGATACGGGTAGCCGTGATAGGCGAACACCACCGGCCGGTCGCGTGTGAATATGCTATCGAACGCGTCGTCCGAGAAGCCGTGCGGGTGGTGCCGGGGCGATTGCAGCGCCATCAGATCGACGACGTTGACCACGCGGATGCGCAGGTGCGGCAGGAGCTGGCGCAATATGTCGACGGCGGCGAGCGTCTCCATCGTCGGAACGTCACCGGCGCAGGCCATCACGATATCCGGGTCGAGCCCCTCTTCCGTGCCGGCCCAGTCCCATATGCCGAGCCCTGCCTCGCAATGTTGCTCTGCCTCCTCCATGGTCAGCCATTGCGGCGCAGGCTGCTTGCCCGCCACGATGACGTTCACGCGATCCCAGGTCTTCAGGCAATGGTCTCCGACCCACAGGAGCGTATTGGCGTCGGGCGGCAGATAGATGCGGACGATTTCGGCGCTCTTGTTGGCGACCAGATCGACAAATCCGGGATCCTGATGGGAAAAGCCATTGTGATCCTGACGCCAGACGTGGGAGGTAAGCAGGTAAGTGAGCGACGAGATCGGCTTGCGCCATTCGAGATCGCGCGAAACCTTCAGCCATTTGGCGTGCTGACTGAACATCGAATCGACGATGTGAATGAAGGCTTCGTAGCAGGAAAAGAAGCCGTGCCTGCCGGTGAGCAGGTAGCCTTCGAGCCACCCCTGGCAGAGATGCTCGCTCAGCACCTCCATCACCCGACCGTCGGGTGACAGATGATCGTCGCTCTCCAATGTTTCGGCCATCCAGACCCTGTCGGTGGCTTCGAACACACTCTGAAGCCGGTTCGAAGCGGTCTCATCCGGCCCGAAGACACGAAAATTCCGCTCACTCTCGTTGAGACGCAGAACGTCCCTCAAATAGTCGCCGAGAACCTTGGTCGCCTGTGCTTCAGCAGCACCCGGGCTCGATACCGGCACCGCATATTGCCGAAAGTCTGGTGTATGCAGTTCCTTACGCAGCAAGCCGCCATTCGCATGCGGATTTGCGCCCATGCGGCGCGCACCCCGTGGCGCGAGGGCTTTCAGGTCCGGCTTGAGCGCTCCGTTCTCGTCGAAGAGATCAGCCGGATCATAGCTTCTGAGCCAGTCTTCGAGAATTGTGCGGTGGCCCTCGTCCTCACGGCAATTTGCGACCGGGACCTGGTGGGACCGCCAATGATTTTCGACCATCTTGCCGTCGACGACTTTCGGCCCGGTCCAGCCCTTCGGGCTGCGCAGGATGATCATCGGCCAGCGCGGCCGCGCTGCTGACACCAGGGCCTGCTTGCGGATTTCAGTCAGCCGGTCGAAGACGGTGTCGAGTGCGTCCGCCATCTGGCGGTGCATCTCGGCAGGCTCGCTGCCCTCGACGAAAAGCGGCTCATAACCGTAACCGATGAAGAGGTGCTCGAGTTCGGCATCGGACAGCCGGGCAAGCACGGTTGGATTGGCGATCTTGTAGCCGTTGAGGTGCAGGATCGGCAGCACCGCGCCATCGCGCGCCGGATTGATGAATTTGTTCGAATGCCACGCCGCCGCGATCGGACCGGTTTCGGCCTCGCCATCGCCCACCACGCAAGCTACGACCAGATCGGGGTTGTCCAGCGCCGCCCCATAGGCATGCGCGACGGCGTATCCGAGTTCGCCACCTTCATGGATGGAACCCGGCGTTTCAGGTGCGACATGGCTTGGAATGCCGCCCGGAAACGAGAACTGCCGAAACAACCGTTTCATGCCCGTCCCGTCCTGGCCGACCTCCGGATAAATCTCGGAATAGGTGCCTTCCAGCCATGTATTGGCCACCATGCCCGGGCCGCCATGGCCAGGCCCGCAGATGTAGAGGATATTCTCGTCGCGCTCGGTGATGATCCTGTTGAGATGCGCGTAGATGAAGTTCAGGCCCGGTGTCGTGCCCCAGTGACCGAGAAGCCTGGGTTTGACGTGTTCTGGCTTTAGAGGCTCTTTCAGCAACGGATTGTCGAGGAGATAAATCTGGCCGACGGACAGGTAGTTGGCCGCTCGCCAATACCGGTCGATCAGTGAAAGATGTCCGGTATCAAGCGCCATATTTGCCTCCTGGTGTGAACTTTTTCTCCGTGCATTCTTCCTTTAACGGCGGCAAAGTTGCGGGTCAACACTTGATGACTAAAGCGATATGGCTGCTGGTCCAGTTTCTAGTTTGAAGATCGCAAACGGGTTCGGCTAATCACGTCAAAACCTCAGTAGGTGATCTGGCCGTCAATAAGTGCAGCCGGTTTTCCATAAAATTCCTGCCGCAACATCTTGCGTGCCTCGGGGCTGACCACCGACATTGGCGCCGCGACGACGGTCCTGGCTGCGGATCCGGCCAGATTGACCGTGCCGATTGCGGCAAGACCGACATGATCGGCCAGCGTCACCTGACCACCCTCCAGGGACTGGCCGGCGAGACGTTTGCCGAGGAGCGATATGATCTCAGGGCTGTCGGCAAAGGCGTTGTGACCGAGCGCGTCGTTGGACCCGGCGGCGCTCGTGTCGATCACCGTGATCCCGAGTTGCTTGAGCATGCCGGCATAAGGGGTGGTGTCGACGCTGCCGACCCGGCTGACACCCCCTGAGATCCGCTGCGACACCTGCAAGGCCCGGTCGCGGGTTGAGGCGAAGATCGTGAACTGCGGTCGCTTAGGTCCCATCTCGATCAACTGCCGTCGGAACACATCGACATCGATATCCGGCGATGCCAGAACCACATTGCGGACTTTTACCGGTATCGCTTGTTCGCGCATGGCGACCCCGCGCAGAGCCTCCGTCGTCAACCAGCTTCCCATGGAATGGGCAAGGATGGTGATGTCGCCGACGTCAGGGCTTGAAGACGCCTGAATAATCAGATCCTCGAGCGCCCTGCGCGAATAATTGGTGCTTTCCTTGTCGTAGATATAGCCGAAGACGCTGGCGCGGGAGGGCCAGGTGAACAGGATGGGGGCAGCGTCCGTTCCCGCGTCATGGGCGATTTGCGCGAAACGAAAGACCGCATCGGCATAGGTGTTGTTGAAACCGTGCACGAAGATAATCACCTGCCGCTTCGCGTTCCGGTTCTTGCGAAACCAGCCGAGCGCTTGCTGTTCGGAGGCGACTTTCTCGACCTTCAGCACGGCAAACTCTTTCTCGGGATCCGCAGGCACGCGCTTTGGCCATTGGACCTCGCCAACCTTCCTCCTTGCGTCCGGCGGTATGGAAACGGTGAGGTTGTTGAGCGAGATCGCCGTGCCGCGCTCGCCGGAATAGAGCCGGCCGGGATCGTCGGCGGGCTTTCGGGTGGTCGCGACCAGCATGTCGACACGGCTTGTATCGTTGCTCGTAAGGGCAACGGGCTGAAGGACATTTTCAGGGCGTCCCGCGCAGCCCGCGAGCAATGACAGTACAAGCGGGAGCGCCAGGACGCGCCGCCAGGCAAAGGCGTTGAGGGGGCGGGCTTGCCGCACATCAAGGATATCCAGCTGCAGAGGTCGCCGCGGCGGCGCGAGTTCACTTGCTTTCGACATCGCGCGGGATCCTGAACCAGGTCACATAGAGGGCGGGAAGGAACAGCAGGGTCAGGACGGTTCCTACGACGATGCCGCCCATCATGGCGTAGGCCATCGGCCCCCAGAACACCTCATGCGAGATCGGGATCAGCGCCAGGGTTGCCGCCGCAGCCGTTAGCATGATCGGTCGCATGCGGTGTTCGGTTGCCTCCACGACGGCTTTCCAGGGCGGCGTTCCGGCCTTGCGCAGGTCTTCTATCTGGACGATCAGGATCACCGAGTTGCGGATCAGGATGCCGATCAGGGCGAGAACGCCGAGGATCGCGACGAAGCCAAGCGGCGCACGGCTCAGCACCAGAGCGCCGACAACCCCGATCAAGGCAAGCGGCGCGACCGAGAACACCAGGAACAATCGGTGGAAGCTTTGAAGCTGGGTCATCAGGAGCGTCGTCATGACGAAGATCATGACCGGGACCACCTTGATAATCGGCGCCTGCGATTTGGCGCTTTCTTCCACCGTCCCGCCGACCGCGACATCGTATCCCGGCGGAAGCGACGCTTTCAGTTCGTCGATCTTCGATCCAAGTTGCCCGACGACCGTCGCAGGCTGGGTGCTGTCGTTGATGCCGGCCTTGATCGTGATCGTGGGGATGCGGTTGCGCCGCCAGATCGTCGGTTGTTCGAGATCGTAGTCGAAGCGGGCGACGGACGAGAGCGGGATGGCCTTGCCGCTGCTTGTCGGAAGCTGCAGGTCGACGAGGCCGTCGATCGAGGCCCGCTCGGCCGCCTGGGCACGCCCGACGACATTGATCAGGTAGATCGCGTCGCGCACCTGGGTTACGGTCGCGCCCTGGACGACGCCGTTGAGAGCGGTCGCGATGTCTTCAGACGAGACGCCGAGTTGGCGCGCCTTGTCCTGGAGAACATCGACCTTGACGACGCGCGCCGGCTCGTTCCAGTCGAAGACGAGCCCGGTCAATGACGGGTGCGACATGACGATGCCCGCCGTTTTCTGCGCGAGTTCGCGGACTTTCTGGATGTCTGGACCGGAGATGCGGTACTGGACGGGTCGTCCGACCGGCGGTCCGATATCCAGGACCTTCACGAAAGCGTCGGTGCCTGGAAAGGTCTTATGAAGATAGGCCTGCAGGTCGGTTTTCAGACGGTCGCGAGCCTCAAGCCCCTTTGTGACGATGACCATCTGGCCGAAGGTCGGATCGTCAGGCTGGACATCGAACGTCAGAACGAAGCGCGGCGCTCCGCGACCGACAAAGCTCGACCAGTGATCGATGTCGGTGTTCCCGACAAGCTTTTCACGCTCGAAGACGGCCATCTGCCGATTTGTTTCAGCAATGGAGCTGTTCTGCGGCAGGTTCCAGTCGACGATCAGTTCCGGACGATCCGACGTGGGAAAGAACTGCTGCTGGACAAGCGACATGCCGGCGACGGACAGGCCGAACGCGGCGATCGTCACGATGATGGTGGTCCTGCGGAAACGCAGGCAGAGTTGAAGCAGCCAGGAGAAGACGGCGCCGAAGCGGCTCTTGTGCTCGGCGTGTTTCTTCATCGTCTTCGGCAGGATCGTCACGCCGAGTAGCGGCGTGAACAGGACGGCGACGATCCAGGACACGGTCAGCGAGACCGCGAGCACGACGAAGAGCGTGAACGTGAACTCGCCGGCATTGCTGTTGTTGAAGCCGATCGGCAGAAAGCCCGCGACGGTGACAAGCGTGCCGGTGAGCATCGGGAAGGCGGTCGAAGTGTAGACGTAGGTTGCGGCTTTTCGCAATGTGTCGCCCGCCTCGAGCCGGGCAACCATCATCTCGACGGCGATCATCGCGTCGTCGACCAGAAGGCCGAGAGCGATGATGAGGGCGCCGAGCGAGATGCGTTGCAGGGAAATGCCTGAATACTGCATCACCATGAAGGTGATGGCGAGCACGAGCGGAATGGAGATCGCGACGACCAACCCGGCGCGTAGGCCAAGACTGATGAAGCTGATGGCGAGCACGATTGCGACGGCCTCGAACAGCGCCTTGGTGAAACCTGAAACGGCCTGGTCGACCACCGCGGGCTGATCGGACACATGATCGACGGACACTCCAAGAGGGAGGTCCTGGACAATACGGGTCATCATCGTGTCGAGCGCGGCGCCGAACTCCAGCAGATTGCCGCCGGTCTTCATGCCGATCGCCAGCCCGATCGCCGGCTTGCCGTTGAAGCGGAACAGTGAGGATGGAGGATCGACATACCCGCGCGTCACGGTTGCGACGTCGGTCAGCGGAAAGAAGCGGTCGTTGATGCGCAGATTGATGGCGCGCAGGCTCTCTTCGGAGATGAAACGTCCGCCGACGCGCAATGCAACCCGTTCCGGCCCCGCCTGGACGATACCGGACTGTGTGACGGCGTTTTGTTCCCTGAGTGTCTCGACGATGTCGGATTGATTGATGCCGAGGGCTGCGATCTTGCGCGGGGAGAATTCGAGATAGATCACTTCGTCCTGCGCACCGATGATGTCGACCTTGCCGACATTGGGCACGGCCAGCACGCTGGTGCGGGCGTCCTCGACCAGATCGCGCAATTGTCTCTGGTTGAGGTTTTCAGCGGTGAAGGCGAAGATGTTTCCATAGACGTCGCCGAACTGGTCGTTGAAAAACGGTCCGACGACACCGGCGGGAAATTGCTGCTGGATATCGCCGATCATGTTGCGAACGCGCTGCCAGGTGGGCTGAATTTCCCTCGCTTTTGTGGTCGGAAGCAAGTCGACGAATATCGTCGTTCTGCCGGCCGTCGTGAGACTGCGCGTCCGGTCGAGGCTGTCGAGTTCCTGGAGCTTCTTTTCGATGCGGTCGCTGATCTGCTCTGCGACCTCTTCAGCCGACGCGCCGGGCCATTGCGCCTGGATCACCATCGTCTTGATGGTGAAGGAGGGATCCTCCTCCCGTCCCAGGCTGAGATAGGCGTACATTCCGGCGATCGAAAAGGCGATCATGAAGTACCAGACGAAGGAGCGGTGTTCGAGCGCCCAGTCGGAAAGATTAAAGTTTTTCACCGGTGCATCTCCTGTCCAAGTCTGGTTTTCTGTCCCTCCTGAAGTTGGTCGCCACCGGCAACAACGACCTTTTCGCCAGTGTCGAGTCCCCTGTTAACCCTGACCTGGGAGCTGCCCGCTTCGCTTGCCTCGAGCCCGACCGGTCGACGTGAGACGGTGAGCGTCGCCTCATCGATGACCCACACGTCCGCGGCGCCATCCCTGAAGGTGATCGCGGAGCGGGGAAGGACGATGGCGCTGTCGCCGGCCCCGTTGGAGAAGGCGGCGGTCACCACCGAGCCGAAGCGGAAGACGGCGGGAGCCTCGTCCACGGCAATCTTCACCCTGTGGGTGCGGGTTTCGGCATCGGCTTGCGGGGCGATCTCGCGGATCGATCCGGAGGTACGCAGCCGCCCGTCGAGCTGGAGCGCCACATCGACGCGGTTTGCCGAGCGGATCTGCGCGAGCTGCCCCTCGGACACGTCGATCACGACATCGCGCTGATCGAGACGCGCAAGCTTCAGGACTGCCTGGCCGGCCGTCGTCGTCTGTCCGACTTCCACGGAGGTCGAGGTAATGACGCCGTCGAACTCGGCCTTCAGCTCCGCGTAGCCAAGTTGTTCCCTCGCCTTGGCGAGATTCGCCTCGGCTTTCGTCATGTTTGCCTGCGCTGATTTGAGGCCCTGCTCGGCAAGTTCGAGATCGGCGGAGCTTGCACTGTTGGTGGAGACGAGCACGCGCTTGCGCCGCTCGGTGATCGTCGCGTTCTCGAGTTGCGCGCTGGCGTTGCGCAGCTCGGCCTGGGCGCCGGTGACGGCAAGCTGCAGCGCAAGCGGATCGATCAGTGCGAGCACGTCTCCCTTTTTGACGACGTCGCCTGCCTCGACCTTTCTCGCAATGACGCGGCCCAGCGTGCGGAAAGCGAGTTCGGTCTCGACGCGCGGCTGTATGACGCCGGCGAAGCTCAAGGTGCCGGCCCGTTCCGGCGTGGCCGTCATCCAGATCACCGGTCTTGGCACAACATCCTGTGGGGCATCAGAACGGGATACTGAGGGCGACAGGATCGCCGCTGCGCCAAGAAGCACAATAGCTGGAAGGAGCCGCCTCATCGACTAGCCTCCCAGGCGACTGTCTGGCCCGGCCGCAGGAACTTTCCGCCTTCGGCGACGACGAGCTCGCTCGCAGAAACACCTTCGGCGATCGAGAATTCACCGGTCCGGTAGTCCGCAACGGTGACCGGCCGCAACTCGACGGCGCGGGTCTGTGCATTGACGATCCAGACGGCAGGCTTGCCATCGGTGGACGTCATCGCGCTCCAGGGCAAGGTGATGGCTGCGACAGACGGCGTTCGGAAGCGGCCGACGACGGGCGTTCCCAGCGACCAGGCAACATCGGGCGCAAGCGCCATCTTGACCCGGATCGTTCCGGTGGTGGTGTCGATGACGGGGGCGATCTCGCGAAGTGCTGCGGTGACGCCGCCGTCGGGATCGGAAACTGGCGCGATCGTCGCCTTGTCGGCTGGCTGGCCGGACAGGAAAAAGGCCTCGAAGACATCGAACCACGCCTCGCGCGGCCCGTCATGGGCGAGCGTGAAGGCAGGCTGTGCGGCGGACACGACCTGGCCGACTTCGATGTTACGGGCGATGATGATCCCGTCCGCGTCGGCCTTGAGCTCAGTGCGGGAGAGTGCGTCCTGCACGATCGCCAGCGATGCCTGGGCAGATTCCAATGTGCCCTGCGCCGTCGCCAGTTCTTCCTTCGCCTGATCGTAGGTCGCCTGGGCGATTGCGCGCGATTCCACGAGCGCTGCATAACGCTGGTAGGCGAGCGTCTTTTGATTGAGTGTCGCCTGTGCCGCCACGAGGCCGGCTTGCGCCGATAAAACGTCAGCGCGTTGCTCCGTGTCGTCGATGCGCGCCAGCACATCTCCGGCACTGACACGGGAGCCGACATCTGCCCGCCTGTCCACCACCTTCCCGGCTGCCCTGAAGGCAAGATCCGTCTGGATACGGGCGCGCACCTCACCGGTGACGTCAGCGCCGCGCTGCTGCTCACGCACGGCGGCTTTAATCACCCGGATCGATTGGGGGGAAGGCTCTGCCGTCCTGGCACCATCGTCGCATGCGACGAGCAACATGCCGGTCAGGCAGATACCGAACAGTCGGGTCAGGCCGATCAATCGGCGCCAGGTTTCAGGGCAGATTGCAACTGGGCGTTCCTGCGTCTTCGAATAAGCTCCGGTCAGAACGTGGTCTCCTGTCAAAGGCTTGGATGCGCCGGATCGGCGTGGAACGGCAGAAGCCGATCCGCCAGGCCGATCGTGGCGCGTTTTGCGCGTGTTCGCGGCCATCCGGCGAAGCGGATCGGGCGCCCATTGTCGTTATCGCGTTGCGCCGGCGAGCTCCTTGTCCAGCTTGTCGGCTGCCGAGCGCACGCCCGCCTTTGCCGCGTCGAGCGGCCCGAAATTGGCGGTGATGTCGAGCGCGTTGGCGCTCCTGTTGGCGACATGGGCATAGAGCAGAGTGCCGGTATGGGCGTCCTCGATCTCGACGGCGTAGGAGACCCAGCCTGAGAATGTGCCGCGCCCGCCGGTCGCCTGCGCGCCCGCATTGACGACAAGGCCGACTGGCAGAACATGCGAGACGGTGGACAGAACCGGCGTGCTTGCTTCCGCTCCGGTCAAGGTCAGCCTTGCGCGCAACGTGCCCGGGCCCGGCTGCCCGGCGATTTGAAGCCGACGACCGAGCACCCTGGAAAACTCCTGATGCATGTAGACGGCGAGCGCTTGACGATCGGCAGCCGACATCTTGCCGAACTGCGCATCCGGACCGGCGTAAATCTCTGTGGGCGGAACGAGGACGCGACCATAGGCTGCAAAATTCACATCCGCCCGGCGATAGGCGTAGGGCTTGCTCTTGTCCGAGGTCGGACGCAAAAGTGCAGAGGAGGACAACGCAACCGAGGGCGGCGGCGTGGTTGCGCAGCCCGAGATGACGGCGATGGCCGCGAAAGCCACCAGGCCGCGCATCCGGAAAGTCGGACCCGTTGGCCGGCCGCCGCAGGCGCGTCTGATGGAATGGTCGGTTCCTGTCATCGGCAATCTCTTCTTTCGGTTCAGTTGTTGCCCGACGGCACGACGTGCCGTTTCAATGGTCGGCCCTGGCCGAGCGCAAAGGTTTGCCCCAATGGCCCGGCTTGATGGCTGGGTTGCATGCGAGCTGAGACCTAACGCGGAGAGGCGCAGTTTTGGCGAGCCCTCCGGCCACGCCTCAATCATTCAACGGTCGATGATGCCGCGACGGACTTCGAAGCCGCCGCCCGGATAGCGGCCGATGGCGCCCCCGGCGCAACGGTCCGGACCGCAGATTCCACGTGCGGCCGCGCCTCCGCCGTAAGGGCCGCGAACGACGGCCGAACCGCCGCATGCGGCTCCAACGCAGCCACCTCGGCCAGCACCACCATAACCGGGGCCACCATAAGCAGCGCCGCGTCGATAATAGGTGTTCCAGTTTCCATGCCACGGCTGGCTGGCGTAGTGGTTGTTCCAGTAGGCCTGGTTGAAGGCGACAACGGTCAGGCCGATCATCGGAATGATCGCTGGCGACAGTGTCACGTCCTGCCCCTGGTAACGGATGCCGATATAGTTCGAGG
>CALMZV010000046.1 GCA_937870755.1 uncultured Methylocystaceae bacterium
GAAGCCCTCTTCGCCCTCCATCCCGGCAATCGCGCTGACTTTAAGACAAGCCGTTTCATCAACGGCAAGGGTGGGTGGCGCGAGGTCGATGCGGCCGAACGCAAGGCTTTTCTCAAGACAGTCTGCGAGCTGGCCGTCGAGAATGGCGGCAAGGTCTTCGGGTATGGTCTTTCCTATGCGGCCTTTGACGCGGCCGCCGCCGCAGGCCATGCCCAGCCCTTCGGCACGAACTACTGGCTGGCCTCAGCCATGTTCACGGCCTGCCTCGTTCAGAAGAAGATGCAAGGCGTCAAGAACAGCAAGGGCCTTACCGTCGTTATCATGGACGACAACAAGAGCGAGATGCCGAAGCTATCGGACGAGCTCTATCAGGGCCATGCCTGGTTCGACGGGCTCTACCAAACCCAGGGCACCAAGCGCGGCAAGACCGTCTGGTTGGATCGCAGCAAGAAGGATCGGTTCGACCACATCATCAACACCGCCTTCGCGATCAAGTCCGACCATTCCTCGATGGTGCAGGTAGCCGACGCCATCTCCTACGTCTATCGGCGGCATCTGGAATTGCAGACGGTTGCGGAGGCGTGGCTCGGCGAGAAGGATTACTACGCCGAGCTTGTGGCCATTCTGGAGCCCTCGCGCGAGACGCTCGGCCGCTGCCCGGAGGCGCCCTGCGTGAAGTTCTATAAGGCGGCAAAGCATCCGGAGTGGAAGCCATGACCTTCGATGCCGCCGAGAAGCACCAATCCCAGATCCCCGCCCTGCAGCTCCTTGTGGCGCTGGGGTTCACGCCGCTCTCCCAGGCGGAGGCTGTGCGCCTCCGCGCCGGTCGTTTGCGCAACGTGGTGCTCGATGACATCCTTGCGGACCAACTCCTGCGGATCAACAGCTTCAGCTATCGTGGCCGGGACTATCCCTTCGACCTTGAGGATGCGCACGAGGCCATCCGCCGGCTGAAGCCCACGCCTGACCGGCAAAAGGGACTGCGCGGGACCAACCAGGACATCTACGACACGCTCGTGCTCGGGACGACGATCACCAAGACGATTCAGGGAGACTCGAAGTCCTACTCATTCCGCTACGTCGATTGGGAAACCCCGTCGAACAACGTCTTTCATGTGACGGCCGAAGTTTCTGTCGAGCGGACGGCCAGCACCCAGACCAAGCGGTGTGATATCGTCGCCTATGTCAACGGCATCCCGTTCCTCGTGATCGAGAACAAGCGGCCGACCGAGAGCCTGAAGAAGGCCGGTAGCCAGCTGATCGGCTATCAGAACGAGGACAACATCCCGCAGCTGTTCCACTTCGCGCAGCTTCTCATGGTGATGAACCGTGTCGAAGCGCGCTACGCTACCGTAGGTACGCCGCGGCAGTTCTGGCAGACGTGGCGGGACGAGGAAGACCGGGACGAGATCATTGATCCGCTGGCCAATCGACCGCTTACGGCGGCGGAGGCGGACGCTGTCTTCTCGGGCGACTTCGCTTTCGCTCGCGCTCATTTCGAGGCCCTGGCGGCCGAGGGTGCGCGCGCGATCACCGCGCAGGACCGCACGATTCATGCAATGTGCCGGCCGGAACGCCTACTGGACCTTATCCGTCGCTTCACAGTGTTCGATGGTGGCGCACGCAAGGTCGCGCGCCACCAGCAGTTCTTCGGGATCCGGAAAGCTGTTGAACGCGTCCGCCAGTTCAATGTGGACGGGCGCCGCAAGGGTGGTGTGATCTGGCATACCCAAGGGTCGGGCAAGTCGCTGACCATGGTGATGCTCGGGCGCTCTCTCGCACTCGACAAAGCCATCCCCAATCCGCGCATCCTGATCGTCACTGACCGGGACGATCTCGACAAGCAGATCAAGGACACGTTCAAGTCCTGCGAACTGGAACCCATGCGTGCAACCAGCGGCGCCCATCTGATCGAGCTGATCCGAAACCGGACACCCCTCGTGACGACCATCATCAACAAGTTCGATACGGCCGCCAAAGTTGCCGAGGACGTCGATGAGGATGCCAACGTGTTCGTCCTGGTCGACGAGAGCCATCGCTCGCAGACCGGCCGGTATGGAGGCCACAGCCAGTTCGCAACACGGATGCGCCGTCTGCTGCCTAAGGCTTGCTATCTCGGCTTTACCGGAACGCCGCTCTTGAAGAAGGAGAAGAACACCCTTTCGACCTTTGGCGGCCTGATCCACAAGTACGCGATCGACGAGGCCGTCGCTGACGGAGCCGTCGTGCCGCTCCTCTATGAGGGACGGCTTGTCGAGCAGCAGGTCAATGGCGGCGTGATCGACAAGTGGTTCGACAAGATCAGCGAGGGCTTGACCCCCAGCCAGAAGGCCGACCTCAAGCACAAGTTCTCCCGCATGGATGCGCTGTCGAAGACAGGCCAGGCGATCCGAGCAAAGGCTTTCGACATCTCGGAGCACTTCCGCCAGCACTGGCAAGGCACGGGATTCAAGGCGCAGCTTGTCGCGCCGTCCAAGGCGGCAGCTGTCCGCTTCAAGGAGGTGCTCGATGAAATCGGGCACGTCACCAGCGAAATCGTCATCTCGCCGCCCGATGACAACGAGGGCAACGAGGAGGTCGACAAGGAATCGAAGGATCTCGTGCGCGGATTCTGGGCGCGGATGATGGCCCGGTACAAGACCGAGGACGAATACACTCGGCAGATCATCGACGCATTCAAGGGCTCGGGCGATCCGGAGATCCTTATCGTTGTGTCGAAGCTGCTCACCGGGTTCGATGCGCCGCGCAATACCGTGCTCTACGTGTGCAAGTCGCTGCGCGAACATAACCTGCTGCAGGCGATCGCCCGCGTGAACCGGCTCTATGAAGACGGCGCGACCGAGAAGCAGTTCGGCTTCATCATCGACTATGAGGGGTTGCTCGGAGAGCTCGACACGGCCCTGACAACGTACAGCGCCTTCGAGGGTTTTGACGCCGTCGATCTCGCCGGCACAGTTCACGACGTGCGCGAGGAAATCCGGAAGCTGCCCCAGCTGCACGATCAGCTCTGGGACCTGTTCAAGCCAGTAAAGAACAAGAAGGACATGGAGCAATTCGAGCAGTTCCTGGCCGATGAAGCGATCCGGCAGGAATTCTATGAACGGCTGAAGGCATTCAGCCGCTGCCTCCATATCTCGCTGTCGTCCGACAAGCTCTTCGACGTCTTCAACGAGGCGAAGATCGATTCCATGAAGAGGGACTGGAAACAGTTCTCCGAACTGCGTCGGTCAGTTCAACTGCGCTACCAAGAGACCGTCGACGTTAAGGAGTTCGAGCCAAAGATCCAAAAGCTGCTGGACGACCATGTGGTTGCCATGCCGGCTGAAACGATCATCGAGATGGTCAACATCAACGACCCGGACGCCCTGAAGGCCGTGGTGGAGGAAACGGGCGTCTCCGAGGCGTCGAGGGCGGACCGGATCGCCAGCGCGACGCGACGGACCATCACGGAAAAGATGGACGAGGACCCGACCTTCTACCGCAGCTTCTCGGAGCTTCTGGAGGAAACCATCCGCGACTATCGGGCCAAAAGGATTTCCGAGCGCGATTATCTCAAGAACGTAGTCGATCTGGCCAGCAAGGTCGCCCGCAAGGACCGGGGGCGCGAGGTGCCGGATGCGATCAAGGGCAACGACGATGGGCAGGCGTTCTTCGGGATTCTTGAGGGCGTGCTCGCGACCGGCGACGGTAAACCGGTTGCGTCAGATGAGGTGGCCGCCATCGCACTCACGATCATCGATATCATTAAGTCCCATCACATCGTCGACGTCTGGTCCAACGACATCGCTCAAAACAAGATGCGCAACGCCATCGACGACTACTTCTTTGACGTCCTTCGCGATGAGCGCGGCATCGAACTCACGGTCGAGGTGATGGACGATCTTGAACTCAGGATCATGGACCTGGCCCGGGCGCGGTTTCCCGGATGATGCCGGAACGTCACAGCATCCGATATGGGGAACACTGGATCGATTTCTCCATCGTGCGCCGCGACCGGACGACGCTGGAAATCGCCGTAGAGCCTGATGCCTCTGTTGTGGTCGCTGCTCCACGGGATGCTCAGCTGGCGGCCATCGAGGAGAAAGTGCGCAAGCGCGCCGCATGGATCCAGCGTCAGCAG
>CALMZV010000047.1 GCA_937870755.1 uncultured Methylocystaceae bacterium
ATGAGCAGAAAGGATGCAGGGCGGGGCTGATCGGAAATGCGAGGAGCGCTTCTGCCGCCATGCCGAAACGGAACACCGCCTATTTCGCCTATTCCGCCGACACCGTGCCTGACGTTACGGAGCTCTACACGCGGGGAGGCGCCCGCAAGTATGTGACGATCGAGGAGCGGCGGCGGCTCATCACAGCGACGTCCACCCTGCCCGAGGCGGAGCGGCTTTTTCTGCTCATGCTGGTATGGACGGGCGCGCGCATCAGCGAGGTTCTGGCGATCCGGCGAATGGATGTGCAGCTCGACCGCGGGCTCGTGCTTCTGCGCACGCTCAAGCGCAGGCGCTTCGCCCTGCGCGAGGTGCCACTGCCGCCTGCGCTTCTGTCTGCGCTTGGCGCCTACCTGCGGGCAGGGCATTCAGCAGGGAGGGAACCGGACATCAGACTCTGGCCATGGTGCCGGACGACCGCATGGCGCCTCACCCGTCGCGTGATGCGGGGTGCGGATCTTCGTGGGCCGCAGGCCTGCCCCCGCGGCCTGCGCCACGGCTTTGCCGTCGCCGCCCTTCAGTCTGGCGTGCCTGTCATGCTGCTGCAGCGCTGGCTCGGGCACTCTCGCCTCTCCACCACCGCGATCTACGCCGCTGCCTCCGGCCCCGAAGAACGCTCCCTCGCCGACGACCTGTGGCAGCGAGCGGCGTGATGATTGCTTCTGAGGTTCGCTGATTTTTCGATCCAAGCGGTAACTTGCCGGGGCAGATTGTCGCAAGGTACCGAAATAGCCATCAGACCGAATGATGGGTGCAATTGAGCTTGGGGCAAATGCCATTCAACCGGCCGTTATTGCAATGCCACACGGGCACTGCATTGCGCAAATTGGTTGCGCGACCACGCCCTTCAGCGAGCGCATTTTCCCAAAAGATAGGTACTATTACTTTCATACGTTCGTAGTATATAGAATAGCATAAGCCAAAAGGAGTTTTCATGTTTCTAAAATATAGAGATGATAGAGGGTGCGTTGCCGCAATTGAGGTAGATGATATAGTTCGGATTGTTGTCGGGCATCCTCAATCAGCAATATACCATCGAAACGGTGATAAGATTGAATGTCTGCGTTCGGCAGATACTGTAGATATGCTCGTAGAAAAACTAAACGGAATGAAAGTAACCGAATTACAAAATGCAAAAATCGAAAATCTACAAAGAAAAATCGAAGATCTCAGGAAAACAATCGTTGATTATGGATATTGCGTCAAAGCGCGGCGACCTTGCAAGCATCGGCAGGTTAAACGCGCTTACGCAAGCGGGAGTAGACGAAGCATAGAATGTAAGTGATTATTTCCGAATGAGTGGATAGCGCTTTAGTTTTTTTACTATTCGCTTGGGAATTGCTTCTTCTGAAACAACATCCAATTTGCTATCAAGCACATCTTCCTCACATTTGCTATCAACAAGATCCATGTGAACAGGAGAAAAGAATAAGTTATTCCCATCTATTCCTAGTCCAAAGCCATCCATGTGAACTATTTGCTTGTGACCCTCAGGTAATACGGAGTCTTTGACAATTTTATGGTCGATTCTTTCGATTCTATAGTTAGGGAATATGGATATTCTAATATCATTATTCGCCATATCTTTGAGTATCATCATATACATGTCTGCAATGCGAAAAAAATACCCTTCAAATTTCTCAGATGACGGCCGAATCCATGGTCCCTTCAATGGATGAGGTGTGCCATCAATTGCGTCCTGATCGGCATTTTCTTTTGGAGATTGCTCGGTGCTGGGGTCTTGGTTCCGCTTAGGCTGAAACATTTTTGCATGTAGGGCGCCGTTTTTCTCATCGACGTGGAAGTTAATTCGTCCATGCACAAACTCGCTATCGTCTTCAACCGAATACCGCCAGAGTTGATACGTTGCAGATCCGGTGCCCGTAATAAGATCAATCGCATTAAGCTGGGAAGGGCTCTTGATATCAAAAAAGGACATTATGGCAAAATACAATGCATCCTTTGTATTCGATATATCATGTAATGCCTTTCTGAAAATAATATTTTTTTCAACAAATAGGAAATTGTACAAATCATCGATTTCTTTAATATCAAATTCTATGTTTTTTTCTAGGCGCCGCCCGATCGTGCTTGAGTTTTTTCCAATTGTATTCGCTATAGATTGCTGTGTAACAATATCATTTCTTATAGAATAGCGTATACACGCAGAAATTCTCTTTGATGCCTCGGATACAAGTGTATCCGGCGTTGTTCCTGGGTTTTGTTTCGCAAAGGCGATCGCATCCATAATTATTTGACGGTCTTCTATGGTTATACGTTCATTTTCATTATTATGCCCATTATTTTCATTCTGTTTTTTGTTAATGGTCATTCATTTTAACTCCATATTATTGTGGTGTGATTCCGCAAATTCTTGCCCTGAGTATGCGCAATCCGCGAGGCAACTAACGCAAGCAGAGCCCCCCGTTCCAATTGCGCGGCGCTTATTCAACAATTCCGTCACACAGGGCAGTGCCCTACTACCCGCACGACTGGAGCGACCTTTGTGGCTTCGCTGGCTTGGGGGGAGGCGTACCATGACAAAGCACAACCAAAGCAAAACTCTGGACCGTCGCGGCGGGCACCTCAACTGCGCACTTTCCCGGACAGGATGTGTTCGGGTCTCCGGCACGTCACAGGCGGGTTCAAGTCGCGGTGCCGACGCAAATGCGGTTGGGGCGCTCGAAATCCATCAGTGCCTAAGACCCGGTGACGTCGTCCACGTATTTCGGCACTTGGTTCTTACCTCTAGACCTATAATTGAAGGGAAAGCGCGCCTTATCAAGAAGAGTGATTGTCTACCGGACGTGTGGCTTCTCAGATTTGAGGGTGAAGGTAGCGATCGCTGGCGTTTCGTTCCGGCAGAATGGTCTACAGACACGTGTAAATATTTGCGTGTCCTGGAAACGGCATGGCGCCTCTCGCAGTCGCCGCTGTTGTTGGAGAATACAAACGGAGCTTTTGACCGAGACGCCGTTATTCGGTGACTTGATCAGACGCCACAGCTAGGCGCCCTAACGCAGGAGCGGTGCCTCGGACCGCAATCCGAAAGGTTGTTTGAGAGCCCATTCCCGGTAACGGCTTACCTCTCCATCCCTCTCATTCCACTCATGAGGCAAGATCATGAACGAGATCCCGCGCGTCAGCGCCGTCTCGAACGGCTTCACGTTGCCCGAATTCCCGAAAATCGATCCGGCGACCTTGCGGTCCGCAGTAGCCGCCGGAGACGGTGAGACCGCGCTTGTCGAACAACAGCTCCGCCTGTTCGACCGGGCCAACAGCCGGAAGGCCGAAGCACAGGCGGAAATCGAGTCCGCTTCCATCGCCATTGCGGAACTGACGGCAGAGAAGGCCCGCCTTCAGCGGCGCCGAGCCCGAACCGACGACACGCAGCTCCTGATCGTCGCGGAGCAGGAGCATCATCCGCCGTGGGTACACCGCGTCACGGCCGTTCTTTTCGCTGCTGCCGCAGCATTGGCGCTCTGGGCTTCCAATCAGGTGGGGGCCAACTACCTGGCCAAGTCACCGATGGATCTCTATGCGCTCGATTACCGAGGCGCTTCGCTCTTCCTGCTGGTCGAGTTCATCGCCGCCATGGCGCTGAAGGCCTTCGAGGTCCGGCTTGGTGACGATCGGGCGAGGAGGACATTCCGCAACACCGTGGCCGGTATGGCCATCGGGGCTTTCCTCGGCTGGGTGGTTCTCGTCGCCCTCACGTTCGCCCCGGCTTCCGGGGAGTCCTCGACATCCTGGCTGAACGGTTCGGCGAACTATTGGGAGCGTGCCTATTCCATCGGCCTCGTTCTCAGCCATCTGCTGGCGGATGTCGGTTGCGGGTTCATCCTCTTCACGGGTGCGGAGGCGTTCTTTCTCGCGGGTCGTAAGCGGATCATCGCGCCGAACCCGCTTCACGACCTGTTGGGCGACGAGATCACGTCCCTGACGAAGGCGATCGACGCCGAGCGAAGCCGCAAGGGCCGCGCCGAAGACTATCTCGCGGCACTTGCCGCCGGGCAGGCCGAGATCGAACGCACCGCCCGCTTCGCCTTTCGCAGCACCGCCCGTCAGCTCGAGCAGTCGCGTCTGGCCGCTGCCGCAACGGCCGAACTCTCCTTTCACGCAGGAAAATGAAGAAAGGGACCCTGTGATGAACCGTATTGGGGCTGCCATCCTCCTGACTTTCTTGTCGCTGGCCTCGCTTCCTGCTGCGCACGCAAAGACTTTCGTCGTAGTTCTCCCGGCGTCTTATCCCGGTCCGCGCGAGGCGCTCGCGCGTGAATTCGCCGACTTCGTCGGCGCGATGACACCAGCGGACCGGCTCTTCGTCTATGACGCGAGCGGTCCTTCGACGATCACGACCATTCGAATCCCCGATGATCCTCGATCCGAAAGCCCGGCATGGCGCCGCAAGAAGCTCGCCGAACAGGCCGCGCCGCTGGTCCGTCATCTCCAAACGATGCGAGCGACCGGGTCCGCCGGTACGGTTCCCGGTAACCTGATGATCCCGAGCGTCGTCGATGAGATCGCCCGTAACGTCATCCCCTCCGTTCCCGACAAGGCGATCGAGCTGCTGCTGATCGGATCGTGGTTCCATTCCGATCCGCGGGACGGACGGTTCGCGATGTCGGACCGCTTCTTCCCCTCGGACGGCCACATCGCGGCGTCTGCCGCCGACACGCCCTTTGGTCTTGCCGGCAAGGGCAGCCGTCTCACCGGCTCCGGCCTTCATTTCTGCTGGCCGCAAGGCCAGACCGAGTTCGCGACACACGAACACGAGGAAGCTGTGCGTCGCTGGTGGACACTCTGGACGCAAGCCCAAGGCGGACGTGTCGGGGGCCTCAGCTTCGACCTTCCGACCTGCTTCCGCCTCTTCCGCAACGGGACCGGTGGAGCGTCGCCCGAATACCGGATCGCCAAGGAAAGCAAGGTCGAGATGCGCCGGGCGCGCCCGCCGATCGCGCCGGCGCTCCCCGCCTCCTTCGAACGGCCCGGAGAGTATTTCCTGCGCGATGATGCTCCCATCAGCCGGACGCCTCCGCCCACGTCGCGCGGCCTCGCCTGGGTCGGCCTTCGCTGGGATGCCAATTGCGACATCGACCTCTATGCCCGCTCGGATGCGAGCCAGCCTTGGCTCTTCTTCGGCAATGTCCGCAGCGCCGACGGCCTCTTCAACAAGGATTTCCTCGTCGGAACCGGGAGCCGCCAGTTCGAATTCGTCGAGATGAACCGTGAGATCGACCTCGGGAAGGCGGAGGTGGCGATCAACCTTTTCGCCGGAGAGCTCCCGGCCCCACCCGAGGGTGTGATCCGCGTGTGGTTCGGGGGCCAGGTCTACGAGGCTCCGTTCAAGCTGGCGGCGACGCGCGGCAACCACGGAGGACTGCCGATGGCGGGCGCGCACTGGCTGAAGATCGACCTGCGCAAGGTCGTCGGCCTGCCTGCGAGTTGAGCGCGTTGCCCCTGCCGGGCCGAACGGCCCGGCAGGTGAGCGAGGAGGGATCAGACCATGCCGGGGACGAGGTTCTCGACGATGACGGCGTTCGCCGCCTCTGCATGGGCGGGAACCGGCCTAATCACCCTACTCCCGAAAGACCCTACCTACGCGGCGAACAGCCGGTTCGTGCTCACGCTGTCGGTATTCGCACTCGTCGGCATCGGGATGAACAGCGGCATCGTGGCGTGGAGGAGCTTCCATGAGAACCGCCTCCGGCGGCGGTATGAGCATGTCTCTTCCGCCGTGAAGGACACCCTGACTCATCTTCGCCACGAGACCCGTCTCGCCCGGCGGGGGCGGTTGGCGGCGCTCAATGTCTTCCTCGCCGCGCTCGGCCTCCATGTCGCCGCCCACTGGCCGCAGTCGGGGTGGATCGCCGCGACGCGCCCCTTCTTCGGCTATCTCGCGATCGGCGCTCTCGCGGCCGTCCCGCTGCTCGCGCTGCGCCAGCGGGGGCACTACGTCAACACGCTGTTCCTGAAACGCTACCTCCAGGAGCAGGTCGACCATCTCGGACCTGAAGCGTCCACGCGGCGACCGGTTCCTTCCGCTCCCTCCGGCGTGGTCGTGACCGGGCGGGGACGTTTCAAGGTCGGGGATTTCGAGTGGCGGTTCGAAGACCTGCAAACGAACGTTCTGGTGCTCGGACAGACCGGGGCCGGCAAGACCCTGTCCGTGCTCAACAACCTGCTCGGCGGCATCCTCGCCAGCCATGGGACGGAGGAGACGAAGATCGCGGGCCTCGTCCTCGACGCCAAGGGCGATTGGCTCGGCCGGATGGAAAGGCTCTGCGCCCGCCTCGGCCGGAGCGATGACCTCGTCGTTCTCGATCCGGAGACCTGGGCAACGCACGGCGAAACTGCGCGTTCGATCGCATGGAATCCGCTCGACAATGACGAACCCGCACGGGAAGTGGCGACACGGATCGTCGCCGCCCTCGCCATGATCGGCCTGCAATCGGGAGCCGAAGGCAGCTATTTTCTCGACAGCGCACGCGGCTTCCTCGAACACGCGATCATTCTCGTCCGGGCGGCGATGCGCGGGGATGCACCTTCTCTCCTCGACGTCCTCGGCCTCTCGCAAGAAAGCGAAGCCGAAACACCGCTCTACCACGACCTCATCCGGCGCATCGGCGAGCGATATCCCGAGGAGGTGCCTGCCGATGTATTGCACGCGATCGCGTATTTCGAGCGGAACTGGGGCGCCATGGCCGACCGGGAGCGCTCGGGCCTGCGCGGCACCATCAACCAGATCCTCGCCGAGTTCCTCGGTGACCCCTTTGCCGAGATCTTCACACGCCCTTCGACCATCGACATCGGGGAGCTGATCGACAGCGGCGGCCTCCTCCATGTGCATCTGCCGATCAGCCGCCGCCCCCGTCTCAGCCGTCTCGTCAATACGCTCCTGAAGCTGGAATTCCAGCGCCAGATCCTCCTCCGCCCGGACAAGGCACGGCCGAGCTTCCTGCTCGCCGACGAGTTCCAGACCGCTTACACAGTGGGTGACGGAACCGGTGACTCCGACTTCTTCGAACGGTCGCGCCAGAGCAATCATGCCTCCATCGTCGCCGTGCAGAACCTCTCGTCATTCCTGAAGGGCACGAGGAACTCCGCCGACGTGCGCAACCTCGCCGGTAACTGTGGCGTGAAGATCTTCCTCCGCAACACCGAGGAAGAAACGCTGCGCTGGGCGAGCGCTCTCTTCGGGCAACGCTCGGAAATCGTCATCACCACGCAGGAACAGGCGGCACTGGTGACCGGCTGGTCACGGCGACGGCACACGAGCTATGGCCGCTCCACCCGGTCCTTGCCGAAGGTTCCGCCGGAAGCGTTTCCGGCCCTCGTCATTCCGGGTCGTGGGCCGGAAGGCCCCTTCCACGCCGAGGCGCTGGTTCATCTCGGGTCACGCGGCGCCGTCGAACATCTGCGCCTGAACTGGCCGATCAACCTTCTGGAGTGAGGTCATGCGTGCAACGCCCCTGCTCCTGATCCTGACGATCGCCGTGGTGCTTGTCGCGCTGCTGCACGACGCACTGATGATCGTCATCCCCGCCCTACGGCCCGGCTTCGCCTGGATCTTTCCCTGAGACGTGAAGGAGGTTCCCATGCTCGCCGAACTCTTCCGCACCGGTATCTGGTTCACGCAGGTGATCGGCCTCGTCGCCCTCCTCTGGGGGGCGCTCACGGTCTTCTTCGCGCTGATCGGCGCCCGCGGAATGGGCGATGCCGTGCGAGGCGCGGTTCTGATCGCCTTTGGCGTGGTCCTCGCCTCCCTCGGACGTGGCTTCTGACATGGCGCGAGAACGGCCCGCCAGGAATTCCCGATCTTGCCGGCGCTGATGACGCGAACGCCCGTCAGACGTCGCCGAGCGCCCGTCGGCAGGAAGCGGCACGCCGGGTCAGTTCTGCCGCGAGCCGATCGATCACCATGCCCTGCAAACCCGCTTCCTTTGCCTGCCCGACGACGGCGGACAATTCGTCCGGAAGCTGCGCAGCCATGGCCATCAGACGGGCAACGAATGCATCGACGTCGATGCGAGCGGCCCGTGCGAATTTCTGCCATTGGCGCAGGCCGATCCGGTCAAGTCCATATTCGTCGCCGGTTTTCATCGCGAGCTTGAGCTTGTGCGGATCGAACCCGTCATAGGGCAGGATGCTCGCCACGTCATAGAGCGGCGCGAGTCGCACATGCGGACCGCCGAGCAGCAGCGAATAGTTCTTCGCATGCGCATCGGTTCCGCCGATCAGCCAGTTGAAACCGAGCGCCGCGACGAAGGTATCGAGGTCGGTCGCACGGTCGGTCGAATAGGTGCGCAACAACTCGACGATAGCGAGCGGTCCCGGCCCACCCTCGTTCTGGTACTTCTTCGTCGGCATGACGCCGAGCGCCTGACAGATATCCTCCTGATGCACGCGGTGAATGCGGTTGCCTTCGGTCTGGCGATCATAGCGCTCGATGACGATGGCCGTTTCCTCGCCGAAGCGCATGACGCGCGAACGCACGGCCGGAAGTCCGAGAGCGTGCGCGAGCGCAAGGCAAACGTGCTCGTTCTCGGCATGTCCGTCGAAATGCCCGGTCGGCGGCTTCAGAATATGTGTCGTCGGAAGGCGTCCCGAGGGAACGCCCCAGCGACCATCACGCATCAGGAGTGCGGTCTTCGGCTGCGCACCGGCCAGACTGAACTGTCCGGTATCGCGCGGCAGACGCCAGGCGGCATGATCGGCGCGCAAGGCGAGAAGACGCGCCTCGACGTCGGCCTCGTCGATCCAGACGACGGAATCCTCGCGGCCGTCGCGCAGGGCGCCGAGACGTTCCGCGGTCACGAACTGGACGGCGCCAGCGCAATCCTCTCCGACATGGGAAATCAGCGCGAAGACGTTGCGCGCCGAAACATGGAATTTCGTGGCCCAGCGATCGAGCACCTGCTCGTTGTCGGGTAGAAGTCCCCACAGAAAGGCTTCGATGGCGGCGCGACCATGATCCCGTGCAGCGAGCGGCATCGAAAGCGACAGCGGGTAGGCGCCGGAAGCCTCACGCCAGTTGTCGGTGTAAGCGAAGGTCAGACGACCTCCCGCATCGCGGCGGACGCGGCCGACCTCCTGTTCATCGAGCAGAGCAACGAGTTCCGCCATCACGTCCCGCCCCGTTTTGCCTTGGCGACGATGGCATCGATATCGACCCCGCCGGAATTCTGACGCCGCGCCTCATCGGTGGTGGCGTCCAGCGTGAGGTCGAGCGCATCGAGCGCGCGCAGGACAAGACCGAGCTCGGCGCGCGGATGGCCGCGCTCGATCTCAATCACCCATTGGCGACTAACGCCGATCTTGCGGGCGAAACCCGCCTGATCCAGTTTCAACTGCCGGCGGCGGTCACGGATGACGGCGCCGAGATCAGCCGATGAACGCACTTTCATGAAGACCTCATGTCGACGAACGATGACATTAGCATATGTCATCGTTCGCTGACAATCAAAAAAGTCGTCGTTCGGTTACATATTATGAGAATCGTGAAAAATTCCGCCATTGAACAAATGAGTTTATCTTATTGATATATAAAGAATATATGGCGATTTGATACAGTTCTTCACTGGTTCTGAAAGGTCGAAAACGCGCCACAGGATTCTGGAGAGGCAGGGCCAGTACTTGCATCCTGTACCTCAGAGCACAAGCAGAGATCCTGAGCCAAGCCCCTCGGCGAGGCTTACGGCTACGACATCCAGCCGATCAGATCCTTGATTCACCCGGCCATGAGCGGCCTCATGCTCCGGCATATCGCCCATCTCTGGTCCACTGCTCGACGCTTCCGGGTGGTCGTGTTACATTTGCACCGTTGGTTTCAGTCCCTTCCAATGAGGTGACATTGAAGTTCTTCTCAGTTGCTGCTCATATCTGCATTTTTCTGATCGTTGGGATTCTGCCCGCTTTCGCTCAGGTGGCAGGAAGCCCGCAGGAGTTCACTGTTCAAATCGGCGATCGTGTATTCTTTGAAGATCACCAAGCAGAACTTTCGCCTGAAGAACGTGCTCGGGCCACTCAACAGGCCGGTTGGCTTAAGCGGAATTCTCGCTACAATCTACTTATTGAGGGGCACGCCGATGAAGGCGGTAGCAACAGCTACAATATAGCTCTCGGCGCAAGACGTGCGCAGGCCTTGCGGCAGATCCTTGTAGCCGAAGGCGTCCCTGCGAATCGCTTCCGTGCCACCAGTTATGGGCGCAATCGCCCTGTTGCCGTGTGTCCGGATGACTCCTGCAAGGCCCAGAATCGGCGGGCTGTGATTATCCTCTCAGACACAAGCCGTTCAGGACCGGAGAATGACCGGCGAGTCATCCGCGCTACTGCACATTCCAATGAAAAGCAGAACGAATTCCTTCCCCTGATGCGGATTGGCGAAGTTCGACCGGGAACAAATGCGATTCTGTTCATCTGGTCGGCAACAGATGGAGAGTCTACGAAAAAGTTCCGCAATATCATCTGGCCCGCTATAAACTCTCCCAAGCAAGACAGGATATTAGTCATATTCATGCAGACTGTAACTGATTTCACAGAAAGTGAAATCGACGCGGCGGCCCCTTTTTTCTGCGGGTCGAAAGATCAATACGACGAGGCTTCCATGCGATTTCTTGCGACGGGGCGCACCCCTGAACAGTCACCGCAGTGCCGCGTACAGACTCAGGGGACATCTCCGCAATCATCCCCTCCAGACGCCAAGGCGATCATGTATGCCTCTTGGTACGTTCTTCGAAGTAAGTATGGGAAAATTAAAATTCCCGCGCTCATCATCAATGGCAAATATTATGATATCAACTCGGCAGAAGACGCACTTAAATACATACGATGAGGGAGTGGTTTGCAATGAGGCGATATATTCTTGCCTTGTTCTGCTTTGTGAATCTTGGGAGTAGTAGTGCAAGCCAGGATCGCAATTTGCCAGCATCCCGGGAGAAAGGACCCGCCGAAGAGTATGCGGAAAAGACAAATCCATTGATAAGGACGCTCTCAAATGCTGTAAGTTATATCGGAGTATTCATTGAAAGAAACCCGGCCCTGCTACTATTCAAGGGTCCTGAGGATTTTATCGCCAATGATTTGGTGAAACTCAATCATGCGCGCACCCTTGCCGAAAGGTTTATGAATGACCCGGCAAATACGGATATTTCAGGTCAGCCCACTCCTCCTTCTGGCGCTACTTTGCGAACTCCCTCGCATGCGAGGCAACCAGACCCGACGCCCGCTACATGCCGTTCTTCAGAGGTCATGATATGCAATCCCATAGGTGTGCCCTATGAACTGAACCAGTCGAACAGGCCAAATGCCTTTTCAGTTGAATGTGCGAGAAGATGGTCACAAAATGGTGTCGGATACGGAAGTATTTCATTTGGTGATTGCGTACGAGAAGGTAATGGCTATCGCTTCATCCTTAAAAAGCAACTCCCTTTCCGGATTACATCACGAACATATATCCCGGTTACATCAACCAGGGGCATTGCCACATATAGTGGGGAAGAATATTTTGATAACTGCACACCGTGCAAGCAGTAACAAGAGCTGGCTCAGTGATCACTGCCCGCGGACCCTGAAGGTCCGGATCGGCTCCTGAGCGGGACGCGCTTTCGGGTCGCGTCTTGGCCCGCACCTCTCAGCCGGGAGGCTTCGGCCTCCCGGCGGGTCTTCACCTCGTCGTGTGCTCTCCGCCACGCGAATTGCAGTTCGCCCGCCCTTTCGCGCACGAGCCGGTCGAGTTCGGCGATGCGGCGCGCAGCACAGGTCTCACGCGTGGCAAGCCAGAAGCGGTGCGCGAAGGCGGTATGAACCTGCCCGGAGAAGCGACGGCAGAGTTCACCGATCGCCGCCTTCATGGTGGCCGCGAGACGGGACCATGCCAGCGAGCGGTCGAAGGCTCCGGCGTCGAGGGTCTTCCCGGCTTCGCAGAGCGGCTGCCGAGACCCGTTCGGCCGCTCCTTCACCGGTCCCGTTCGCGCCGGGTCCGCCACGCATCCCATTCATCCCGCTCTGCAGCCTCACGGCGTGCCTTGACCACGACGGGGTCCGGCTCCGCGGTCTGCTGCCGACCCCTGGTGATCGCGAACCGATCGAGCGCGTCATCGCGGCGAGGCGTCGGACGTGTGTGGCCGCCGATCAGACTCTCGCTCAAGTTCCCGAGAAGCGACAGAAGTCCGCCCGCCAGCCCGGCGGCTGCACCGACAGGAGAATGCCCCCCTCGCGGTTCGCCCGGCGGAGGCGCGACCGCTGACCATGGCTCCGGCTCACGAGGTTTCGCGTTTTCGACAGATCGCCGCCTACGCTGGTTTTCCGGGGCGCCCGGTAGACCTGGAGTGCGCCCCCGGCGGATTCCGAACCGCTCGAGTGCCTGGTCGCCGGAGGGGTGGGCATCGCGGCTCTCCGGCTCCGCTTCGCGGCGCACGAACGGAATCCCCGCTTCCTGTGCCTCGACGAGGTCGCGGCGCTCGGTCTTCTGCGCCTCGAGGAGCTCGCGATAGGCCTGATCGCGAGCCTTGCGGAGTTCCGCGGCATCGGCGCTCCGCCGTTCCTCGATCAGACGGGCCTGCCGTTCGACGAGATCGGCGCGGACGGCGGCAAGGTTCGTCGGGGATTGATCGGCTTTCGCCGCGCCGTAGTAGGCCGCCCATTCGGGACGCAGCTCCTCGCGCACCTCACGATAGGCGGTGCGCGAGAGCGCCTTATAGAGATCCCTTCCTTCGGCGAAAAAGGCGATGCGGGCTTCCCGCTGGGCCGTCTTCAGCTCCGCCCACTCCATTCGTTCCCGTTCGAGACGATCGGCCCGCGAAGCGTCCGGGCTCGGCGGTTCGCTCATCCGTGAAAGTTCGGCTTCGACTTCGCGAGTAACACCCTCCTGTATCTGCTGCCAGATGGGGCGCGGCGGGGCGGGCTCCCGTGCAACGGGTTCTTTCAGGCGTTCGGGGCAAAGGATCTTGCCGCAAGCCTGTTCGTAGCCCAGAGCCCAGCCCTGCGCCCGGCGGAACTCGAAACCGTCATCGAGCTTGCGGCCCGTCTCCGGGTGAACCGCGTTGATGACGAGGTGGACATGGGCATGATCGCGGTCGTCATGGGCGACGAGGACCACCTGATGCTCATGCCAGCCCATGTGCTTCAGGAAGGATTCCGCGGTCGCGATCATCGCCTCCCGTTCCGGCTTCTCGCTCGGATGCCAGTTCAGCGACAGGTGTTTGACGGGCTTTCCCACCATGGTGGCGACGGCCACGTCCGCCGCCTCCTTGAGGAGGTCGGCATCCCGGCAGGTCGAAACCATCTCATTCACGGCACTGGCGAGATGGTCATGGGCGAGATTGATCGTGTGGGTCCAGGCCACGCGCCCGGTCGTTTCGGCATGACCAGCGTCGTGCGCGAGATAGGTGACCACACCCTTGAAGGATTTTCCGGGGCGCGCGAAGCGGACGATCATCGCGCGGCCTCGTCGATCAGCCGCCGCAGGTCGGCGAGCACCGCCCCGAGTTCATCCGGGGCGATCTGCCCGAGGCCATGGAACCGCCGTGTCAACTGGTTGAGGTTGGCTCCGCACCGCTGCCAGTGATGCAGGACGAGCCGGTCGGCTTTCGCGGTCGTCGCCCCCTGCTCGATCCGCAGTGCACCCCCCAAGAGGACGGCGCGGGCGTAGGCGCCGAGCCGCACGCCGGCTGCGTCCGCCTGGCGGACGAGCGTCTCGTATTCCGCCAGCGTGAGGCTCAGATTGAGCTGGTGATCGCGGATGATGGTCTGGCGTGGTCGGGGCATGGATCGGGAACCGTCGGCTGAGCGCAAGCGTCCTGGGGTGTCGGGGGCATGATTGCCGCCCCTGACCGAGCGGTTTCGGCTAGACGAAACACATCTCGCTACCTGTTCCCGAATTTATTCCGCATTCAAAATCACGACCATTGGAATGACTGGAAGTGAACACGTCCACTCAAGTCATCACGAATGTTTCCCTGATTGGCAATATGTTCAAGCGTGTCTCAAACGATCACCATCAAAGACCCATTCATACAATTTCATCCGGATTTTTTCCGCCAACGGACCTGCCGAAACTGACGTGATCCGACCGATGGTCCGTCCGGTCGTCACCGAGGTGCATGAGGGGATGAAGCAGTTCACCGTGATCGAAACAGGAAGCTACCCACCCCGGCTGGGGTGGGCGAACTTCCGCGCCGGTCAGCCTGCGCCATCGGGATGGTCGATCTCGACGATGCGCTCCGCCGCGAATGCTGCATCGATGTATTTCGAGATCGGCCCACGGGCGATGAAGTGGATATCCCTCTCGATGGCAAGTCCGAGGAACTGTGCCTCGAAATCCACCGCACAAGCCGTAGGACGCGGCTCGACTGTGTCAGCGGAGGGTTAAATCAGGATTTGTCGAGATGCCCAATCACCGTGGATACGAGCTGCGGAACCGTGCTTGCACCAATCCTGCCATCGTTTACGATGGACATAAATCGCATTCCCTAGATGAGCTGGCTAGGAGCTTGTGCAATGGAAACCGAGGAAAATGCCCGGTCGATTCATGACCAGACCTCACAGGCCATACGATATAGTATCGTAGACAAAGTATTAGACGTGCCATTTGTTAGCACTGATTATCAGGGCTTTTTCATGGGTGCATACAAGACATGTTTCTCCACATGGGTTGCCGAACATGCTTTGATATATAGCTGTCCGGTAGATGAGCTTCGCCATCAGGAAGCTCCGTTGGTTCGCATAAATTCAGCATGTTTTACGGGAGATATTCTTGGTGATAGACGTTGCGATTGTACTGAGCAACTTCATATGGCCATGAATATCATGAAAAGCGAGCCTGGTCTCGTTATATACCATATGCACCATGAAGGGAGAGGATTGGGCCTTACTTCAAAACTACATTCTTATAAAAAGATGAATGAAGAAGGGATATCCACGTTCGAAGCCCATAAGCAACTCACCAATCGCAACGATCTGAGATCTTACGGCTCCGCTATACTTATATTGCACGACCTTGGGATTACAAATCTTCGCCTGATGACAAACAATCCAAATAAGAAATTTATTCTTGAAGCCAATGGAATTGCTGTCGCTAGTGTAGTCGGCGCCGCTGTTGACAGACCTGATATCAGACAGTACCTTCGAAGCAAACGTGACGAACAAGCGCACTTTATTGACTTCGATCTTATTGAGAAATCATAATAGTCAACTCAATGCGGCTCGCGAATTCCAATATGGAGACGACATCATGACCCACTGGGGTGATTTAGTTCAGCAAAAAACAGATTCTTTTGGAAGTTTGGTGGTTGGCATAGACCCAAGCCCTGATGATATACCTATATTTTTTAAGAAAAAGTCAAGCAATGCTCTAGACTACTTAAACATGTACGTCAAATTCTTAATTGATATATCAATTGGGAGGGTTGGTTTCGTAAAATTTCAATCTGCCTTTTTTGAGGCTTACGGCGTTCTTGGTATGCAGGCTTTGGCAAATGGAATACGGCATGCAAAGTGCGGAGAGATTGGCGTTATTTTGGATGCAAAACGCGGTGACATAGGCTCCACAGCGGCTGCATATGCTCGTGCGTATCTAACACCTGCTGAAGATGGTGGTGCTCTTGAGTTTGAAGTTGACTGCATGACGATCAATCCATTTCTTGGCCCAGATACGCTTGAGCCATTCGTTGAATGCTCCAGGAAATTTGGCAAAGGCCTCTTTATTTTGACAAAGACATCAAATCCAGGGGCGGTGTGGCTACAGGACAAGCAAATAGACGGCGTTTCGGTCTCTGACAGGATCGCAGAACTTATTCATGGCTGGTCCAGTGAGACTTTGGGACATTCCGGTCTAAGCGCTATCGGCGCTGTGGTTGGCGCTACTTTTCCGAAAGATGGACAACGTCTTAGAGCGAGGATGCCGGACTCAGTTTTTCTTGCGCCGGGCATTGGCCCTCAAGGTGGCACCCCTGCAGATATTGCGGCGCTGAAACGTGAGCAGGGTAACGGTGTCCTTGTTCCCGTCTCGCGTGGCATATCTAAGGCTGATAGCCCCAATATATCTGAGTCCGATTATCGCCTTTTGGTTGAGGGCCGTATTGATGCTCTGAAGAAGTTGCTATCATGAAAACCGACGGGCTAGTCGTTCTAGGAGCCCGGGGCACCCTTGGCTCTGCATTTTGTTCATCCACTAAGGAGCTTTGTGCTGCTCAGTTTCTTTTCGACCGATTAGAAGACAGTAATGAGAATACTTTTGCTTGTGATCTCGCTTCGGAGGAACAAATTTCCTCCGCAGTTAAGCGTCTTCCAATTAATGCACATCGAATGTGGCGCCTTTTAATCACAGCTGGCACGTATAGTGGAACTGCAAGTAGCACTCTATCATGGAGTGAAATTCGAACGTCTATACAGGTTAATCTTATTGGTATAGCGCAATTTGCAACCATGTTTATGGATAAGATATATAAAGAACGATGTAGTGCACGAATTGTGATTATTTCATCTGCGGCTGCACGAGTCGGAAGCCTTGATATGGGTTATGGTATAGCGAAAGCTGGCATTGAAGGCCTAATTCGGTCCGGTTCAAAAAGATATTCTCGCCACGGAATTACAATTATTGGGGTAGCTCCAGGTCTTTTCCCATCTGCAATGTCGAAAAATCAAGATTCCGATAGGAAGCAAGCAGCCGTTTCCCAGGGACATCTAGGAAGAACAGTGCGATTGGAAGAAGTTCTTGAGTGCGTAACATTTGCTATGTTCGCAGCTCCTGACGCGCTATCGGGAACATTCATTAGTCCGAATGGTGGGCAAGTGTCCGGCTAGAAATCGCATTCTTAATTCTCCCTAGTATTGGAGCCCCAATGTGCTCCAGCTCACTATTTGAAACATCCGTCCTACGTGTAATTTCCGGGCGCTCGTCAAGCACAATCATATCGGCATTGAACCGCCCAGGATGGGTATACTTATAGTGCATCGGCCGAACTGTTGAAAGATATTGTGAGATCACTTGATTCATATCTCGGCCACGCTCCTCTATATCGCGCAATATGCGCCTTGCGAGCCGAATATCATCAGGGACATCTATATATATAGATAGATCTACTTCCCGCACAATTTCCTCTCTATACAGAACATGAATCCCTTCGATAATTATTAGATCGCTCGGGTGGACTAGAACCACTCCATCCTCTCGCATATGAGTGGAGAAATTATAGATGGGTTTTTCAATTTCATCTCCCCGTTTAAGTGCACATATATGTTTATAGAGGAGTTCGTGATCTTTCTTCGAGATATCATCAAAATTTATGTGGTCTAATCCTGTATTCGCGACTTGTGTATGATGATAGTCATCCTCGCTAATTATTTGTATACTCATAGGACAGAGATTCGCTGCAACCCATGCTGCAATCGAACTTTTCCCAGATCCAGATCCACCGCCAATAGCAATTATTACCGGTTGCATATGAGGCCTCCAAATTGACCGATGGACAGCGTTTGATTGAGCGTATATGCGCTAACTCTCTTATGGAGAATTTGAGAAGTCGAAATCTCTCTCCCTCAACCTCTGTCCATATTGCCATGGCAGGGCAACTTCCGCGGAGTCGGCAAGGCCGATTAGATTTGCAACTTTTTGAAGCGATTTTCAAGAAGCGCACGGCATTGCCAGCCTGGAATGCAGCCGTGAAGTTGGACGTCAGCACACTCGGCTAGAAAGCTGAGATCCTGCGCATGATCGGCCTGCGGAGCGGCCGCGATCTTCTGGCAATCGCGTTTCGGCTCGGCTCGAAGCCGCTCAATCCGCGTTGACCTATGGGGCCACATCGACCAGCCCACTCGCCTCGCCGATCGAGACCCTACGCAGGCAAGTCGGCAGCCACCCCGTCTCGGCGAGCCGCTTTTCGGCGGCTTCGGCCATGGCAGCCTTCTTCAAGGTGGAGAGGTTCTCGGCGGCGGGTTTGGAAACCCCTTCGGCCACGGCCTCCAGAATGAGCGCCTTGCTCACCTTCCCCAAATACCCCTTTGCGGTCGGCTGCCAGTGCCGCGCCATGTCGAGGGCGAGGGCCTCTGCGAGTTCGTCGGCATGGTGCAGGGCTCCCTCCTGCCTCGTGTGTGGCAGGCGGACGGCATCGATCGTCGCAGCGGCACAGAATGCGAGGAGTTCCGCGATCTCGTCGGCGGAAAGCCCCAGCACCACATCCCACAAGTCGGCGGCGGTGTCCGGCAACCGCTGTGTCCACTTCGCGCGAAGGGCCGCGAAGGAACGGCAGGTCTGGCTCGTCTCCGAGGTCGGGGCGTGCCTCTCCACCGCCTCGCTCTTTCCATGAACACGCAGGCAGGACGGCGTATCGGCATGGGGATAGAAGATCGCCCCTGCGAGCGCGTGGGCGAGACAGCGCGAGGCGAGATCGGGGTTCGCGGCGAGTTCGAGCCGCATCGCCATGGTGCGGTGGGCGGTGAGGTCGGCGACGACACGATCCGGCAGGCCGGAACGGCGGGCGGGTTTCGCAGCAACGCCTTCCCTTTCCCCTTCTCCGTCCTCGGCGCGAAGGAAGCCGCGCTCGATCCTCAATTCGCCACGACTGCCGAGGGAGACGAAGACCCCGGCCCGCGCGATGTCCTCGGGCAGGAACTCGGTCTTGCCTTCGAGAGCTGTGATCTCGGCTTCGATGGCATCGAACTCGGCGTTCTCCTCATCGGTCAGATCGCCATCATAGGCGGACGCGATGGCTTCGAGCCGGGCGTTGAGCTCTTCGAGGCGGGCCTCTTCCTCGGGCGTGTGGAGCGCGGTCTCTGGGGTGGCCCGTTTCATCCGGCTCGTCGCCGCATAGTCGTAGTCCGGCGTGACGCTTACCCATTTCCAGCCCTCGGCGGCGATCCCGTCGGCTGCCGCCTGCAATCCCTCCCGCACCAGCCGGTCGAGGAGTGCGCCATCGGTGAAGAAGCCCCCTTCTTCGTCGAAGAGGTCGCGGATCACGGTTCCGCCAGCAGCCTCATAGGCGGCCATGCCGATGAAGACGGCTCGGCGGTCATGGGCGGGGATGTCCCCCGGCGCGAGCGCCCGCAGGATGGCGGCGCGACCATTATCCCATGGGGCGAGCCGGGCCCAGACATCCTCCTGCCTTGCATGGTCCTCGGTGAGGGTGAAGGCGGAAAGCTGGTCGAGCGACATTTCGCCAGCGCGATAGGCGGCCATGAGCGCCGGGCTGACGGCCCCCAGTTTCAGGCGCTGGCGTACCAGAACGGGCGAGACGCCGAAACGCGAGGCGATGTCATCCGCCGAGAGGCCGTGGCTCCGATGCAGCGCGGCGAAGGCCTCGTACTGGTCGGCGGGATGCATGGGGCATTGCAGGGCGTTTTCGGCGAGGCTGATCTCGGCGGGAATGCCTTCACTCACCACCTGACAGGGAATGGGCGCGTCCGCCGCGATGACGCCCTCGGCGGCAAGCCGTTGTAGGGCGGCGAGCCTGCGCCCTCCGGCCAGCACGCCATAGCCGGGCGCGACCTTGCGCCCCCGTCCCTTCACGGGAAGCGGGCGGACGGTGAGGTTCTGCAACAGGCCATGGGCGGCGATGGAGGCGGCGAGTTCGTCGATCCCCTCCTCGCGGTTGGTCCGCCGCACATTGTCGCCGGAGGCGGTCAGTTGCGACAGGGGAATGGTCTGGAGGGAGTGAGAGAGGATGGCGTTCATGGATGGTCTCCTTGGGGTTCGGGTTCGGCGCAGCCGGATCGGCTGCTCTGAACCCCTGCCCGTCGGCGAGACCGGGGGTCGCAAGGGCAAGGAGGCTCCGGACGAGGAAAGCCGAGGGGTCCCCACGAGGGGCCACGCATTTCGCGGGGAGACGTGGGGATGCGGCTTTCCTGGTCGGGATGCCTTGCCCGCGCGAGGGGCGGAGCCCCTTAGTCCAACGCCCCGTTTCCCGCGCCGGTTCGGCGCGGCTGCCGCATTGCCTTCTCGCGAGGGATCGTCACCGAAAGGCCGAGACCGCCCGAGGGGCGGGCTCGGGGCGCCCGCCCGCCGGTCGCCGCGGGTCTGCGCCTAGAGCCCGGTCCGGCCATCCCGGCCGGACGCGCTATAATTGCATCGCACTCGGAACTTTCGTAAAATGACACACTCAAGCCTCGAGGGGAGTCGAAGTGCGTATCTCACGGATCCGGATGAGCAATTTTGCCAATTTTTCCGAAATTGACGTCCAGACGGGCGACAGCATCGTCATCGTCGGTGAGAACAAGGTCGGCAAGAGCAACTTCATCCGCGGCCTGCAACTGATCCTCGATCCTGGACTATCGGAGCGTGACCGCCAGCTCGGGCTCGAACATTTCTGGGACGGCTTAGGCGAGGATAAGCTGGGTGAGACGATCGAGATTTCCGTCGATCTCACGGACTTCACGCACGATCCTCGGTTGATGGCCCATCTCAATGACTGTGTGGTGGACCCTGGCCCGCCAATGGTCGCGCGCCTCACCTACCGTTTCCAGCCAAAGAGCAATCTCGGCCGCGCTCCGGACAGCCTTGCCGACTACGAATACATCATTTTCGGCGGTAGCGATCCTGATATGGCGATCGGATCGTCCTTGCGTCGGATGCTCCCGCTCGACGTTCAGGTAGCCCTGCGCGATGCCGAGAAAGACCTGGCGAGCTGGCGCAACTCGCCGCTCAGGCCGTTGATCGAGCAGTTGGCGTCATCGCTCGACGAGGCCACGCGGGAGGAGATCCAGGAACAGGTCAATGATGCGCAGTCTGAGCTTGCGGGGCATGTGGAGGTGGTGGCCACTGCGCAGCAGATCAGTGATCGCCTGATTGCGATTGCAGGCGAGCAGCACGCCGTTCCGCTGACGCTGGGCTTGGCTCCAACGCGGGTCGATGCACTGCTGCGCAGTTTGCGCCTGCTGATCGACAATGGCGCGCGCGGCATCGGCGACGCGAGCCTCGGTACTGCCAACCTCATCTTCCTGGCGTTGAAGAGCCTTGAACTCGACCGGTTGGTAGCCGACGGTGAGCGTGACCACACCTTCTTCGTGATCGAAGAGCCCGAAGCCCATCTCCACCCCCATGTGCAGCGTCTCGTCTATCGCTATTTTCTCGGGGGCGCCGCGGATGAACAAGATGACGTTCCGCCTCTCACTACGATCCTGACGACCCACTCACCGCATATAGCCAGTGTCACGCCGATACGCTCGATTGTTCTGCTTCGACATGATGCCTTGGAAGATGCGACGATCGCAGTATCGACGGCTACGGCTCCGTTGACCGAGCGCGATGAGGCGGACCTCCAACGGTACATCGATGTCAGCCGCGGCGAGATCTTCTTTGCACGAGGGGTGATCTTGGTTGAAGGCGATGCGGAGCGTTTCCTTATACCGGCTTTCGCCGAGGCGTTGGACATCCCGCTCGACATGCTGGGCATCACCGTATGTTCGGTGGGCGGCACGAACTTCACCCCCTACGTCAATTTGCTCGGGCCGCAGGGTCTGAACATTCCGCACGTTATTCTCACTGATCGCGATCCAAATGGCGCGAGCGCTCCGCGGGTTCGCAGACGTCTGATCAACGTGCTCGAACTGCGGGAGCGAGGTATTGATTACCGGCACATGGATGCTGACGCGGTCATCGCCCGAGCGGCGCGCTTCGGCTACTTCGTGAACAGCAACACGCTTGAGCCAGTGCTGTTCACCGGCGGCCTAGCCGAGGCGATGCAGGAGATCATCGAGGAGGAGTTGCCCATCGGCGACGCCAAACGCGCAGAATTGCAGAAATGGGTCGACGATCTCGACGACCTCGACGAGGACGGCCTTCTCGCTCTCATAGAGCGGATCGGTAAAGGGCGATTCGCCCAGGCCCTTGCGCCCCAAGTCGATGACGATACATGCCCGGACTACATCCGGCGAGCGCTGGAGTATATCCGCAATGCCGTCGCGTAACGTGAGCGCGGCATACTTGGCTCAAGCGGTGGATCTGGCCGATAATCGGGGCCAGCAGGTCGCCTATGATTCACGAGGTAACTGCGTTGTTCTCGCCGGCCCGGGTAGCGGCAAGACCAAAACACTGGTTCTCAAGCTCGCCCGGATCTTGGCCGAAGATGTCCGTGCGCCTCGCGGCGCGGCCTGCATCACCTATAGCCAGGAATGCGCGCGTGAGTTGACACGCAGGTTGGAGCGCCTGGGGTTACGCGAAGCGCCTAACCTTTTCATCGGCACGGTCCACGGCTTTTGTCTGAGACATCTGCTGATGCCCTATGGCCGACTGGCGGGCCTACCGGTGCCGTTTCCCCTTACCGTCGCCACTCAGAAGCAGAGCGAACAGGCGATGAAGCGGATCGGCGATCGGCTTTTCGGGGTTGGCCATCCGAACAAGCCGATCGACCTCGGGCGCCACCGGAGGTCGATCCTCGACAGGACATCGATCGTCTGGACCAGCGAAGCCGAGCTCGCAAGCTGGGCCGTTGGTTACGAGGCCGAGCTGCGGCGTGCAGGGCTGGTCGACTATGATGACCTCGTGATTTTCGGCCAACGGCTCGTATCGGAACATGACTGGGTGCTCCCGCTCCTTCAGGCAAAATTCCCGGTGCTGGCGGTCGATGAATATCAGGATCTCGGTGTGGCGCTGCATCGCATCGTCAAGCGCGTGGTCTTCGACGGTGGCATTCGTCTCTTCGCGGTCGGAGACCCGGATCAGTCGATCTACGGCTTCAATGGCGCGGACGGAGCTTTGTTGCATGAGCTGGCCGAGCGCGGTGATGTCGAGCGTGTCCAGCTCCAACTCAACTATCGCTCAGCTTCATCTATCATCAGCGCCTCGGAGATGGCACTGGGAGAGGCACGTGGATACCAATCGAACGACCCGGAGCGTCAGGCGGTAATCGCTTTCGTCGAATGCGCGGACGGACTAAGAGGCCAAGCCGCTTATGCGGTCACCGAGATCATTCCGGCCGCGCTTGCGGCAAAGCCAGGGCGTGAGCTCGGCGATATCGCCATTCTCTACCGGGACTATCGCGCTGGCGACATCGTCGCGGAGGCGGTCGCTGCCGCGAGGCTCGACTTCGTTCGGGTCGACACGGCCGCACCTTATCGCAAGGTGGCGCTCACGAGCTGGATCGAGGACTGTGCCGCGTGGTGCGCTGGCGGGTGGCGCGAAGCGCGGCCGCAACTGCGCGGGCTATTGGATCGGTGGCTCGGCTTTCATCGCGCGCGTCTTTCGGATGCGGAAGCCAGAGAAGAAATGCAAAAGGTGACCCGTCTCCTCTGGTCACTTCGCGCCAGGGACGGACTCGCCCGGGACTTCGTCGTGGCACTACGCACCGGGAGTCTCGATGCGCTGATGGCGGCCGAGCCGAGCTTGGCAGATCAACGCGAGCAGGTTGAGCGAATGGCGGCTGCGCTTGCTGCAGGCGGGCCACTGGCGGACCTCGACCTCGCGAGTCTAGGCGGTCGTGATGGTTCGCCACTTCACCTCAATCTGTTGACGCTGCACTCAGCCAAGGGTTGTGAGTATGACGTCGTAATCATGGTGGGGCTCGATCTTGGAAGTTTGCCATGGCGAAATGAATCACCCGATGCGCTGAGGGAAAGCAGGCGGCTGTTTTACGTCGGCCTCACGCGCGCGCGTGATGAAGTTCATATGCTCTATTCCGGGTATGTCGAAACGCCGCGGGGAAGAATGTACTGGGGCCGCTCTCCATTTTTGAACGAGCTTGAAAGGAGGATGAGCGAAGCTGAAGAGTAATAAACGCCGACGTCGCGACATCAATCGGCGCCCGCTTTTCCGATATATCTTGGAAGGGACGGGTACCTACGCATCTCATCAGTGCCGATCAAAGCCTGAAGATCCGCGATTATTTCCTGAGGAACACGCATTCGGGCAAGCTCAAGAGCGTTCTTGATGGCTTGGATCTGCCTCGCCACTCCTAAAATCTCAGCCACGGATGGATCAAGAAGTAACCGGATCGAAGGCATGACGACCAGCGAGGGATAACGTTCGGCGCAAATTCGGTGCGCCTTGCGTTCATCGATCATCGCCACGCCGCCGACCTCATACGCCAGAGCGATCGTCGCCGCCTCGCCGTCATCGAGGGTGTTCCGCGCCGAACCGCTGATCAGGCTCTCATAATGGGGTTCGGCGGGAGGGCCAAGATGGTGTAGCGCAACGAGGCCCTGGCTAACGAGGCGGTCCAGCAGTTCGGCATCGAGATGCCCATTGCGTCTACCGTGAGCCAACTCAACGGCAACGTTCGTGGTGACGACGACTTTCCCGGGGAAGCAGCCGAGAATCGCTTCCGAACATCCAGTGGCATTCATATTGATTATGACGCTGGCATCGAGGACCAGAATGCGCCCACTCTCAGTGAGAGAGCTTAACGAAATCATGCGCTTCGCTCTCCTCCGCTTCCGCCCCGTCGAGCACCTGTCGCATCTCATGACGATCTAGCCGAAGCAGACGGGCCAACTGGCCTTCGCTGTAAATGCTTCGCTTCCACGCCTCGCGAGCAAGGAGGCCCAAACGGTGAGGAACAAGGGCTCGTCCTTCAATCGAAGGAGCGGAGCGTTCCGCTGCCTCGCCTAAAACCTGAAGCACGTGCTCTCCGTTAATACCACCATTACTTTGAAACCAGTCCCACGTTCCGCTACGTGCGAGCTTCAGTTCCTCCAGCCGCCGGACCATCGCCTCTCGCGACACCCCGAAGGTGTAGGCCAGCAGAATGACGTGGCGCCGCGTAAGGTGGGTCTGTCCGGCCGTGATTTCCGCGAACCGCTGGCATACAGGGCGCCCGGGCATGGCGAAGGAGCGAGCGAAGGTGTCAGCGTATCTTTCCTCGCGCGAGGCTCCAGGAGCGTCGTCGGCCAAGACTTCAGGCTTCTGACGGGCCGAAACGAAATGCGCCAGTTCATGCAACGCCGTATGGGTCAGCCTTTCGACCGGGTGGTTGGCATTGAGAAGCATACAGGCGCCTGCTCTGTCGTCGAAAGCAAATAGACCGGAGATCCGTCCTTCGAGGCGACGCAAGTAGATACGGATGCCGAGTTGCAGGTCGAGAACCGCGACAATGTCGAGAATGGAGCCTGGTCCGAGCCCGAGCCAGTCGCGAAGTTCTTGGGCGTCCTGTTCCGCCTGAAGGCGGACATCTCCCGGTAGGATCGGCCTTTCAGGAGGATAATTCCGAGGTCGGCGGATCCCCAGCGCATCTTCGAGCTCAACTTCCGCGCGGACCAAGTCGTTGAGCAGACGCGAGGCGTTTTCAACGGCGGGATCGGCATCTTGTGCGAGCTTGCGGAAGCGCGGAACGAGATCGAGCTGGACGGCTTCGCGCCTAAGAATGGCGTTGGCCGAGGTGCCATAGAAGACGGCGAGTTTCTGCAACTCCTCGAGGCGGATACGTCTCTGTCCCTTTTCGATGGCTACGATCGTCGTGCGCGCAACCGCGGCTGCATCAGCCGCGGCAGACTGCGTTTTTCCTGCTTCTTCACGAGCTATGCGAAGACGCTCGCCAACTTCCCCATCGCTCAACTTTTCGTTCGCATCGGTCATTGTACTACTCGCGCCCAATGCCTTACATAGGAGCGCGTCCCCAACTCATTCACGAAGTTTCTCCATTCAGTTGCATGCATCGAAAGCATGGTCTTCATGCCCCCATATGACTTTTCCAGCGTCTCGCCGAGTGCGGCACTGACCAGACCCGCGTGACGGCGTACCTCGCTTTGCCGGTCGCTGAACGCCATCTCCGCCAAATGATCGAGATGAAGCACGCCCGCAATGGCGTAACGCGTGTAAGCGCCTTCGACTTTGTCATAGCCCGGCGCCACGGCGTCGACCAACGACGGCGCGGACATATCCTCGCAGATGTAGGCGTCCCGACTCTCATGTATGCCAGCAGCGTGCATACTCATGCGCCGCAGCATGCAGGCAGCGCACACGCCGCAGTGCCGCCAGCCTCCATCTACGGAAACCCAGTGATTCTTTCTCCAGCACGACTTTGCAGTGGAGATTTGGGTGTCATCCGTGAGATCGATAAACTCGCGAAGGGTCTGTGCCTTGGTGAATGCCATGCGCGGAAACGTGTAGGTGATAGGCGTTCCAAAGAGGGCGTAGACGAAGCGTTCCATCCGCTGCGTGAATTGCGGGTGGTTGCGGAAATCGGGATAGCCGTGCCCGACCAACACCAGCGCAGGTCCCAGCGCACCCTGCCCGCTCTCCGGAATAATGATTTCGTGGGTTTCAGTCAGATGAGATGCGATCGCACTTATGATCGCAAATTTAAATCCCCGGCTGCGCGCACTGGATTCGCGCGATTTCGATTTGAGGCGCAATTCATAAGGCACACGGGTAAAGGCGTCACGGTGTCGACGGTCCTTGTCGATGTCGGCAACATTCAGGCCGACGCGAACACGAACAAGTCTACCACGTCGCGTCTTCCCGAATATCCCGGCCATTGCCCTGGAGTCGAGCCCATCGCTGTAGGCAAGCACGGCGGCAGACCGCATCGGCAGTTCAAGAACCCCCTGTTCCGGCGGGCGTGCAGCGAACTGCCGTTGGACGAACTCGAATTCCCAATCGTCACCGGTCAGGAAGGAGATGCAGTTTACCAAGGCGCCATAGACGGAGGGAGCCTCCCATTGGCCCGGCTCGTGAACAGGAATTCGAACGATGAGGCGCCGCCGCCAACCGGACTCGGGCCTCTTGACCATACGATCGGCAAACTCGATCGCCGCGGTAACTACGACCGTATCGTAAATCACGGCCTGCCAGTTCTTGCCGGCAAAGGTTTCAAGGCCGCGCGTTGAAAAGGAACAATCGTTCAAATCAAAGACGATGGTGTCTTCCTGAGGTCTTTGGCCCGGTTCAAGCGCTTCGATCTTCCTCGTCGGTACATAACAGGGTTCGCCTCGGCTCATAGATGCGGCCCCTCATCGATGCCGGTACGGATCTCCGGAGGCGGATTCGGCATTTTTCTCGCGGAAGAAGTCATGTATTTTCTGACTACAGCCCCGAGGTCGGTCGCCCTCAAACACGCATCGAGACGAGTGCGGAGGCTACTGGCAGAGCGAATACCGGCTTTGCCGAGGTAATGCTCCTCCATGCTGCGAAATTGGCCCAAGGCGAACTCACGGAGCGCGGCCTTCATCGCGTGCAGGAACCCGTCATCACCGAATCGGCCACTTTGGGTGGCTTCAATTGCGCAGTTAATCGCGACTGCTGCCAGCGCCGAGCCCCAGGCGGCGGAACGAGCCGCCTCCAATTGACCGATACGATCATCGTCGAACAGGGCTGCTTGTTCTCCACCGCCCATGATTTCGCGAATGACCGAAGGTACCTCGCGGAGCTCACGTCGGAGGCCGGCTTCAAACGCGTCAACCATCTCGTCGACCGAATAGGCTGGCTTGGCTGCGCGCTCCGCGAGCTTGGGCCAGGGGCGGCGTAGCGGGAGACTGAGATGTGGTCCATCACTCATGGCGACCTCCGTGTCAGCAATACTGAACAAAATATATGACAATGTCAAGATGCGGCGCCGGGTGTGGCCCCGAGAGAAGGAGGCACGCCTAGGCGCCGCCCGGCTCCGTCAGAAACCGCACGGCCTCGCTGGCCTTGGAAGCTGCCGTGAAGATCGCCTTCTTGTCGGCCTTCAGCACGCCCAGCCACGAGGCGAGATACTGCGCATGGTCAACCCGCGGCACGGTCGTGATCCCGAGATCGGCACAGAGAAACGCCGCCCCCAGCTCGGCTACGAGCTCCTCCATGGCATAGGCAGCATCGCCAAACCGCTTGCCGAGTTCACGGTCACAACGTTGCTTCGGTGCCGTCCAGTGGGTCAGCTCATGCAGCAGCGTGCTGTAGAATGCCTCGGTCGGGCTGCTCGTCGCCGTTCCGATGAATGCCTCGCGCGTCGGCAACTGGATGCTGTCGGTCGACGGACGGTAATAAGCACGCTCACCACCGAACCCGATTACGGCACCCGTAGCGGCAACGATGGCCTCGGCGGTATCGATCACCGCGACCGAGTCGGCAGGAACAGGTGCCATCGGCAACGCATAGCCATCCACCTGCTCGGCAGCGAACACAGGCGTCGCCCGCGCAAAGAGCCGCGTCTCGATATCGCCGTCGGCATCATCGGCGGCGATCTCGTATTCCTTGTAGAAGACCACATAGGCCGCCTTCTCGCCCTTGCGCACCTGGGCACCAGCTTCCGTCCACTGACGATAGGTTCCCCACAGACCCGAACCGAGACCACGCAGCTCGCTCTCGGCCCAGAGCGCGAGGATGTTGACGCCCTGATAGGCCTTCTTCGAGGCCACATTGACCGGACGCATGATGTTGCCGGCAGAACGATGCCAGGGCAGACGGAACTCGCCTGCGCCATGCTCGATCGCGGTCACGATCTGGTCGGTGATGTGCTGGTGGATGTCGAAACGGTCCTTCGTCATGATCGGCTCCCTTGGATGAGGGCCGCGGAAGTACGGCCTCGCGGGATCCGAGGGACCGGGACCTCTCAGACGGGCGTTCAAACGCCGCGCCCATAGGCGCGCCGCGACAGCGGGGCGGAGCTGCACGAAGGGGAGGATGCGGAGCCGGAACGGCACCGCGACGAGACGAAGGAAGCGAGCCGCGTTGAACGACCGGCGGGCCCGGTCACGTTTCCCGCGGGAGAGGCCGCACTGCGGCGCCGCCGAAGGTGCTGCAATCAGGAGGGATGAGTGTCGGCGCGCCACGCCTCATCCGAACGCGCGTCTCTGTTTGGCTCATGCAATTTCCTTGGGGCCGAGAACCGAGGCGGTGATCATTCGATCTTCGGCATTCGTCTCAAGCGAGGCATTCTGCAGGCGATGTGCTCTACGATCGAGCAAACGCTAGACGCGCTCGTCCTGCGCGAAAATCCGATAGGAGGCTTCCCTTCTATGTTGTAAGATTCATTCATCGCCACCGCCTAAAATCACGGATAACTGAGAATTATG
>CALMZV010000048.1 GCA_937870755.1 uncultured Methylocystaceae bacterium
TTGGCCCCGAGGCTCCGGCATGGCGTGATGCCTTCATCCGCTTGCAGGCGCGTGGTCGTGTGGTGTTCACCGCCGCCGTCGAGGGCGCGGTCTATGCAAAGCACGGCACCACGATCGACACGCGGCTGACCGTGATCGACAAATTGCCCGCCGAAGATCCGGCGAGTTTTCCGGCCTCACCGGGCATCGCCCCCGATGTAGCTACGCTGATCGGATGGATCGAGGCGCATGTTCCTCAGCGTTCGCCGGTATCATTGCCGAAGATCGTCGTGCCCGCTTCGACCGCCGCGCCGAAAACCGTGCGGGGCTATCTGGCCCGCGCGACAGCGCGACCTGCCGCTTCTGCCGCCAATGATCCCGAGGGCGTCGAACTCGCCTATGACACCGTGGACTGGACGCCACCGGAAGGCGCTCGCCTGTCCGATGCCATCTATGAAGAATATGCGCTGCAATCGCTGCGTATTGCTGGCGCACAGCCGCACCCGACCAAGCTGGTGCAATCCGCCGCCATGGCCTCCGTCGCACCGCCGAAGCCTTCCTACCGGCCCATGCTGCCCGCCGACATCTGCGGGCGTCTGTCCGACGCCCAGCTTGAAACCGTGATCTACGCCGGTGAAGCCCATGCCGATCATCTCGCGGGTGCCTGGACCGTGGACGAGCATTTCGACAATGTGAGCGCCGCGCCGGAGGATGCTGCCGGATCGATCCGCTTTCGCCGGGGCTTCATGCTCGGTGACGGAACCGGCGCTGGCAAGGGCCGCCAGTCCGCCGCCATCATTCTCGACAACTGGCTTCGCGGTCGGCGCAAGGCGATCTGGATCTCCAAATCCGACAAGCTGATCGAGGACGCGCAGCGCGACTGGTCGGCGCTCGGCATGGAACGGTTGCTGGTCACGCCTCTGTCACGCTTCCCGCAGGGCAAGCCGATCACGCTGTCGGAAGGCATCCTTTTTACCACCTATGCCACGCTACGCTCCGACGACCGGGGCGAGAAGGTTTCCCGCGTCAAGCAGATCGTCGAATGGTTGGGGTCCGATTTCGATGGAGCCATTATCTTCGACGAGAGCCATTCCATGCAGAATGCCGGTGGCGGAAAAGGCGAACGCGGTGATGTCGCCGCCTCGCAGCAGGGACGTGCGGGCCTGCGGCTCCAGCACGCGCTGCCCGATGCCCGCGTGGTTTATGTCTCGGCAACCGGGGCCACCACAGTACACAACCTTGCTTATGCACAGCGCCTCGGTCTCTGGGGCGGTGAGGATTTTCCGTTCCAGACCCGTGCCGAGTTCGTCGAGGCGATTGAGGCCGGTGGCGTCGCGGCGATGGAGGTGCTGGCCCGCGATCTGCGATCTCTCGGCCTCTATACCGCCCGCTCACTCTCCTATGATGGCGTCGAATATGAACTGATCGAGCATCAGCTCACGGACGAACAGCGGCACATCTACGACTCATATGCTGCCGCCTTCGCCGTGATTCATGGGAACCTGGATGCGGCGATGGAAGCCGCCAACATCACCGGCAGCCCAGACTCTGGGGGAGCGACGCTGAACCGGCAGGCCAAATCCGCCGCCCGTTCGGCCTTTGAAAGCACCAAGCAGCGCTTCTTCGGCCATCTGCTGACCTCCATGAAAACCCCGACCCTGATCCGGTCCATCGAGGCCGATCTGGAAGCGGGCCATGCCGCCGTCATCCAGATCGTCTCGACTGGCGAAGCCCTGATGGAACGGCGGCTGTCCGAGATCCCGACCGAGGAATGGAACGATATTTCCGTCGATGTCACGCCGAGGGAGTATGTCGGCTCGTATTTGCAGCATTCCTTCCCGGTGCAGCTCTATGAACCCTTCACCGATGGCGAGGGCAACCTGTCGTCACGCCCCGTCTTCCGCGATGGTCAGCCGGTGGAATGCCGCGAAGCCGTAGCCCGGCGCGACGAGATGCTGGAGCAGTTGGGTTCGCTTCCGCCTGTCCCCGGTGCGCTCGACCAGATCGTCCAGCGTTTCGGCACGGATATGGTGGCGGAGGTCACAGGCCGTTCGCGGCGGATCGTGCGCAAGGGCGACGGTGTATCGGCACGTCTTGCGGTCGAAAACCGCGCGCCTTCTGCCAACCTTGCCGAGACCTCGGCCTTCATGGATGACCAGAAGCGCATCCTCGTGTTCTCGGATGCCGGTGGCACCGGACGCAGCTATCACGCCGAACTCTCGGCGAGAAACCAGCGGCTGCGCGTGCATTACCTGCTGGAGCCAGGCTGGAAGGCCGATGCCGCCATTCAGGGGCTGGGCCGCACAAACCGGACCAATCAGGCGCAACCACCGCTGTTCAGGCCCATCGCCACGGATGTCAAAGCCGAGAAACGCTTCCTCTCGACCATCGCCCGCCGCCTCGACACGCTGGGCGCGATCACACGC
>CALMZV010000049.1 GCA_937870755.1 uncultured Methylocystaceae bacterium
GGAAACCCGGCTGCTCACCATCGCGCAGCGCACGCGCAACCGCCCGGTCACGCTGGACGAGGCGCTCGCCTTTCTCGGCGAACCCGGCGCCAGGCTGCTGGTCAATGAGCGTTCGGGCCGATCCGCCGTCCAGATCCCCGCCACCTCGATCATGCTCGATGATGGCGAGATCGAACGCCGCGTCCGGCTGATCCGGCCGATGGAATCGCACACCGTTCCGGTGAAGATGATGGGCGAGACCCATTGGACCGAGGCAGAGCGGAACGACTTCGCCACGGCCTGGAGCGCCGAGGTCGCAGACGTGCCGGAGTTCTCCGACAGCACGATCCATGTCGTCGCCGGTCTGTTGCTGCCGATCTGGAAGCGGCTGCCAAACGAGTCCACCCGCGTCTATCGGCTCCAGACCGACGAGGGCGAGCGGATCGTCGGCCGCAAGGTCTCACCCGCTTGGGCGGCCAACGCCGCCACGACCGGCGCAGCTACGCTCACGCCCGCCGACGCTTTCTTGGCGCTAATGGATGGCCGCACCATCCTCGACCTCGCCGAGGGGCTTCAGCTTCGCCGCGTCCGCGTCATGGGCGCCAACCGCATCGAACTGTCGGGCTTCACCGACACGATGCGCGAGCGGCTCACCGCCTACGGCCTGTTCCACGAGATCATCTCCTGGAAGCTCAGGATGTTCGTGCCGACCGATAGCGCCGGTCCTGTGGTGCTGGAGCGCGTGCTGGGCCGCTATCCGGTCCAGCGCATCGGCGAACGCGAGGCGGCGTGATGACCCGTCTCGACGCTTCCGATCTGGCGAACCGTCTCGGCCGGGAGGCCGAGGCGGTATGCCGCCATTATCTCGGCGCCGGCCATCGCCAGGGCAATTACTGGCAGGTCGGCGATGCCCGCAACACGCCCGGCCGCTCGATGTTCGTTCGACTCAAGGCGACGGCGAAGGGACCGGCAGGCAAATGGACCGACGCCGCCACCGGCGAGCATGGCGATCTGCTCGACGTGATCCGGGAAAGCTGCGGCCTCATCGACTTCGCCGATGTCGTAGCGGAAGCCAGCACCTTCCTCAGCCTGCCGCGTCCCGAACCCGCACCGGCACCGGCACCGAAGAAGAGACCGAGCAAACCAGCTCCGTCAGGCTCGACCGAAGCGGCAAGACGATTGTTCGCCATGTCACAGCCGATCGGTAGTACCCCCGTAGAGGCGTATCTCCGTCATCGCGGCATTGCGGCTTTGCACGGAACCGAAAACCTCCGTTTCCATCCACGCTGCTACTATCGGCCCGACGATCATGGCCCGACCGAAACCTGGCCGGCGATGATCGCCGCCGTCACCGATCTCAGGGGCACGATCACTGGCGCGCATCGGACCTGGCTCGCTCCTGACGGCTCCGGCAAGGCGCCGATCGATACGCCGCGCAAGGCGATGGGCGACCTGCTCGGTCACGCCGTCCGTTTCGGGATCGCCAGCAAGGTGATGGCGGCGGGCGAAGGCATCGAAAGCGTCCTGTCAGTACGTCATGCGATACCGCACATGGCGATGGCGGCGGCGCTCTCCGCTGCCCATCTGGCCGCCTTCCTGTTCCCCGAGACCCTGCGCCGGCTCTACATCGTCCGCGACAATGACCCGGCGGGCGACAGCGCGCGGGATAGCCTGGTCGAACGCGCGAACACGGCCGGGATCGAGGCCATCGTGCTCTCGCCGGTGTTGGAGGACTTCAACGAGGATCTCCGACGCCTCGGCATCGACGCGCTCCGCGCCAATCTGCGGGTGCAGCTCGCACCGCCGGACGTCGCCCGTTTCTGGCTCGAAGCGGGATAGTCGCCGGCAAGGAGTGTCAGGGCCGCAATCATCATGCCCGCCCGGATGCGTTCAACCCTCGGAGAGGACCGCGCCTCGGCCTTCTAGAGGGCGATCGGCCGTCAGCCGAGCCGGATCGGCAATGGCTGCGGCCAACGATTTTCCGGCGCGGCCCCCAAAGAAGAGAAAGGGGGGCCGCTTTCCATCGCGAAGCAAAATCGCCGGCCTTCGCCATCCTTCGCTGCGCTTCGGCCCTCTCGCTTCGCTCCGGGTGCAGGTCCGTCCCGCCCGACGGCTTCGTCGCCATGAAGGCCGCGACGGTCGCGGTCCAACCGACGGAGCATCCCATGAGCGAGCATGACGACTACGAACCCGAACACGCTGCATCGCCGACCGACCAGATCGCGCAGGAGCTTCAGCTCTACGGCTACCGACCTTCGGAAGACGAAGCCGATCCCAGGCCCGTGCCGGAGGACCGCATCATCGAAGGCGCCGTCGCCGACATCTTCGACGCCTTGATCTCCACCGTGGCCGATACGAGCCTCGATCCTGACCTCGACGACCTCCTCTGGTCCACCGTCAATATGTTCCACCGCGCCGTCGAACGGGCAGACCGCAAGCTCGACGACAACGAGCAGGCGCAGAAACGGCTCCAGCGCGAACAGGACGGATCGGAGGTCAAATCCGTCCAGCTCGAACGTCTCATCGAACTCGGGCAATCATTGATCGAACGGCGCGACAGCCTGGAAGTCTTCCGCGACAGCGCCGCAGACCACTACCACCGCGCCACCGGTTCGCCCTGGTCCCAGCGCACAGGATCGAGGGTCAACCATCGCCACCTCACCGCTGCGATGATCGACAGCCGTGACTTCATCGCCGCCAAACGCCGCGCTGACACCGAGGTGCTCGTGCCAGCCGGCCCGAAGATCGCCTTCTCCGGCGGCGACACCGCCGACCACAAGCTGATCTGGGCCAAACTCGACCAGGTTCACGCCAAGCACTCCGACATGGTGCTGATGCACGGCGGTTCCCCGAAAGGGGCCGAAAAGATCGCCGCCAAATGGGCGGAGACGCGCAAGGTGCCGCAGGTCGCCTTCAGGCCCGACTGGACGAAGCACGCCAAGGCCGCCCCGTTCAAGCGCAACGACGCCATGCTGGCGATGATGCCGATCGGCGTCCTTATCTTCCCCGGCACGGGCATCCAGGACAACCTCGCCGACAAAGCCAGGAAGCTCGGCATCCCGGTCTATCGGTTCGGCACGGGCGGCGCGTAAGCGCCGCCATCCCTTATTTCACTACAGTAAGGGCGAAGGCGATCAGGGCTGCTGGCGCCAGAATTGCGTGCTGTAGTTGTTCAGATCGCGGCTGTAGGAATCGACCGTTACCTGGAACGTCTCTGGAATCTTGGCACCGTCACCGCCGGCCCTGAAATAATCTCTCACCGAATAAAGCGCGCCGCGCATCAGGTGTTCCCAGGTCTGATAAAGTCGGTTCTGAAGCTCCTGCTCCTGTTTGGCGGCGCTTGGCTTCCGCGTGGGCACCGGCACCGCGTAGTTTGGGCGCGGGTCGTGGTGATGGACAAAGGTAATGCTACCCCATTGCCATTCGTCCTCGATGGTTCGCCGCCACCGATATCTCACCCTGACACTCATTTGCGTGGTGAAGCGGTAGGGCGGCACAATCTGGTCATCGACGATGAAGAGTTGAGCGTCCTTCTGTTCGGTTTCCAAACGCTGCTTCATAGCCCCAACGGCAAAGGACAAATCATGGCCTGCGCGTCGAAGGGCATCCCCAGTTTCCGCCCGCTTTCGCGGCGCCTTGGCCTCGCGGTGTTTCGCCAACGCCCGGTCGAAGGAATGGAGCTTTGTTCCGATGTGGGAGCCGCAGGCCGCGAGAGGGAGACGGTGCAATTCGCCCGATCGTTCCTCCCGGATTGCCTGGTCGATCAGCCTGTCCAATTCTCTGGCGTCGATCGCCGTGATGGCAGTCTGCTGATCGCGAGGAATATTAATTTCTCCCATGCGGTAGATCCTCGCTCTCTTACTGAAGCATGTGTCACCATGACTGCCTCAAGGCTGAAGACGCAGAATCCGAGTCAGCCAATGCCAACATAGCCGACATACAGTGACTTCGCACGACGGAGGGCATGACATCTATGGAGTTATCAGCGGCCCATGCAGAGCAGAGCCACCCCCCGCTTCAAATGCGCTGATCCTTGGTCCGGCCGAGGGCCTGACGCCATCAACCCGTAAAGGGTCGGACTACGCATGCGCGTGCCGCCGCTTCGGCTGCGCCTGTCGCGGTGATTGCGGCCCTCGGCCGAACACATCGGGCGCCTGTCAGCGGGGGATGGACCTCCGCTCGAAACAGGAGCTGGATCAATGTCCTTCCACGACGCACACGCCTTCGCCTTCAGCCTCGCCACCACCCTGATGGCCGTCATCGTCATCTTCCGCGCCGGTGACGGCACGCTCTCGGTCATGCCCGCCAGCGAATATGACGGCGACAGCGTGGCCATCGTCGATGAAATCGACCCTTTCGCCCCATGACCGGCAGAAAATCACCGCGCGCGATGCCGAAACCCTGCTGGTTTCCGCTCCCGCCGACGGCGATGTTCTGCTATGGTTCCGGTCGCGCCGCGGTGGTGGTGGAGGCGCGACCTTCAGACCTTTCTGTCTCGGAGACACCACCATGTTCATTTTTGGCATCATCTTGTCCATCGCAGCCATCGGCTTCTTCTGCTGGCTGCTGTTTACGCTCGCCGTCTTCGCGCTGCCTTTCTTCGCAGGTGTCACCGCTGGCGGCTGGGCCTATCACACTGGCGCAGGCTGGCTGGGCGCAATCCTCATCGGCACGGTCGCGGCCGGGCTGACGCTCGGCTTCGGCCAGATCTTGCTTGCAACCGTCCGTCCGCTCTGGGCCAAGTTTGCGATCGCCGCGATCTTCGTCGCGCCCGCCGTCATCGCGGGTTATCACGCCGTCCACGGAATCGTGAAACACACCATCCCTTCGGAGACTTGGCAGATCGTCTTCTCGGTCCTCGGCTCGATTGCGGTGGGCATCACGGCGTTTCTGCGCATTGCGGGCATGGCAGCGCCCGACCCTGCAAACCAGGGGCTGGCGCGGGCTTAGGCGGCCCCGACACCGTGGGCGGCAACGCCCGTACAGCGGGGATAGACGCCATCCCTGTCGCCAGAGATCGCGTGGGTGTTGGGCAGGAGCGACGGATCGGAGCCGCGCCCCAAGGCCCGCACCCTCGAGGGAGCTTCGATCAGCGGCACACACGAATGGCGGCAAAACCCGAACATGGGTGACGGGTTTGTTCTGTGGTGGCCGGGCACGGGAGGGAGCACAACCTGCCTGTCCTGCAAGATGCAAAGATGCCGGTGAACCGCCGGTCCTGTTCTCTTGCCGATCGCGAGATGTCGCCGTGCGTCTCCTTCATCTGTCCCGTTGAACGAGCGCACCTCACGGCCTCTCCAATGGCCTGATCTGGCCGAAGGCCGGCTTCGCCTCGACCGCCTATGCCGCAACGGCGCGTCACGACTTTCTTCCCCTGGGTTTCACCCATTCCTCGCGAGACAAGAAAGTCGCGCCTGCGCCGTCCTCCGCTCCGCTTCGGTCGCAAGCGATGCGTCGTCGGTCGCCTCCGGCCCACCGATCGCCATCGAGGCCGCATGGTGCGGGCTCGAAAACGCAAAAACGGAGACTTACCATGGCGACCATCGGCACCTTCAAGAAGACCGGCTCGAACGAATTCACCGGCGAAATCGTCACCCTCAGCGTCCAGGCCAAGGGCGTGCGCATCGTCCCCGACCTGCGCTCCACCGGCGAGAACGCCCCCAGCCACCGGGTCCTGGTCGGCCGCGCCGAGATCGGCGCCGCCTGGTCCAAGCGCTCCAACGAGGGCCGCGACTATCTGGGCCTCAAGCTCGACGATCCGAGCTTCAACGCCCCGATCTACGCCAATCTCTTCGACGACGAGGATGGCGAAGGTTACTCGCTGATCTGGTCCCGTCCCAACGGGCGCCGGGGCGACTGAGCCCCCGGAGCAAGGCCCCGGTCGAAAGGCCGGGGCCGCTTACCCGCCAAAACCGAATCAGTTCGGCACGTAGAGCGGCGACGGGCCAAAAGTTGAGCACCACAAACACCGAATTGTGGTGGCGCTCAGTCCAAGAACGACTAAAATAGCCGTAGTTCTGGCAAGTGCGTTTCGGCCGGTGGGAGGTGATCATGCATGATCACCGCCCGACAATCACGGGCCGCACGCGCGTTGCTGGGTTGGACGCAGGAGACGCTCGCTGACAAGGCCCGAGTATCGCTGACCGCTCTCAAACGCCTCGAATCCGAAAGCGGGCTTGATGTGTATGAGACGACGCGCGATCAAGTCAGGCGGGCACTGGAAGCCGCTGGCGTCGTCCTTCTGTCCACCGACAAGGGCGAAGGAGTGCTGCGGCTTCATGACGAACACCAGCGACGATCCCCATCCTAGCCGTCGCGCCGACGCGGCGGCGATCCTGCCTGTTTTTCCACGGTCCGCATGTCCTGCGTCAATGACGGCGGCGGATTTGGTTAACAGGATCGCGTCAGGCGAATAGGATGGCCCGGTGACACGATCAGCCCCGCAGTTTCTTGACGAACCACCTACCGGCCAGGGTCTGACGCCCTATGACCGAAAGCACATGACTTTGTATCTCCGCTTGCTCGACGCCGCTCGCGATGGTGCCGACTGGCGCGAGGCTGTACAGATTCTGTTCGGTCTCGATCCCGAACTCGATCCAAGACGTTGTCGCCTGATCCACGACTCGCATCTTGCCCGTGCGCGCTGGATGTCCGACCGCGGCTATCGAAATCTGGTCCGCGACAGTCAAAGGCACTGACCGAGTGATGCCGCCCCGGCATCGCTCTCTGCCGTCAAGACCTCTTCCCTCAATCAACCTTTCCGGGAAATCATATCGCTCCCGCAATTTGGTCAATCGATGGGAGGAACGCGATGACGCCGGACGCATCCCTGTGGCGCTCGCCCGCGCACTACGATCACATCGATGATCTCACCGCATCCGACCTTGCCTGGGAGTGGCTGCGCCGAAACGATGCTTATGACCATGACTACGAAGCGTTTGATGACGCGCATGTCGATCGACAAGAGCTGACAGGTAAGATCCGTCAGCAATGGGGGTTACGATTTCCCTGTCGATCCTCTGCGCGCCCCACCAGACGCCACCGTCTTTTGGCTACCGCAGCATGACACCAGCATCCTGGTGCTCGGAGCTTCGCCAGCCGAGTTGGGCCCAGTCGATCCGCCACCGGTTATCGATGCAGCGGTCTCAGTGACCGAAAACAACACTGCTTACTTGCTGTTTGACCTCGGCAGCGGCCAGCAACTTCAACTCATTCACGAGGGTCTTGCAGCTACAGCAGCAATCATCCCGCTCGGTGTGGATGGGTTCGATCGTCTCGAAGCCGCTTATCGGCTTCTGGCTGCTCTGCATGGCCGTGCGGTTCCTCCCGAAACACGTTTGACTGCCCAGCAACGGGCACGGATGCGCCGAATGCTGCAAGCTTTCGACGGTAATCGGGCCGGCGCGACCGGGCGCGAGATCGCGCAGGTCATATTCAGAACCGGCGCACTGGACCGCAGCGAATGGCAAACTTCTTCAGTGCGGTATGCCGTCAAGGCGCTGATCCGCGATGCCCGAACCATGATCGCGGGTGGCTATCGCAAACTGCTTCGGCATCGCCGCGTTTCTTAGGCGTAGATGGCTCGCCCGGTGGGCGATTTCGATACCCCCCAACTTCGCCCTCCATCCCGACACTCGCCCTTCGCCATCGTGACCTTCGTCCGCCGCCGATCATCGGCGGCCCCACCGAAGATCACGAAAGGCCGATCCATGCGACCCGACCTCGCCGTTTTGCCGCCGCGCTTTCTGCGCACCAAGGAAGCGGCTGAATTCCTCAGCCTTTCCGCCCGCACGCTGGAGAAACATCGCACCTACGGGACTGGCCCGGCCTATCGCAAGCTCGGCGGGCGCGTCGTCTATTCGGTAGACGATCTCGAAGCTTGGGCCGCGCGTGGCGCGGTGACCTCGACCTCCGATCCGCGGGGCAACGTGCTGCCTGCCAAGCGTCAGGTGCAGCCGCTTGTGGCGCAGCCTGGCCGCTTCGCACGCTGATCGCGGTTTCAGAATGGCGGCGCGGCATCAGTCCCTCTCGGAGCGCGGACAGCTCGACCTGTTCCGGGCGCTCCCCGGCGATTTCGCGCCACGAGACGCGCAGGATCTCATGGCCTATCCGTTCTTCTCCCTCTCCAAATCCCATCGCGTCGCGCCGATCGACTTTTGCGCCGGCAAGATCGCGATCCGGGTCGAGGCCGT